>CAVHJI010000010.1:10263-23970 GCA_963636255.1 Bacteroidaceae bacterium | reverse complement strand
ATACCCTGTGGCAGGAACTGCCCGAAAGTTATTCCCCAACAAGCATTGGCTTCTACAGAGATAGGGTGTACAACTTCGTGAGCCAAAGATATAATGGCAATCCCGGACAGGCAAATTGATTTTGGGGACAAACATCGTCGGCAGTGCCTATATACGTGTTGGTCAAAGGGTATAAACCTTTAGATCGAAACCTATATACGTCGTTTTCCGCAGCCGCTACTCCTTATTATATATAGGAGTGTGCGCCTGCCAAAATAATAATATAGCATTGTTTGCGGGGGAAGCAAAAAAGCCCTACTTTTGCAACTCGGAGTGAATGTTCACCATGCGCATCAGCCACTACGAAACAGCACATGTGTGGGGTTCGCGTCCACGTACCATCGAGACTAAAAAAAGTTATATCATAGGAGATGAGAAAAGTAACCCTTATTCTTGACAACGGAACCCGGTTTCAGGGTTGGTCGTTCGGATATGAAAAGCCTGTGGTCGGTGAGGTCGTGTTCAATACGGCTATGGCGGGCTATCCCGAGAGCTTGACAGACCCGTCGTATGCAGGACAGCTCATGACGCTTACCTATCCGCTGGTCGGCAATTATGGCGTACCGCCATTCACATGTGCAAAGAATGGCATACAGGACTTCATGGAGAGCGGCAAGATCTACCCGGAAGCACTGATTGTAAGCGACTACTCTGAGAACTACAGCCACTGGAATGCGGTGGAGAGCTTGGGTGACTGGCTCAAGCGCGAGCACATACCCGGTGTGACAGGCGTTGACACACGCGAGCTGACGAAGACTCTTCGCGAGCGTGGCGTGATGATGGGCCGTCTGGCTTTCGATGAGGATGAGGAGCAGATAGAGGGTTACAAGTTCCCGTCGTACGATGCAGTCAACTATGTGGACCTGGTGAGCTGCAAGGAGGTGATGATATATGCCGGCGACGAATGTACGCACGTCAGTGCATATGCTCCGCATGAAGAGGTCAACAAGGCTATAGAGGCAGTGCGCGGCGGACGCAAGCGCGTGGTGCTGATGGACTGTGGTGTGAAGGCCAACATCCTGCGCAGCCTCATCAAGAGAGATGTGGAACTGATACGCGTGCCATGGAACTATGACTTCAACAACCTGCAGTTTGACGGACTGTTCATCAGCAACGGTCCCGGCGATCCAAACAACTGTGGCGCTGCTGTAGAGAACATACGCACGGCAATGCAGAACTCCACACTGCCGATATTCGGCATCTGCATGGGCAACCAGCTGCTTGGCAAGGCTGCCGGAGCAAACATCTACAAACTGAAATACGGACACCGCAGCCAGAACCAGCCGGTGCGCAAGGTGGGCACAACACAGTGCTTCATCACATCGCAGAACCATGGTTACGCTGTGGACAACAATACTCTGACCGGCGAGTGGAAGCCGCTGTTCGTGAACATGAACGACGGTTCCAACGAAGGCATAGAGAATACCGCACACCCATGGTACTCGGTGCAGTTCCATCCGGAGGCATGCGGCGGACCAACGGACACGCTGTTCATGTTTGACGACTTTGTCGGTATGTTACACTAAAATCTTTGGAGGACTTGAAGAAATGAAAGAGAATGCAATAAAGAAAGTGCTCCTGTTAGGTTCGGGTGCACTGAAGATTGGCGAAGCCGGAGAGTTCGACTATTCAGGTTCGCAGGCACTGAAGGCATTAAGGGAAGAGGGCATCTATTCTATCCTCATCAACCCAAACATCGCAACAGTGCAGACCAGCGAGGGCGTGGCAGACCAGATATACTTCCTGCCGGTGACACCTTACTTCGTTGAGAAGGTCATCGAGAAGGAACGTCCGGACGGCATACTGCTGGCATTCGGCGGACAGACCGCCCTGAACTGCGGCGTGGAGCTGTATCGCAACAAGGTTCTGGAGAAATACAACGTACAGGTGCTCGGCACTCCGGTGCAGGCCATCATCGACACCGAAGACCGCGAGTTCTTCGTGGAGCGCCTGAATGAGATAAACGTCAAGACCATAAAGAGTGAGGCATGCGAGAATGCAGAAGATGCACGCAAGGCTGCAAGCGACCTGGGCTATCCCGTCATCGTACGTGCCGCCTATGCTCTTGGCGGACTGGGTTCCGGCTTTGCCGATAACCAGGCAGAGTTGGACGTACTGCTTGAGAAGGCGTTCTCGTTCTCACCGCAGGTGCTGGTGGAGAAGTCGTTGCGCGGATGGAAAGAGATTGAGTATGAGGTCGTGCGCGACAAGTACGACAACTGCATCACCGTCTGCAACATGGAGAACTTCGACCCGCTGGGCATACACACCGGTGAGTCTATAGTCATTGCCCCGTCGCAGACACTGAGCAACACCGACTATCACAAACTGCGCGAACTGTCAATAAGAATCATCCGACATATAGGCATCGTGGGCGAGTGCAACGTGCAGTTTGCCTACGACCCGTCAAGTGAGGACTATCGCGTCATCGAGGTGAACGCCCGTCTGAGCCGTTCGTCGGCACTGGCATCGAAGGCCACAGGCTATCCTCTGGCATTCGTGGCAGCCAAGCTGGGCTTGGGCTACGGACTCTTCGAACTGAAGAACTCTGTCACCAAGACAACGTCGGCGTTCTTCGAGCCTATGCTTGACTATGTAGTCTGCAAGATTCCGCGTTGGGACTTGAGCAAGTTCCGTGGTGTGGACCGCGAGTTGGGCTCGAGCATGAAGTCGGTAGGAGAGGTTATGGCTATAGGCCGTACGTTTGAGGAGGCGATACAGAAGGGTATACGCATGATAGGACAGGGACTGCACGGCTTCACAGAGAACAAGGAGCTGGAGATTCCCAATATCGACAAGGCTCTGTGTGAGCCTACGGACAAGCGCATCATGGTCATCTCGAAGGCACTGCGTGCAGGCTACACCGTCGACCACATCCACGAACTGACGAAGATAGACCGCTGGTTCCTCGACAAGCTGATGAACATAATGAACGTCAGCATCGAGCTGCACAAGTGGGGCAACAACCACTCGCTGCTGACCGACCTGCCTGCCGACCTGCTGCGTCGTGCAAAGGTGTATGGCTTCAGCGACTTCCAGATTGCGCGTGCCATTGGTCTGGAGGAAGATATGGACGACGGCGTGCTGGATGTTCGCCGTTATCGCAAGGGCTTGGGCATCGTCCCCGTGGTCAAGCAGATTGATACACTGGCAGCCGAGTATCCGGCACAGACCAACTATCTGTACCTCACGTACAGCGGCACAGCCAATGACGTGACATATGAGAACGACCATCGCTCGGTGGTGGTACTCGGTTCGGGAGCTTACCGCATTGGCTCATCGGTTGAGTTCGACTGGTGCGGCGTGCAGGCACTGAACACCATACGCGACGCCGGCTACCGCAGCGTCATGATAAACTACAATCCTGAGACCGTGTCGACGGACTACGACATGTGCGACCGTCTGTACTTCGACGAGCTGACGTTTGAGCGTGTGCTCGACATCCTGGACTACGAACAGCCGCACGGCGTGATTGTCTCCACCGGCGGACAGATACCGAATAACCTCGCGATGCGTCTTGACGGGGAGAACATTCCTATCCTCGGCACCGACGCACACAGCATTGACAATGCCGAAGACCGCGACAAGTTCTCGGAGATGCTCGACCGCATCGGAGTGGACCAGCCTGAATGGAGTGCACTGACATCGATGGACGATGTCAAGGCCTTCGTCGACAAGGTGGGATTCCCCGTACTGGTGCGCCCATCGTATGTGCTTTCCGGCGCAGCCATGAACGTCTGCTCCAACAACGACGAGTTGGAACGCTTCCTGAAGCTGGCGGCAAACGTGTCGAAGAAGCACCCTGTGGTCATCAGCAAGTTCATGGAACATGCCAAGGAGGTGGAGATGGATGCTGTGGCAAAGGACGGTGAGGTCATTGCCTACGCCATATCCGAGCACATAGAGTTTGCCGGTGTACACTCCGGTGATGCAACCATACAGTTCCCGCCACAGAAACTCTACGTTGAGACCGTGCGTCGCATAAAGCGCATAAGCCGGCAGATTGCCCACGAGCTGAACATCTCCGGACCGTTCAACATACAGTACCTGGCACGCGACAACGACATCAAGGTCATCGAGTGCAACCTGCGTGCATCGCGCAGCTTCCCGTTCGTCAGCAAGGTGCTCAAGATTAACCTCATTGAGCTTGCAACAAAGATAATGCTTGGCATTCCGGTGCAGAAGCCCGACAAGAACCTGTTCGACCTCGACTACGTCGGCATCAAGGCTTCGCAGTTCTCGTTCAACCGTCTGCAGAAGGCAGACCCAGTGCTCGGTGTCGACATGGCATCGACAGGTGAGGTCGGCTGTATAGGTGCAGACACGTCGAGTGCACTGCTCAAGGCTATGCTGTCTGTCGGCTACCGCATACCTAAGAAGAACATACTGCTGTCTACCGGCACGATGAAGCAGAAGGTCGACATGTTGTCGGCAGCAAAGATGCTTCAGCAGAAGGGATACAAGCTGTATGCTACTGGAGGCACAAGCAAGTTCCTCAACGACAATGGCATTGAGAACACGCTGGTCTACTGGCCAAGCGAGGAGAAAGAGCCGCAGGCATTGAGCATGCTTCATCAAAAGCAGATAGACATGGTGGTCAACATCCCGAAGAATCTCTCTGCGGGTGAACTGGACAATGGCTACAAGATACGCCGTGCTGCCATCGACCTCAATGTTCCTCTTATCACCAACGCCCGTCTGGCAAGTGCGTTCATCAACGCATTCTGCACACTGACGCCCGACGACCTGGCAATAAAGAGCTGGAGCGAATACAAATAAGCTTCGTCATAGAAGCTTCCTGATACGGATTGCGTGTGGACATGTTTGTGGAGAACAAAATATGTCCACACGTTTTTTGCGTATGTAGGAGAACTTTTCCTACCTTTGAGACGCTGGTTTCCTTGGTTTGAGACAACAGAATTCAAATAACTAAATATCAAATACATGAAAAAACTGCTATTGACAGCTTGCTTGTTCTCTGCGGCATTGTCCGTACAGGCACAGCAGGCACTGTGGGGAGGCGCATCAATCAAGTCTCCCGAAGTGAATGCGGACAACACCGTTACGTTCCGCTATCAAGATCCCAAGGCTGTGAGGGTGCAGATCACCGGCGACTTCCTGCCCGAGGCTATAACAGAAGTTCCTAACTTTGGCAAGATGGCGACAGCCGGCACTGCCGACCTTGTCGAGAAAGACGGCGTGTGGGAGTTCACAACACCCCAACCGCTGGAGAGCAACTACTACACCTACACGTTCGTCGTTGACGGTGTGAAGACCACCGACCCCGCCAACGTCTACATCAACCGCGACGTGGCTACAATCACCAACTACTTCATCATCAAGAAGGACAGCGGCGACAAGGGTGACTTGTACTCTGTCAACAACGTGAAGCACGGAACAGTCCGCAAGATGTGGTATCACAGCGATGTGATTGGCACCGACCGCCGTGTGACGGTCTACACTCCAGCAGGCTATGAGACCAGCGGCAAGCGTTATCCCGTGTTCTATCTGCTTCATGGTGCCGGTGGCGACGAGGAAGCATGGTACACCCAGGGACGTACGACACAGATACTCGATAACCTGATTGCCAGCGGACAGGCTGAACCTATGATTGTCGTCATGACCAACGGCAATGCATGGCAGACAGCAGCTCCGGGCGAGAGCACCGAAGGATACAAGCAGCCGTCGATGGGCGGTGGCAGCCGCGTGCAGACTAAGGAAGCAGCCTTCGAGCTGCACTTCCCCGAGGTGGTAAGCTTCATCGAGAAGAACTTCCGCACCTATAAGGACAAGGGTCATCGTGCCATTGCAGGTCTGTCGATGGGAAGCTTCCACTCCGAGAACATATCGAAGTACTACCCAACGATGTTCGGCTATGTAGGTCTGTTCAGCGGTGCCAGCGTTGGCGGCAGCCTCAGCAGCAACAACCAGCAGTACACAACCGATGTCTATACCGACTTCGACGGCAAGATGGCAACACAGTTCTCAGCCAAGAACCGTCCGTCACTCTACATGATTTGTTGCGGCAAGACCGACTTCGTGAAGCAGGGCGTTGACCAGCTGCGCGAGTACATGACCCAGCACAACTATCCCTTCGAGTACATCGAGACCGATGGCGGTCACATCTGGCGCAACTGGCGTTACTACCTCAGCATCTTCGCTCCGAGGCTCTTCAAGTGAACGCACGCAAACATATATATAATAAGGTATAACAACACAAGCATAGAAGACATAAAGAAATGAGAAAGACATACTTCATAACAGCGGCTCTGATGCTGACAATGGGCATCACGGCGGCACATGCACAGCAGGCTCTGTGGGGACGCGCCAGCGTGAAGTCACCAGAGATCAATCCTGACAAGACAGTGACATTCCGCTTCGTTGCCCCCAAGGCAGTGACGGTAAAGGTTACGGGCGACTTCCTGCCTACACGCAAGGTAGAGATTCCGGGACGCGGCACTGTCGATGCTACAGGACAGGCAGACCTCATCGACAAGGACAGCCTGTGGGAATACACCACGCCCGAACCAGTGGCTCCGGAGATGTACACCTACTCGTTCATAGTTGACGGCAAGACCATGGTCGACATGAACAACGTCTACCTGAACCGCGACGTGTCGACAGTGAGCAACATTCTCTATGTCGACGGTGACCCGATTGTCGACCTGTATAAGGTGCAGGATGTGCCCCACGGAACAGTGTCGAAGATATGGTACCACAGCCAGGCAGAGAACAAGGACCGCCGCATGACGGTCTACACTCCGGCAGGTTATGAGACAAGTGGGAAGAGATATCCTGTGCTCTACCTGTTGCACGGCATCGGTGGTGACGAGGAAGCATGGTACACACAGGGTCGTGCTTCGCAGATTCTCGATAACTTGATTGCACAGGGCAAGGCAACACCAATGATTGTCGTGATGACAAACGGCAACCTCGCCATGGAAGCAGCTCCGGGCGAAGGCTCTGAGGGCTTGACAGTGCCGACGATGAGTCTGCCCAAGACCATGGAAGGCTCGTTCGAGACAGCATTCCCCGAAATCATCAACTTCATCGACAAGACCTATCGCACACAGGCCAACAAGAAGGGACGTGCCATTGCCGGACTGTCGATGGGCGGCTTCCACAGCCTGTACATCAGCTGCAATTATCCTGACAAGTTCAGCAGTGTAGGTCTGTTCAGCGCAGCCATTGGTGTGACCGACGCCAAAGTCAGCCCCATCTATCAGAACTTCGACACTAAGCTCGACGCACTGTTCAGCAGCAAGAACCGTCCGTCGCTGTTCTACGTGGCAATAGGCAACTCCGACTTCCTCTACAACAGCAACAAGGACTTCCGTGCTAAGCTCGACAGCAAGAACTATCCTTATGTGTATGTCGAGACCGACGGTGGCCACATCTGGCGAAACTGGCGCAAGTACTTGGCAGATTTCGCACCGAGAATCTTCAAGTGACGCAGCTGCGGCACTGCACCATGACGGATATCCGTCGTGAGCGGCAGATGCCGATAACGCCAATACAAGTATGGAGGGCAGAGAGCATCAGGCTTTCTGCCCTTTTTACATTACAATCCATACTTGTCGGACGAGGGCGTACATTGTGGCGGATGTCTTTGGATAGTGTTGCCCGATGCTGCTGCAATACACTGAAAATTAGTGCTTCCATGGCTGAACGTCCACGGATTTGTGGCTGTACGTCCATAGGATCTCTGGCTGAACGTCCACAGAACTGTGGCTGAACGTTCATAGAACCTTGGACGTACTGTCACGAAAAAGACGTTTTTGTCAGCATTTTGTATAAAACACAGGCATAAATGTTTTGATTTGTCAGAATCGGTGCGTACCTTTGCCGACACAACCACTGAGAGTGTTGCACCGAAAGAGACAGAGAACGAAATGAGCAAGATTGTGTTCCGACACCACCACCATCATCATCATCCTGACGAGGATATCCGGCAGGCAGGTGGCGCGTGTGTATGCTGACACATCAATGCTAAACATAGCGAAGACACGCACACAACAAGAAGAGGCTTGCCGACATTCCAGACGGCAGGTCTCTTTTTTTGTTAGCTACGTTCGCTGCGACGGGGATAGAAAACAGAGAAACAACAATATGAAGAACTGAATAAATACGGAGAGAAAGATTATGTTGCGAATAGCAGTTCAGTCGAAAGGCAGACTATACGATGAGACGATGTCGCTACTCAGTGAGGCAGGCATCAAGCTGAACCCGAGCAAGCGGACGCTGCTGGTACAAGCCGCCAACTTCCCGCTGGAGGTGCTCTTCCTGCGCGATGATGACATACCACAGACAGTTGCAAGCGGTGTTGCAGACATAGGCGTGGTTGGTGAGAACGAGTTTGTCGAGCGTCAGGAGGATGCAGAGTTGATTCAGCGACTCGGCTTCAGCCGTTGCCGGCTGTCGCTGGCTGTGCCCAAGTCGGCAGACTACGACGGCGTGCACTGGTTCGACGGCAAGAAGATTGCCACGTCATACCCTGCCATACTGCGCCGCTATCTCGACGAGCACAGCGTGTGTGCGGACATACACGTCATCAATGGTTCTGTGGAGATTTCTCCGGGAATAGGTCTGGCAGATGCCATCTTCGACATCGTAAGCTCCGGTTCCACGCTGGTCAGCAACAATCTGAAGGAAGTCGAGACGGTCATGCAGTCCGAGGCACTGCTCATCGGCTGCAAGAACATGAGCGAGGAGAAGCGCAGCGTGCTCGACGAGCTACTGTTCCGCTTCGCTGCTGTCCGCGCAGCCGAGGATAAGAAGTATGTACTGATGAACGCCCCCAAGGAGCGTCTCGACGATATCTTGGCTGTACTGCCCGGTATGAAGAGCCCCACGGTGATGCCGCTGGCAACGCCTGGGTGGTGCTCCGTGCACACCGTGCTCGACGAGGAACGCTTCTGGGAAATCATTGGCAAGCTGAAGGCTCTGGGAGCACAGGGCATACTTGTCATTCCCATAGAGAAGATGATTGTGTGACACCCTGAACATGGAGGACAGAGACAGATGGAGAGATACGCATACCCCGAGAGAAACGAGTGGGACGAGATACTGAAGCGTCCGCTGATGGACACGCGGCGGCTGTTTGGTGCGGTGCAGGACATTATCGACAGTGTGCGCAGTGGCGGTGACAAGGCTGTACTTGAGCTGGAGAAGAAGTTCGACCACGTGGAGCTGTCGGCACTCAGCGTCAGCACTGAAGAGATGGATGCGGCTGAGCGTGCCGTGCCCGATGAGCTGAAGGACGCCATCGTCCTGGCTAAGGAGAGCATAGCACGTTTTCACAGTGCACAGCGTTTCAGTGGCATCGAGGTGGAGACACGTCCGGGTGTCCGTTGCTGCCAACGGTCGGTGCCGATAGAAAGGGTGGGACTGTATGTCCCCGGAGGCACGGCACCTTTGTTCAGTACGGTGCTGATGCTCGCAGTCCCCGCTCAGATTGCAGGATGTCGCGAAATTGTGCTGTGCACACCGCCGGCTGCCGATGGTCACGTAAATCCCGCCGTCCTCTTTGCCGCCAAGACGGCAGGCGTCAGCCAGATATTCAAGATTGGCGGTGTACAGGCTATTGCCGCAATGACCTACGGCACGGAGTCGGTGCCGCGCGTCGACAAAATCTTCGGTCCGGGCAATCAATATGTGATGGCAGCCAAGCAGCTTGTCAGCCTCAAGGATGTGGCGATAGACATGCCCGCAGGACCGTCGGAGGTAGAGGTCATTGCCGACGAGACGGCAGATGCAGCGTTTGTTGCTGCCGACCTCATCAGTCAGGCAGAACACGGCACAGACTCGCAGGCGGTGCTTGTCACCACCTCGCAGAAACTGCTGCACGAAGTAGAGGCGGAAGTCGAACGGCAGCTGGCAGTACTCCCGAGACGCAACATTGCCGCACAGTCGCTGGCAAACAGCAAGCTGATATTGACCGACAGCATGGACACGGCGATGGAACTTACCAACGCCTATGCGCCGGAGCACCTCATAATACAGACCAAAGACTATCGCAGTCTGGCGGACCGTGTGGTCAATGCCGGTTCGGTCTTCCTTGGAGCATACGCCTGCGAGAGTGCCGGTGACTATGCCTCGGGCACCAACCACACGCTGCCGACCAATGGCTACGCACGTGCCTACAACGGCGTTAACCTTGACAGCTTCTGTCGCAAAATAACGTTCCAGGAGTTGACAGCGCAGGGTCTCCGCAACATCGGTCCAGCCATCGAGCTGATGGCTGAAGGTGAACACCTGCACGGACATAGGAATGCCGTGACCGTTCGCCTCAACAGCATGGGCGCAGACACAGGCAAGGAGAGCGGAGGCTTTTGTCTCGACAACACCGTGCGGCCGAATATAAGTCGCATGGCTCCGTACTCCAGCGCACGCAGCGAGTACAGCGGCAGAGAGGCAAGCGTCTTCCTAGATGCCAACGAGAACCCCTACAACAATCCGCTGAATCGTTATCCCGACCCGTTGCAGACAGAGCTGCGTAAGGAGATAAGCCGCATCAAGGGCGTGCCGGCAGCAAGCATCTTCTGCGGCAACGGCAGTGACGAAGCCATCGACCTTGCCTTCAGAATCTTCTGCGAGCCCGGACGCGACAATGTTGTGGCGATGGACCCGACATACGGCATGTATGGCGTGTGTGCGGAGATGAACAATGTGGAATATCGCACTGTACAGCTTGGTGCCGACTTCTCGCTCGACGCAGGACGCATGCTCGATGCTGCCGACGGCAACACGCGGCTGATGTTCGTCTGCACGCCCAATAACCCCACGGGCAACGACCTGGACCATGCGGAGATAGAACGTCTGTTGCAGGGTTTTGGCGGCATGGTTGTGGTCGACGAGGCTTACGGCGACTTCTCTGACAGTCCGTCGTTCTTGCAGCTGCTCGGCAAGTATCCTAATCTGATTGTTCTGCAGACGCTGTCGAAAGCATGGGGCTGTGCAGCCATACGCCTGGGCATGGCATTCGCCTCGCCCGAGGTGATTGCATTGTACGATAAGGTGAAGTATCCCTACAACGTCAACCTGCTGACGCAGCAGAACGCTATGGAGCAACTTCGTAACGCCACACGCAAGGATGGATGGGTGGAGCAGCTGAAGACTGAACGTCAGAGGGTGACCGACGCGTTCCGGCAGTTGCCGTGCGTGGAGACGGTCTATCCCACCGATGCCAACTTCTTCCTTGTGCGGGTGACCGACGCCGACGCGATATACTCGTATCTTGTAGACAACGGAATAGTCGTCAGGAACCGCAACCGCGTGACCCTGTGCGGCAACTGTCTGCGCATAACCGTGGGCACACCACAGGAGAACGATGCCCTGACCTATGCACTCAAACGATGGAGGCAATGATGGAAAGCAATAAAGAGAGAATACTCTTCATAGACCGTGACGGTACAATAGTGGTGGAACCGCCAGTGACCTATCAGATAAACAGCTTCGAAGAGCTGGAGTTCTGCCCGAAGGTGATACGCAACCTCAGCTTACTGCGGCGCAAGACCGACTTCAAGTTTGTGATGGTGAGCAATCAGGACGGACTGGGCACGCCGCGGCATCCGGCGGAGGTGTTCTGGCCCATCCACAATCTGGTGATGCGAACGCTGGCTGGAGAGGATGTGACCTTCGACGCTGTGCACATCGACCCCACGATGCCCGAAGACAATGCACCGACGCGCAAGCCCGGCACCGCCATGCTGACAGACTACATCGACAATCCGCAATATGATTTGGCTGGAAGTTATGTCATCGGCGACCGTTACACCGACGTCGAGCTGGCACGCAACCTTGGCTGTAAGGCCATCCTGCTGCAGCCGGATAAGAGTTGTCTGCGCACGGTGGCAGAAGGTGGCGAGACGCATGTCGACGGCTTGGCAAACTATTGTGCCCTGGCGACGACAGACTGGGACAAGGTGGCTGAATTCCTGTTTGCAGGTGAGCGTAAGGCGGTAGTCCACAGGGTGACGAAGGAGACCGACGTGCTGGTGGAGCTGGACATCGACGGCAATGGTACGTGCTGCATCGACACTGGACTGGGCTTCTTCGATCACATGCTCGAACAGATTGGCAGGCACGGAGGCATGGACCTGACGGTGAGGGTGAAGGGTGACCTGTATGTTGACGAGCACCACACCATCGAGGACACGGCACTTGCCCTTGGCGAATGTCTGCGGCGTGCCATTGGCGACAAGCGCGGAATGGAGCGCTACGGCTATTCTCTGCCCATGGACGACTGCTTGTGTCAGGTGTGCCTCGACTTCGGAGGCAGACCATGGCTGGTCTGGGATGCCGAGTTCCACCGCGAGAAGATTGGTGAGATGCCCACGGAAATGTTCTTTCACTTCTTCAAGTCACTCAGCGATGCAGCTCTGATGAATTTGAACATCAAGGCGTGCGGACAGAACGAGCATCACAAAATAGAAGCCATCTTCAAGGCACTGGCTCGTGCACTGAAGATGGCTGTAAGACGCGACATATATCACTACGACCTTCCCTCGTCGAAGGGCGTGCTTTAGATGTTTTCGCCGTAGTTGTTGTTGTCGACCTCGTAGCTCTTGGCAAGTCCGCCCTCGCTCGTCTCCTTGTAGAGCGACGGTAGGTCGTGGCCTGTGGTATTCATGACGTTAACCACACGATCGAACGACACACGGTGCAGACCGTCGGTGAATGAAGCGTAGAGATTGGCATCGAGGGCACGTGCTGCCGCATAGGCATTGCGCTCTATGCAGGGAATCTGCACAAGTCCGCACACTGGGTCGCACGTCATGCCAAGGTGATGCTCAAGCCCCATCTCTGCGGCATATTCAATCTGCGACGGACTGCCGGCGAACAGCTGGCAGGCTGCAGCCGAAGCCATGGCACAAGCCACGCCGACTTCGCCCTGACAGCCCACGTCGGCACCCGATATAGAGGCATTCTCCTTCACGATGTTTCCTATGAGTCCGGCTGTTGCCAGCGCCTTCAGTATGCGCTGTTCGCTGAACTCGTGTGTCTGGTGCAGTGAGTAGAGCACCGACGGAAGTACGCCGCAGCTGCCGCATGTCGGGGCTGTGACAATCTTGCCGCCTGCGGCATTCTCCTCACTGACGGCAAGCGCGTAGGCAAACACCATGCCGCGCGAGCGCAGTGAGCCCTGATAGCCCTTGGCGCGTATGTAGTAGTTTATGGCCTTGCGCCGTAGTCCCAGCGGACCGGGGAGCACGCCCTCAGCCTCGAGACCTCGGTGTATGGAGTCCTGCATGACCTTCCACACTTCACCCAGATAGTCCCAGATGTCGGCATCCTCGTAGTTGGCGACATACTCCCAGTAGCTGCGTCCCGTGCGGTCGCACCACTCCTTGATGTCGGTCATCATGGTCATCGGGTAAATGTTGCCGCTACCGCTGGTGCCTATGGGACCGTCCTCAGTGGCGAGTGCTCCGCCGCCGACGCTGTAGACCGTCCATGTGTCTGTGACCTTCTCGTCGCGGTCGATGGCTTGGAACGTCATACCGTTGGGATGGAACGGCAGGAATATCTTCGGTTCCCAAACAATCTGTACGGGTGCTATGGGCTCCAGCTCACTGCGTATGGCAGTATCTGTCATGTGGCCACGGCCGGTAGCTGCAAGGCTGCCGTAGAGCGTCACCTTGAAGCGAAACACGTCTTTGCCCACAC
>CAVHJI010000010.1:0-10234 GCA_963636255.1 Bacteroidaceae bacterium | reverse complement strand
CGTTTGTGAAACATCTCCGACGCACGCTTCGGTCCCATCGTGTGACTGCTCGACGGTCCCACGCCAATGCGGTAAATCTCTTTTATGCTGTTCATTGTTTGTTGTTTGTGTTTTTACTTCTCCACAATGTTCATCTCGTCGAGCAGGCGCTGGCAGTTGCCTAATTTGTCGATGACGAAGAGTACGTAGCGGATGTCCACAGCGATGCAACGCTGCAGCTTGTCGTCGAAATTGATGTCGCCGCTCAGCGATTCCCAGTTGCCGTCGAAGGCAATGCCTATGAGCTGTCCGTCGGCGTTCATCACCGGACTGCCTGAATTGCCGCCCGTGATGTCGTTGGTCGTGAGGAAGCATGCTGGCAGAGAACCGTCGGCTGTGGCGTAGCGTCCGAAGTCACGCTTCAACAGCAACTCTTTCAGTTTGGCGGGAACGACGAACTCAGGATTCGTGGGGTCTTCCTTCTCGAGCACACCGTCGGACGTGGTGTAGTACTTGTAGTGTACGCCGTCCTTCGGGTCGTACGACTTCACGTTGCCGTAGGTCAGACGGATGGTGAAGTTGGCATCGGGATAGGATGGGGTGGGAAGCTTCATCTCCTCCAGTCCACGGATGTACTTCTTGTGGAGCAGGTCGAGGCCCTGACTGTTCTCGGAGTACGACATTGCCACATCTTCCAACTTCGCCTCGACAGCTTTGGTCCCGATGTACCCAGGGTCGGCATCGATGGCTTCTGCCGTCGGATTGCTGAGGAACTTCTCGAGGTTGTCCTTGTTGGCGAAGATTGAGTTGTCGTACAGGTTGTCGACATAGGCATTGATGTCGCCCTTGAAGTCGTTGTCGATGCTGTTGTAGAACGGTGGCAGTTCGTTTGCCGTGAGATGTTTCGCCAGTTCTGGCAAAACGGCTTTGGCAACGCGGCGGTCTACCTCGTGGTCGTAGTCCTTATTGTGAATCTGGTCGTATGCCTGACGCGCCTGGTTCTTCAGGTCCTCCATCCTGTCATTGTCCTTCTTGGCGATTGCAGACTTTATCTGGTCGAGCAGCTGCGTGGGCGCGCCGAACTCAATGGCTGAGAATGCCTCGTTGATGTAGTACAGCTGGCGGTAGTAGGGCTTGCGCTTGCCGATTATTTCGTTTATGCCTTCGACAACGCCCTCATACTCGGGTTTGTCTGCTGCAAAAGCCTTGAACTTGCTCTCTTGTTCTGCCTTCGACTCGAGCACCTTGTTGTCCACGATGGCTTTGTTCATGCCGATGGAGTTCTTCCAGTAATTGCTGCTGCCGGCGTATTTGTTGGCATACTGAATGCGGATTTTGTCGCTCGACGCCATAACTTCGCGCAGAACGTTGAGGCGGACGGTTCGTATGTCTATGCGTGCCTGATTGGTAGCCTGCATGCGCTCTTCCACTTCCGACTGCGTGAGGTAGCGGCTCGTGCTGCCGGGGAATCCCAGAATCATGGCGTAGTCGTCCTCCTCCAGTCCCTTGATGGAAATGGGCAGATACTTCGGCGTCTTCAATGGGACGTTCTTCTCCGAATACTCGGCAGGATTGCCGTCCTTGTCGGCATAGATGCGGAACACCGAGAAGTCGCACGTGTGGCGCGGCCACATCCAGTTGTCGGTCTCGCCGCCAAACTTGCCAATCGACTGCGGCGGTGCTGCCACCATGCGCACGTCACTGTACACCTTATAATATATAAGGTAGAACTTGTTGCCGGCATAGTAGGGCAGGGCTTGTGCCACGATGCCGGGCTTGCCTGCCAGGTCGCTCTTCGCGAGTTCGGCATCGGCAACGGTCTGCAGGTAACGGCGTGTCAGTGACTCTGTCTCGCTGACTTCGCCGGACATCACCTTACTGTCGATGAGGTCGGTGATGTCGACAATGCGGTCGACGAAGCGGAACGACAGACGCTCGTTGGGCAACTCCTCGCTGAGGCTGTTTGCCCAGAAACCGTCGGTCAGATAATCGTGCTCCACTGAGCTGTGGCTCTGTATGGCGGAATAGCCGCAGTGATGATTGGTCAGTACAAGACCGTTGGGCGAGATGATCTCGCCGGTGCATCCGCCGCCGAAGATGCCGACAGCATCCTTTATCGACACGCCGTCAGGACTGTAGATGTCCTTGGCGTCAAGCCTCAGTCCCTGCTTCTTCATCATGTCAATGGCATGCTGTTGTTGCATGAGCTGTAGTAGCCACATGCCCTCGTCGGCTCTTGCTGTCGGGATGAGCATCAGCGTTGCCAACAACAGTAGTAGTGTTCTTGCTTTCATATTCATTGTCTGGATTAATGTAAACGTAGAGACGAGCTGGTGCTTGCCTCATATTTTGTGCAAAAATAGTAAAAGCTTTCAAAAATACATTTCACGCCCTGATTGGTGAATGACAATCTTAATATCTTTGCTCGCTGGTGATTTTGGGGAATTAGACAAATGCTGAAAAGGTTTTGTGAAATATTATCCATGACGCTTGTCGTGACGATGTGTGTAGCATGTAGCAGCACATATCAGATAGCGGGCAAGACTGAAGTCAACAGTCTTGACGGGCGGATGCTGTACTTGAAGTCGCTGCGAGGCGACAACTGGATGGCAATAGACTCCACGTGGGTGGAGCACGGATTCTTCACTCTCGACGGCAACGTAGACACCGTCGTCGTCGTGACGCTCAACATGGACGACGAGAATATCATGCCCATCGTCCTTGAGAATGGCAAGATTAATGTCTCTATAACTAACTCCGACCTGCAGGCTTCGGGCACGCCGCTCAACAACGAGCTCTACAAGTTCATCAGCAAGCGCAACGACATTGCCCGTCAGCTGAACAGTCTCGAACGCCGTGAGGCGCAGATGGTGCTCGACGGTGAGAACATCGACGTCGTGCGCCGCAAGCTCGCCAAGGAGAGCCAAACACTGCAGGATGAGCTGAACACTTATGCCGAGACCTTCATAAAAGACAATTACCGCAACGTGCTCGGCCCTAGCGTCTTCATCATGCTGTGTTCGTCGATGCCCTATCCCATGATGACCGATCAGGTGGAGGACATCATGCGATCGGCTCCAGTGGAGTTCAAGGAAGACCCGCTCATAAAGGAGTTCCTCGACAAGGCTAAAGAGAATATGCGCCTGCTCGAAGAGCATCAGCGTTTGCAGCAGAACATGGTGGAGAAGCAGCGTGCCGCCATGAGCGTAGCACCTTGAATGTGTTACGCTATACTTGTGTTATCTTACTTCATTCTCTCGGTTGGCGAAATTCCGGCAGATAGTCATGGACTATAAATCCCATGCTGATACTGGGGTAGCCATAGTAGAATGACTTTAGCGACACTGGCAAGTCTTTTAGTACAAGCTCTCAGAAGTTGGCAAGTGATGCAGTAACATAACCGAAATCTGACAAGCTAAATCATGATATGACATGAGGTTAACCTTAATGGCTCTTGAGGTTAACCTTGATGGCCTTTGAGGTTAACCTCATCGGGCATCGAGGCTATACCTTATTTATATAATGTCCGTTTCCCATCACACGTACGTCTGTTTCCCATCACACGTACGTGTCTTTTTTTTGAGGGAATATTGTCCTCGCGCAAAAAGTGTATTCGTCTCGGCTTAAAGAATGACCTTTTGTCTTAAAGCTTCATGATTGTGTTCTTTGATGTCGGGTATCATTCTGGTGAACCCTCTACTTCATGTTGTCCTCGCTGAACGTCAGCGGCAGTAGGTGGTCGATGTTGTCGATGCAGTACGTGCCGTCGGTGCCGTAGAGCAGCACACGTAGGGGCTGTCCGTTGCGCTTTTGCACCTCCGCCATCACTTGTCGACATGCACCGCATGGGGAGACGGGACACGCAGTGAACGCGCCGTCGGCATTACGCGCAGCTATGGCAAGCGTCAGCACCGCCGTGTCGGGATATTGCGAATTGGCATAGAACAGTGCCGTACGTTCGGCACACAAGCCCGAAGGAAAGGCTGCATTCTCCTGATTGGAGCCCATGACCACGATGCCGCCATCGAGCAGTGCGGCGGCACCGACCGCGAAATGCGAGAACGGAGCATAGCTGTGGCGTGTCATCTCCTTCGCGCGGTCCACCAGCATCTTGTCTTGCTCACTGAGCTCGTCATAGCTGTAGACCTTGACCGGAATCTCTATTGATAGTGTTCTCATGGTGCTTTCCTCTCTTTCGTCTGCACAAATTTAGGCAATAATATTGTGCTTCTCGTTTCTTTTGCCCATTTTTGTCAGCTGTAAGTGCGCATAAAGGCATGAAAGCTACACGTCACGACCACATACTGTTACTTGCCATGCTGCTGGCTTTTGCCGTGGCACCGGCGGCTCATGCCCAGCGGCGCCTGCAGAGCTACAATGACTACATCAAGACCTACTCCGAGATGGCGGTCGAGCAGATGCGTCGCTACCACATACCCGCCAGCATCACCCTGGCACAAGGACTACTCGAGAGCGGAGCCGGTTCGGGCACGCTGGCACGCCGTAGCAACAACCACTTTGGCATCAAGTGCGGCAACCGCTGGCACGGACGCACGGTGCGCCACAACGACGATGCTCCCAACGAATGCTTCCGCGTCTACGACAGCGTCGAAGACTCCTACGAGGACCACTCACGCTTCCTGACCGATAACCAGCGCTACTCCAACCTCTTCAAGCTCAAGACGACCGACTACAAGGGTTGGGCTGTCGGACTGAAGCGTGCAGGTTACGCCACCGACCCGTCTTATGCCAACAAGCTCATCTCCATAATAGAGGTCTACGAGCTCTACAAGTACGACAATGCCGGTGCTGCTGTCAGTGCCAAGAAGTGGGCTAAGATGCTGCGCAAGAAGCCGTGGCTCGCCAATCCGCACCAGGTCTATGTGGCAAACGGAATTGCCTACGTCGTGGCACGCGACGGCGACACCTTCCGACTGCTGGCAGGAGAGTTCGGCATCAAATGGAAGAAGCTGGTGAAGTACAATGACCTGACGCGTGACTACACGCTCGAGGCGGGCGACATCATCTATCTGAACAAGAAAAACCGCAAGACCGTCGCCGACGACATCTACTACACCGTACGCGAAGGCGATTCTATGCACTCCATCTCGCAGAAATACGGCATCGAGCTCAAGCGACTCTACAAGCTCAACCGCATGGCGGAAGACCACATCCCCGAAGTCGGCGAACGTGTGTGGCTGAAGTGAACGGCTCAATTAGAACAACCATTTGTCTTTCGTTTCAGATAAATATGAGTACTTTTGTCGACGAGTACTATTATGATAGAGTAGGGTAACTCTTTTTTACTTAGAACCGAAAACAAACAGAAAACAATATGCCGAAGATATCTATACGTGGAGTCGAAATGCCTGCATCGCCAATCCGCAAATTGGCTCCGCTGGCTTATGCTGCCAAACAGAAAGGGATAGGGGTCTATCATCTCAACATCGGACAGCCTGACCTGCCAACACCGCAGTGCGGTCTCGATGCCTTGAAGAACATCGACCGCAAGGTGCTGGAGTATAGCCCCAGCCAGGGCTTCCTGAGCTTGCGCGAGAAGCTGGTGACCTATTATGCCAAGTTCAACATCAACCTCACGGCAGACGACATAATCATCACCTCCGGCGGCTCCGAGGCAGTGCTCTTCGCCTTCCTCTCCTGCCTGAATCCAGGCGACGAAATCATTGTCCCCGAACCGGCCTACGCCAACTACATGGCGTTCGCTATCTCGGCAGGAGCACGCATTCGCACCATCGCCACAACCATAGAGGAAGGCTTCTCGCTGCCCAAGGTTGAGAAGTTTGAGGAGCTCATCAACGAGCACACACGTGCCATCCTCATCTGCAACCCCAACAACCCGACCGGCTACCTCTACACGCGCCGCGAGATGAATCAGATTCGCGACCTCGTGAAGAAGTACGACCTCTTCCTCTTCTCCGACGAAGTCTACCGCGAGTTCATCTACACCGGCTCGCCCTACATCTCCGCCTGCCATCTTGAGGGCGTGGAGCAGAACGTTGTGCTCATCGACTCCGTATCGAAGCGCTACTCCGAGTGCGGCATCCGCATCGGTGCTCTGTGCACCAAGAATGCCGACGTGCGTGCTGCTGTCATGAAGTTCTGCCAGGCACGCCTCAGCCCGCCACTCATCGGACAGATTGTTGCCGAGGCTTCGCTCGATGCACCCGATGACTACATGCGCGATGTCTACGACGAATACGTCGAGCGCCGCAAGTGCCTCATCGACGGACTCAACCGCATTCCGGGTGTCTATTCGCCCATTCCAATGGGAGCGTTCTACACCGTAGCCAAACTGCCTGTCGACGACTCGGAGAAGTTCTGCGCATGGTGCCTCACCGACTTCCAGTACGAAGGACATACCGTTATGATGGCTCCCGCCACCGGCTTCTATACCACTCCTGGCGGTGGACACGACGAAGTGCGCATCGCCTACATCCTCAAGAAGGAAGACCTCACGAAAGCCCTTGTCGTGCTCAAGAAAGCACTCGAAGCCTATCCAGGAAGGACCACGACGGAATAAGAGAGAGAAGAGAAAGAAGAACGCATGAATCTGCCGTTGTTCGTTGCACGCCGCATCTGTCGGGGCGATGAAGCCTCTGCGCAGATGTCCACGCCGGCAGTGCTGATTGCCAAGATTGGCGTGGCAGTGAGCATGGCTGTTATGATTATCACCGTAGCTGTCGTCAGTGGCTTCAAGCAGCAGGTAGGCGACAAGGTTGCAGGCTTCGGTGCACACTTGCAGCTCTCCGACGTCAGCTCCGTCCTCTCCTTCGAGCAAAACCCCATCGTCGTCGACGACAGCATCGTCCGTCTGCTCAGCTCCAGCGAAGCAGTGCTATCCGTACAACGCTATTCGCTCAAGCCCACTATGCTCAAGACCGAGACGGCATTCCAGGGCGCAGTGCTCAAGGGCGTGGGTGCCGACTTCGATGCCTCCTTCCTACGGCAGAACCTCCGCGAAGGCATCGTGCCCGACTTCAGCAACTCCCAGACTTCAAACAAGGTTGTGCTGTCCACCGCCGTAGCCGCCAATTTGCAGCTCTCCATCGGCGACAAGATAAATCTCTACTTCATCGATGACAACGTGCGCGTACGACGTCTGGAGGTTGTAGGGTTCTACGAGACCAACCTCACCGAGTTCGACAACGTCTACCTCTTCACCGACGTCAGTCTCGTCAATCGTCTAAACGGCTGGTCCGATGACGAGTTCTCCGGAGCAGAAGTGCGGCTACGCGACTTCTCCGTCCTCGACGATGAATACTACCGTGCAAGCGACATCTTCAATAGCGCCACCGACCGCAATGGCTCGCGCTATTGCGTGACGAACATCCGTCAGCTCTATCCCGCCATTTTCTCTTGGCTCGACATTCTCGATGTCAACATCTGGGTCATACTTGTACTCATGATTGGCATCGCCGGCTTCACCATGATCTCCGGACTGCTCATCATCATCATAGAGCGCACCTCCATGATTGGTCTGCTCAAGTCGCAGGGCGCCCCCGACGGCTTGATTCGCCGCGTGTTCCTCTGGCTGTCGTCGTTCATCATCCTTCGTGGTGTGTTCTGGGGTGATGTCATTGGCATCGGTCTCTGCCTTGTGCAGCAACAATTCGGCGTGTTCCACCTCGATGCCGCCACCTACTACATGGACACCGTGCCCGTCAGCCTCAGCCTTCCCGCACTCCTCCTGCTCAATGTCGGTGCCGTTGTCGTCTCTGTCCTCATGCTCGTCGGCCCCTCCTGCCTCGTTTCCCGCATCAGCCCCGCCACAACGATGAGATACGAATGACGTGTTACGTGCTATGTTTTATGTGATATTTCGTGATAACACGCTTAACGCATCACACATCACGCAACATAACATGTTTATAGCACTCCCGACCTTACTCGGCTCAGTGTCTCGGGCGACATCAGCAGATAGGAGGCGATGTATTGCAGTGGAGCACGCTTGGCAGCCTCGGGATACTCCTGAAGGAATCGCTCGTAGCGTTCCTTCGAGCTCTCGAAGCGGAATGCATCGGCCTTGTGTTGTGATATAATCAGGTCTTGCTCCTGATAGACGCGGTAGAAGCGGCACAGTCCTGCCGACTGCTCAATCAAGTTGGCGAGGCGGGCGTAGTTGACATAGTAGACCACCGACGGTTCCAGTGCCTCCGCCATTAGGCGTGTGGGAATCTGGCAGTAGACACTTTCAATGCAGTGCATCGAGCCGCCCTCGCTTGTGAAGTGCTCAGTCACGCTGTGTCCGTCCTTATAGTAGAACTGCCGCACCAGACCCTTGTCGACATACACGATGTGGCGGCACACCATGCCTTCGGTGACAAATACCTCACCCTTCTTCAGCTTGCGCCGTTCGTCGATGAGGGTGGCAAACAGTCGCAAGTCCTCCTCGCTCAACTTCAGATACTTGCCAGTAAACTCCCGTGCAATCGTGACATAGTCCTTGAACTCTGTGCGTGCCATCCTGTGTATATATAATTGGTGTGCTGACAAATATACAAAAAAATCCAACGCCCAACTGCATATTGCTGTTGGGCGTTGGATATGATTATATGTTATGTTTTATGTGTTATGTTTTTACGGGACAAGTAGGGAGTGCGTTTCACATAACACGTAACACGCGTCTCACTCCATGAACTTCTTGGCCGAGCGCAGCTGGTGACGCATCACGCTAAGCAGCTGCTGCGTCTCCTGCAAGATGTTCAGATATACCATATCTATCTGCAGATCCTTAGCACCGCGGCTCTGCTGCATGCGGTTCAGGTGCGTCTTGCGCAGCGCTGACAGCTGGTCCTTGCAGTTGTCAGCATCCGCCAGCACCTCACGGTACTGCTCGTAGTGATCGGTCTTTATCGTCTCGTACGTCATCCTCATCAGGTTGTTCACGCGCTGGCGCACATCCTCATACTCGCTCTTGTAAGCCTCTGGAATCGGCGAGAAGTTGTTGTCGACATGTTCCTTCACAGGTGACAGCATGCGTCGTAGCGTGTAGACATACTGCTGGTCTGCGTTAGCACCGACGTGGAACCACGTGTTGCGTTCAATGGCAATCTCCATCGGAGCACGCTTCAGTCCCAGCATCTCCTGGCGGCGGAACTTCTTCAGCTCCTCCAGCTCGCGCTTCATGTCCTTGTCCGCACGGCTCAGCAACTTCACGTTCTGTGCATTCATGCCGTCGATGATGTTGTTATACTCTGTGAAGGCATACATGCACACCTTCGACTGCGTCTCACGCACATGCTTGCGCAGCATCTCCCACACCAGTTCCGGGTCGCGTGTACGCATCATCAGGCGGAACGTATCGTTGTCCTGCTTAGCCAGTTCCATCTTGCGCTTATACTGACGGTTGCTGTGCACCAGAATCACAATTACCAGCACCATCAGCAGTCCCTGCACAAGCGGACCGCCATACCACATGCACAGACAAACCACTGCACATGAGATGAACGCCACACCAGCCGTGATGAACCATCCGCCTATGACGCTCAGCACACCTGTCACACGGAACACTGCACTCTCGCGGCTCCATGCCCTGTCGGCCAAGCTTGTACCCATTGCCACCATAAACGTCACGTAGGTCGTCGACAACGGCAACTTGTTGTTAGTACCGAAGGTAATCAGCATCGACGCAATCACCAGATTCACCGCAGCTCTCACCACATCGAACGCAGCCTTGTCGTCCGTCAGCTCCACGCTGGACGAATTGAAGCGGCTGTTAATCCATGTGCGGAACCTCAGCGGCATCAGGCGCGACACAAACTCAATGATGTTCTGACACACTCTCACGATGGCACGTGCACTGCGGCTTGAACCGAACATCTCGTCACCCTCATCCTGTCGCGACAGGTCAACCGACGTCTTAATGACGTTCTGTGCCTTCTTCGATGTCGCCATCGCCGAAATCATAATCATGCCTGCAATCATCAGATACAGAGGTGGTGTCTTCGCACTCTCCTTCAGCGACGACATCATGAACGAGTCAATGTCCGCTCCTCCGCCGTTAGCCACGAAGTCCTGATACGAGTCCAGACCCGCCAGAGGCACACCTATGAAGTTCACGAGGTCATTGCCCGCAAACGCCATTGCCAGAGCGAATGTTCCCATCAGCACTGTGAAGCGGAAGATGTTCACCTTCATCAGGTGCAGCACCTCCATCGCTATCGACGACCCGATGAACGTCAGCACCAGCAGCATGTTAGTATTCTCGTCAATATACGTCCGTACGTTCTCCGGC
>CAVHJI010000009.1:0-24939 GCA_963636255.1 Bacteroidaceae bacterium | reverse complement strand
ATCGAACCGGGGACACAAGGATTTTCAGTCCTTTGCTCTACCAACTGAGCTATGACACCCTCTCTTGTTTGCGGTTGCAAAGGTAGGCATAGTTTTTTATCTGCCAAACGTTTTGGCAATTATTTTTTTATAGTCCCATGCTCTCGCGGAAGAAATCGAATGTTTGGTATATAGTTTCTTTGTCTGCCGTCTGATTGATTTTGATGTCACCAACGTTTCCAAGCAACGTGAAGTTGATTATGCCTCCCACGTTCTTTTTGTCGTGCTTCATCAGCTCGTAGAGTGCAGGATAGTCGTCGCACGTGAAGGAGAACGCACCGTAGTTACTGCGTATGAAGCTGCAGACCTTAAGCATGATGTCCTTTGGGAAGCCTGCCTTCATGTAGCTGAGATATAGTTCGCAGACGAGTCCCCATGCCACGGCGTACCCGTGAAGTACAGGACGTTGGCTCGAGAGAGCAAACGACTCGAAGGCATGACCCATTGTGTGTCCGAGGTTCAGTGCTTTGCGTATGCCCTGTTCGCGTGGGTCTTGACGCACGATGTCTTCCTTCACCTGTACCGAAGTCCCAACCATCTGCTTCAGCTTCTCATAGTCGATGTTGTCCAGGTCGAATGCCAGCAGTTCGTTGAGCGTCTCCTGATTGCTGATGAGGCCATGCTTCAGCATTTCTGCATAGCCTGACAGCACATTGTGCATGTCGAGCGAGCGCAGGAACTCCGTATCCATAAGCACGTATGCCGCCTTCTGGAACACGCCGACCTCGTTCTTCAGCCCGTTGAAGTTGATTGCCGTCTTGCCGCCAACAGCAGCGTCGACCATTGCCAACAGCGTCGTGGGTATATTTATATATGGTATGCCGCGTTTGAAAGTCGAGGCTGCAAATCCGCCAAGGTCTGTCACCATGCCGCCACCAAGACAAACCAGCAGCGACTTGCGGCTGGCACCACCGTCGCTTAACGCCTTCCATACGGAGGCTAGCGTCTCAATGTTCTTGCTCACATCGCCTGCACCGATGCAGATGACTTCTGCTCCCGCAGTTGCACCGGTACTCTCCACCAGAGGCAGACATAGGCGGTGTGTGGTCTCATCGGTCAGAACAAACAACTTGTCGTGTTGGCATGCCGATACGGCTTCTGCCAAATCACGCCCGAAGTCTTGGCAAATAATGACATCGTTCATAATAGTGTGTGGCTTTTGATGCGCAAAGATATGGTTTTGCAGCAATAAAAGCGTGCTTTGGCAGGCGGATTACGCCACTTCGACAAGCAAATCCCTGATGGTCTTTGTCTGTATCTTACTCCCGTCGGCATAGCAGACGACGTAGCCTTCCATGCTGTCGTCGGCAATGATGGTCGTTGGCGACGTGACCTCGGACGATGCACGTACACCATTACGGCGGAGAGCCTTCTGCACCATTGCATACTTTGTGCCACTGCCTTCCAGCCGTATCTCCGACTGGAAGGTACTGTCGATGCGGTAGAGTCCTGTCAGTGCATCGAAGGCAACGCCCTTGCGCTGGAAGAATCCGCCAAGACTGCCGTCCATAGCCAGGTCTTCGGGTGTTCCTGTCAGTACACCACGCTGTCTGTCCATGAGCCACGCCTGGTCGGCAATCTGTAGGGCGAGTTCCAGGTCATGAGTAGACAGGAAGACTGTCTTCTGCATCTCGCGTGAGAGGCGGTGTAGCAGGTGCAGTATCTCTATTTTGCTGGGATAGTCGAGAAAGGCAGTGGGCTCGTCGAGGAAGATTATGGGTGTCTCCTGTGCCAGAGCTTTGGCTATCATCACCTTCTGTCGTTCGCCGTCGCTCAATGTCTGCACCATGCGGTCTTTCAGATCGCCAATACCAACCAATGCAATGGCTTCTTCCACAATGCGGTGATCGTTCTGTGTCAGTGTACCCCAGAAGCCTGTGTATGGACTGCGTCCCATCCCGATGAGTTCACTGACAGTCATGTTCCTCAAATGACATTTCTCTGTCAGCACCACACCGATGACCGTTGCCAGTTGTTTGTCTGTATAGTCCTTAAGGGGTTTGCCCAAGATGTTGATCTCTCCTTCCAGCGGACGGAGAAAGGCAGACAGCGTACGCAACAGCGTGGATTTGCCCACACCATTCGTACCGAGCAGACATGTCAGCTCACCACTATATATGGCAGCATTGATGTTGCGTGCAATCACCGTCGTCCCTCTCTTGCCGGCATAGCCTATTGAGAGGCCCTTTATGTCTATGGTCTCCTGTCTTGTCATTCGCTCATTTCGTTACGTCGTCTTTTGAAAAGCACCGATATGACCACAGGTGCACCCACAAGTGCCGTCACCGAGTTGACTGGCAGTGCACCTTCGAAGCCTGGCATGCGTGCTATCAGATTGCAGAGTAGTGCCAAGGCAGCTCCTGCAAACATGGATGCAGGCATAAGGATGCGGTGATCGGAGGTGCGGAAGATGCCGCGGCAGAGATGTGGGACCGCCAGTCCGAGGAATGTTATGGGACCGCAGTAGGCTGTGACGATGGCTACCAGCACGCCCGAACACGTTATGACCAGCAGTCGTGCACGCTTGATGTCCAGACCTAAGTTGCGTGCATAGGCATCACCAAGCAGCAGCAGGTTAAGCGTCTTTACGAGTAGGAACGACAGAGGAAGCAGTACGGCCATGATGCAGACAAACACGGTGATCTGGTTGCCTGATACACGTGCGAAGCTGCCCAATCCCCAGATGACGTAGGCACGCACATCTTCCTCCACACTGAAGAACTTCAGCACGCCGATGACTGCATTTGCCACATAGCCAATCATCACACCGATGATGAGCAACGTCACGTTCCCATGTACTTTCTGTGATGCAAAGACGATTACAGCCATTATTGACAGTGCGCCAACAATGGCAGCGATGGTTTGTGCCAGTTCACCGACAACGCCGAGAGTGCTCAATGCCACACCTCCTATGCTTCCCGAGAGCAACACGACAAATGCCACACCGAGGCTGGCTCCCGAACTGATGCCAAGTACAGACGGTCCTGCCAGCGGATTGCGAAATACTGTCTGCATCTGCAGACCGCTGACAGCCAGTCCTGCTCCTGCTACCAGTGCAGTCAAGGATTGTGGCACGCGCGATTTCCATATAATGTTCTGCCAGATGACGTTCTCCTCTTCTCCGTCGCAAAGTATGTTCCATACCGAACCAGCAGGTATGTGCACGGAGCCCAACAGCAGGTTCAGAAAGAACAGCGCGAAGATTGATGCCACAAGCATCAGCATGGAGAGAGCAACTGGCCGTCTCATTTCAGCAAGGCATAGAATGTAGGTTCGTAATCGTCGGGCAGCAACTGTGGGTGGAAGACCTTTATCAAGTCCGACAGCACTACCTCGGGATGTGTCGGCATGCTTTCATAGAAAGGTACATCGCGCATGTTGCAGTAGACCACACCTTTGTTCTTGAAGGCGTCGAAGTCGGCATACCGTCCATCCTCTTCTTTCAATGCCTCGTAGGAGAATGTTCCCTGATAGCTGTTCACGATACGCCAGTACTGTGCCTTGGCTGCTTTGCTGTACACGGTTTCGAAGTCGAGCGTCACACCTCCCGATTGCTCATCGTCCGGCAGGAAATAGTCTGCACCCGCATCCTTGAACAGCTGTGCAAGGAAGCTCTTGCCGCCAACAGCATACCAGTTGCCGCCACGCAGCTCGCCGCTGAACACTACGGGACGCTCCGTCACCTTCTCTGTCAGCTCCTTCAGCTGGTTATATTTTGTCTCTATCTCCGCGAACAATCGGTTGGCCTTCTCGGTCTGTCCTGTCAGTAGTCCCACAAACTTTATCCACTCTGCCTGTCCCAGCGGTGTCATCTCCTTATATCCAAGGTGTGGAATAAGGGGAATGCCGACCTCCTTCAACGCATCATAGCCGCCGCGCTTGAATGGCGATATCAGAATGACATCGGGATTGACGCCGATGATGACCTCATTGTCGAAGTTGCCCTCAATACCAATCTTGTGTGTCCGTCCGTCTTTCAGCCGCTGGTTCATGTCCTCGTTGAACAGGTGTCTGGTACTCGTGATACCCACCACGCAGTCAAGTTCATCCAGCTTTATGAAGTTCGACAGCTGTAGTGATGTCATGCAGATGACGCTCCTTACGGGTGTTTCCAGCGGGGTGTAGCCTTCCGGCACGTCCTTCACGGCTGTGCCCCGTGGCACCAGCATGTAGTGGAAGACCTGTCCTTCCTCCCGCTGCGGATCTTGTATGTCGAGCAGACAGCCCTCGTCAGTATATGTCACCTTGAATCCTTGCGCATACTTCGGCGCAATCATGTCGGCAGCAAGCTCCGTCTCCACGCTATCTGTCCGGTTGGCATTCTCGCCTGCCTGCTTCTTGTTCTGGCATGATGGCATAAGCAGAACAATTGCCAAGCCTGCACAGACTGTTCTTATCATTCTTTTCATTGTTGTGTCTCTCATCACTCCCATAATTTCAAGATGTCCGTTTCGCCCCAATAGAGATGGGTGTAACCGGCTATCACGTTCTTATATCTATATAGAGGAGTATTCACCTCCTTGCCTTGCGCGTTATATTGTCGTGCAACCGAGGGCAACGCTTCTGGCCCGACGACATCGGAGTAGTGGAACTCATGTCCACGCCAATGGTTTCCCTTCATGTCGACAACCTCACGATACCCCAGGTGCAGACGTGCATCCTCCATGCTGCATTCCAGTGGCAGTACGCCGCAGAACGAATATTTCTTGTTTTTCTCGTCGTGTAGGGCTCGAGCGAGATACATCATGCCTCCACATTCTGCCAGCATCTTGCCCCCATCCTCGGCATATTTCTTCAAATCGTTCATCAGTCGACGATGCTTCTGCAGTTGTGAAGCAAACAGCTCGGGATACCCTCCTGGCAGATAGACCAAGTTTGCTTCCGGCAGTGCGTCTTCCCTCAACGGGCTGAAGAATGTTACACTGCCCATCTGCTTCAGCCGTTCTATGTTCTCCCGATAGACGAAATTGAAAGCCTCATCCATGGCGACAGCAATCTTCAGTGATCCTCTCCGCTTCTTCGCTTTATGGCTTGGCGCCTCCTCGTTCTCGCAACTGCAACACTCCAGTATTCTGTCCACGTCAACAAATGCTTCGACCAATCCTGCCGCCAGCTCTATCTGTTCGTCCATCTTTTCTTTGACACCAAGCGTCAGTCCCAAGTGGCGTGAAGGAATCTCCAACCCATCAAACTGGGGCAGAAAGCCGAAACATTCCACTTTTGCATCCTTGCACGCATCCTTAAGGAAATCATAATGGGTGGGCGAAGATACTTGGTTGAACACTACTCCTGCAAGCTTCATCCGTGTACAGAAATGCTTCACACCATAGATTTGTGAAGCCACGGTATAGGCAGTAGAGCGGGCATTGACGACAAGCACTACCGGAATATCGAGCAACATTGCTATCTCTGCACTGCTTCCCTTCATGCGGCTGTATCCGTCGAATATGCCCATGACGCCTTCCGCTACGCAGACATCAGCACCCTTCCCATATTTGGCATAGATGTGCTTGACGTGCTCTTCTGAAGCAATCCATGTGTCGAGGTTGACCGACTGATTGCCTGTCGCCAGCGAGTGAAACTGCGTGTCGATGTAGTCTGGTCCGCATTTATAAGGCTGGACCTGCATGCCTTGTTCGCGCAAGGCTCGCAAAAAGCCCATAGTGAAAGTGGTCTTCCCACTTCCAGAATTCAATCCTCCAATCAGTAGTTGTGGCTTCATCTCTCCACCCCCGTATTTATAGAAGTTATGCAATAGTCTCGGGAACGAACGTTACGGAATGCAGTGAAACCCATGAAGTCCCATGCCTCATAACCCCACGAATGGTGTTTTCTTCTTGACTGGGAGAGCATCATAAAGCAGTGAGTCCGCGGCTCTTATTACCCGAAAGCCCTAAAACTAACGATATTGGCAGGTCTTCTGGCTTGCTCCATCCACGATGCCTTCCCGTTCTGACGAACAGTGGCAAAGAATATCGAGGACATGACGCGGAGCTCACAGCAGCGGTGTCTGCTCAGAAATCTCATCTGATTCCCTTTTCACCCATAAGCCTCAGTTTGAGACCATGAGCACCAAAATCACTGCGAAGGTACGTACTATTTCGGTAACGTAACGTCATTGTTCCCGATATTTCTTTTGACTTGAAAAGGTGCATGTCAAATAACAAAATTCTGCAGCGAGTGTAATTGCTTTCACCCTATTCAGCCTTTATAGCCCTGCCGTCTTCGTCGAGCAGGAAGAGGGTCAGCTCTCCTTTAGGGAAACAAGTGCGGGCTACAGCAAGGCAGCGTGCTGCCAATAGTTGGAAGAACTTCTCAGCATCGCTTGATGTGAATGATGTCCATAGTTCGCGTGCCAGTGTTATATGTCCTATTGTCTCTATGGCAGAGTCAGAGCAATCTGCCTCGAGTGCTAACGATGAGAGGAAGTCTTTGTCCATTACGACATTCTTGCTGTGTGTGTCGAGATGGCCTTCTGCTAGTTTTACAGCCTTGCCAATCATGATGCCTAAGGATGTGTGCTGCATGTCCAGTTCTGTCGCTATCTTCAGAGTCTCACCGATGAAGTTGCCATAGTGCACGAAGGCTTGTGCAGGAAGCTCGGGATAGAGAGCCTTCATGAACTGCTCGCTCTTGGCTCCTGAGTTGATGACTAACCGCTGTGCACCGACAGCCTTGCACACTTCTATTTCACGGCGTATGGCACCGACGAAAGCTTCAGACGAGAACGGACTGACTATGCCTGAGGTACCTATGATAGATATGCCGTCTATTATGCCTAACCTCGGGTTGAAGGTTCTCTTTGCCAATTCCCTGCCTCCAGGTACGGATATTGTCACGTCGAGACCGCCAGCAGGATAGAGTGCCGACAGCTCTTGTTCTATCATCTTACGTGGTACACGGTTGATTGCCGGGCCTCCTATCTCCAGTCCTAACCCTGGCAATGTGACTTTGCCCACTCCCTCACCTTGCAGGAAATGGATGCCTTCAGTGGAGCTGAATTTTACCGTAGAGACAATGCTCTGTCCGTCGGTGATGTCCGGGTCGTCACCTGCATCCTTTATGACAGTTGCCGTAGCATGGTCTTCTCCCTTGGTCACTTCGGCGACAGGTAGTTCTAACGTTTCGCCATCAGGGAATGTTATTGGTACATTCTGTATGTCTTCTTTCCCTAATAACGCCAGCAATGCAGCCTTGCTGGCTGCCGTGGCACAGGCACCGGTGGTATAGCCACTGCGCAGAGGGAAGAAGCCGGGTACATATCTTTCAATCAGCTTGCGCAGACCGTGTTCTCCCGTTACGGTAAGGAACTGTTTGGGTAAAGGAGGACGCTTGACAGCATAGACGGCGACGCCATGCCTATGAGCTGCATCCACCTTCTGAATGAAACCACCACTCTCGCCACTCTCTTTCGTCAGTATGGCTTGTGGCGAAAGACGTTCCAGCAGAGCATCGTCGGACTCTTGCTCATAGTAGACCAGATGTTGTTCGTCGAAGCCTTGTGCCTTTGCTTGTGCCAAAGACTCTTCACGCATCAGTATGCGGAACCAACAGGTATGCTCCTGCCAATAGTCACGGAGCTTGCCGATGGTGTTCACGCCTGTAAGTGCCAACAGACTCTTGATGCCATTGTCTTGTAGTCGGCGGACTGCATCGGCATAGTCATCACACCAGACAATGTCTTCCGAGTGTGAAGGATAGCGGCGTTCGACGCGGACGACAGGCAGATTCAATGCCTTCGATGTGCTGTCGACTGCGGCATGCAAGCCGACAGCAAAGGGATGGGCAGCATCTACCAGCAGACCGATTGCGTGTTGATGGCAGAAGTCGGTCAAGGCTTTGGCATCCAAGTTGCCCGTGAGATGCGTGCCATTGCGGCATGTAATCTGCTGCATGTTGCCTTTGGTGGAGTAGTAGTAAGGCGAGCCTGCTTCGTCGGCAATCTTCACAGCCAGGCGTCCTTCGGTGGTTCCGCCAAGTATCAGAATCATGGTCTGAAGAGATGTTTGAAGTCATGTGCATAGAGCCGTGACAGTCCCTGACGGTTATCGATGGCATCGCCGACGACCAGCAATGTTGTCAGTGTGAGCTTGTTGTCGCGGACAATCCGTGCGAGGTCCTTCAGTACTCCACGATATATGCGTTCTTCCTTCCACGTCAGTTTGTAGCAAGCTGCGACAGGCGTCTCTGGAGGATAGGCCTGCAGAAGTTCTGCCTGCACCTGCTCCACAACTCCTGCACTCAGGTAGATGCACATGGTGCTCTGCGACTGTGCCAGCTTGTGCAGTTGCTCCTTCTCGGGCATGGGGGTGCGTCCTTCTCCGCGCGTCAGGATGATTGTCTGTACCTTCTCCGGTATGGTGAACTGCGACCGGAGGGCAGCAGCTGCAGCCTGGAAGGAAGATATGCCTGGAGTGATGTGATAGCTCATGTGGTAGCGGTCGAAGAATGCCATCTGCTCCTGTATGGCTCCATAGATGCATGGATCGCCAGTATGCAGACGTACCACCAATAAGCCGCGGTCGTAGAAGGTCTTCATCAGTGCGAACTGCTCTTCCAAATCAAGAGTGGCAGAGCTGCGTACAGTGGCTCCCTCCTTTGCATAATAGGTCAGCTCGGCGGGAACAAGACTGCCGGCATATAGTATGAGGTCGGCTTTCTGGAGGAAATGCTTGCCGCGGACAGATATCAGTTCAGGGTCTCCAGGACCGGCACCGACAATCTCGATGTGTCCATGCCGGAGTGCACTGCCGTCGACAGAAAGGGCGAAGGTGAAATGATTGTTCTCTGTCAGCACACATTTCTGCTTTTCTATCAGTAGTTCTCCTCCACGGCTGCTCTTCAGCGCTGCAGCTTCTGCCACACCATACAAGCCCGTCACCTCAAAAGCTTTCTGGGAGGGATTTGGTACAACGATGTCCTGCAACTCTTCTGTCTTGTAGATGAGGCTCTGCACGTAAGGGTGCCTGTCGCACAACGCTTGCAACAGCGGCTCATCCTTCTTTAGCTCGATGGTGCTGACGGTTGCCAGTGCCAGCGTGTTAAGTCCACGCTTCTCCAGCTCCTGCTGGATATGTTCGGGTATGCCTTCTGGGTTGCACTGTTTACGGCATCCAATGCCCAGGTGAAGTACGTGTGGGCAGAAGACAAGTATGGGAACTGCCGTTTGTCCATTATGCAGATAAGGGGTGACGGCAATAATCAGCTCCACCTCCGACAGCGGAATGTCGTCGTAGTGATAGAACACGCGGACATGCTTGGGCAGAGTCCTCTCCAGATATTCAGTACCTTTATCCTTGATCTCGAGCAATAGTGCGGTGGGACGCTTCTGCACGAAGAGGAAGATGCATTTGTTCATCTGTGCCGGCGTGACTGCAGTCTGCCAACCATAGTGAGCTGCAAGTGTGTCCAGAGCCCAGAGCTCTTCGTTGTCGCTTTGCGTTGTGACGATGGCTTCACCGCCAATGATGCCTGCTACGCGATGGCTCAAATCGTTGGCACCACCTATATGCCCGGACAAGACAGGAATGACAAACTTGCCCGTACTGTCTATGCAGATGACTGCCGGATCTTTGTATTTGTTGCGTATGCAGGAGGCTATGCTCCGGACGCAGATGCCAAGAGCGCCGATGAAGATTATGCTGTCGAACTCCGTGAAGCGGCTGGCAAGAAAACGACTATATGATGTAATGGTGGTGCAACCGCTACAGTTGCTCTTTGTATAGATGGAGGCATCGCCCAACTCGCGTTTGAGGAGCTCTGCCATGGGTAGGCTTTGGCTGGAAACCAATATGATTGCTTTCATTCGGCTTTCAATATGTCAATGGGGTTAAACGAATCGATGGCTACATGGACATGTCCTGTCTGCTTGCGGTGAATCTCCTGTGTGCCTTCCACGAACATGTCGCGGCTGCTTTCGCTGACGGCATTGAAGACAATGACACCATGTGGAAGCAACACTTGATTGACCTTCAGCATTATTTCCTTCAGCTTGCCTCCATGGCCGCCGATGAATACTGCATCGGGTGCAGGCAGTCTGGAAACATCTGTCTGGAGGAAGTCTCCTATGCAGGCGGTTATACCGGGTGTGCCGAACTTACGGGTGTTCTTGTCCATCAGTTCACGTCCCGCTTCACGTTGTTCGAATGCGGTGACCTGAAGATGCGGAAACTGTAGCTTTGCCTCAATAGATACCGAGCCTGTGCAGAAACCTATGTCCCAAAACGACTGCCTATAGGACAAGTCCAACATGCTTAAGGTCAACAATCGGATAGGGGCTTTGGTTATCATGTTGACTCTGCCATCGAGCAGATGGAATGCTGTCTCGGGTATTCCGAACGGATGTGGGCGCTTCCACTGTTGCTCCAGTATGATGCAATTGGGAAAGGCAAACTCCGTCTGCGATGCTTCGGACAGCGAAAAGCAACGCACCTGTTCCTTGTCACGGTTGCCCAACAGCTCTCCGACAGTCATCCGGTAGTTGTCGTATCCATATTCCAGCATGCGCTTGGCAATGACCGAAGGTGTCTTGTGACGGTCTGTCAGGATGCCAATGAGTCGTTCTCCCTTGATGAGGCTAATGTCCAGTCCGTCCCATGGACGACCTGTTAAGGACACTGTACGCATGTCGTGATAGGGCAGCAACATGCGGTGTGCCAACAGTTGCAGGGAGTTGAAGGCGGGATATACAGTTATCTCAGCTTCGGGCAGACGCCTTCGTATGGTATTAGCAAAGCCGAAGAACAGAGGGTCACCGGAGGCAAAGACCACAACTTCGGGAAGATGCTCATATTGCGAGAAGACATCGTCGAGTGGCACAGTGATGTTAATCCAACACGAATCAGCTGGGAGCAGACTGGCCACTATCTCATGATGACGTACACCACCTGAGAAGACCTTGCTGCCGGCAATCACTGCAAGCACTTCTGGAGTAGGATGATAGACCTGCTCGTCTGACAGTCCGATGACATAAAAATGCTGCTTACACATCTCTTCCAGGTCTTAACTGTTCTGCATCGTTGAAGCAGAGGATGCTGTTGACCAGCGTCGCCGCCAGATTGCTTCCTCCCTTTCTCCCTTCAACTATAATCTTGGGTATTTGAGTGAACGGCTTCACCATGTGTTTGCTCTCGCGGACATGGACGAAGCCTACGGGAGCGGCGATGATACCTGCCGGACTTGCCTTGCCTTTGCGTATCAGGTTGCACAGCTCCATGAGTGCTGTCGGTGCGTTGCCAAATACAAAGAGAGCGTCAGGATGTTCTGCCACAGCCAGACGAATGCCTGCTTGTGTGCGTGTTATGTTCTCTTTCTTTGCCATATCGGCAACTCTCTCGTCGGACAGATAGCACTTGACTGATGCGCCCAATCGCTGTAGTGCACCCTTGCGTATGCCCGATGCTGCCATCGTCACGTCTGTGACTATGGTCTTTATCTTGCCAAGTTCGAAAGCATGATATAGGGTTTCCACCGCTCCTTCGTCGACATGCAGAATGTTTTCCATATCGAAGTCGGCGGTCGTATGAATGGCATGGAGCAAAGCCCATTTACGTCCGAGGGGGATGTCTGGATGCTTCAGCTCCTTCTCGATGGTGCGGAAACTGTTTGTCATGATCTCCTGACCAATGTTCTTAGCCTCATCGTCGGTCTTCTCCCGATAGTAGCCACGTGGCGTGATAAAGCGGTCGTTCCATATGTAGGATTGCGAGTTGCCTATCAGAACTATGGTGAACATGTCCACATCTTCAGGATTGAACCGCTCCAATGTGGTGATGCGGACGCATTCTTCCGCCCTTCCTGCCTGACGTACATAACCTACAGGCGTCTCAGGACTACGCTCCTGCAGGAAGATCTCTTTCAGCCGATACAGTTGCCAGTAGCGTCCTTCGCTCTTGGGGTTATAGATTGCTGTGATGAAATCGGCAGTGGCGGCTGCAAAGATGCGCTTCTCGATTCGCTCCCATGGCGTCATCAGGTCGGATAGGGAAATGATGCAGAAGTCGTGTCCTATAGGTGCTCCCAACAGTGATGCTGCCTTCTGGAAAGCACTGATGCCTGGCAACACCTCTATATCTACCGGACTCTGACGTTCTTTCTTCATCTCGTAAATCAAGGGAGCCATGCCATAGATGCCGGAGTCGCCCGAACTGATGATGCATACATTATGTCCCTGCTCTGCTTGTTCGAAGGCTTGTCGGGCACGGTCTCTCTCGCGCTTCATGCCAGTGTCTATACACGTGGTGTCTGGATGTAAGTAGGGTTGGATGAATTGGAAATAGTACTTGTAGCCAATGATGACATCACTATTCTGTACAGCCTGAATGACAGCAGGTGTTATGTCTTCCGCGCTACCGGGCCCAATACCGGCGACAGTCAATTTGCTCATAAGGTTTGATAAATACAATGGTCAATACACGCTCCTGACCCCGGGAACGCGATATCACTCAACAGACTTGGCAGGTTTCCTGACTTCGCTTCCGGAGAAAAGCCTTCCCGTTGCCTTGGCAACAGTGGCAAGATGTGTTCTCTCCCTTTGATTGAAGCACACAGTAGCGGGCACTGTTCCGGCTTCTGACCGGATTCCCTTTTCATGCAAACGTCTGGACGACGGATGCATCACCAAGCCCGATACAAAATTAAGGGATTATTTTTTTAGCTTTGCGGCCAAAAGCAGAAAAGTTTTATGAAACGCATCTACACACGCACTGGTGACAAGGGACTGACACGTATTCATGGCGGAGAACGTGTCCCTAAAGACGACATCCGCATAGAAGCCAATGGCTGCATTGACGAGCTGAACACCGTGATAGGCATCGCTCGTTCCATGCTGCCGCAGGAACACGAATGGCAATCGCTCCTTTTCTCTGTTCAGAAGAATCTGATGACTGTCATGAGTCTTGTGGCAACACCATCCGACTTGCGTGCACAGAATCCCAATGTCTTGCCTACAGACTTGGTTGATGTTTGTGAGGAAACGATGGACAAGCTGATTGCACCGATGGAAGACAACGACTACTTCATTCTGCCAGGAGGAACGCCCGTTTCGGCACAACTGCAATTTGCACGTGCCGTAGCCCGTCGTGCTGAACGTCGCCTGTGGACATTGAACCGACAAGATGAGGTCCCTGAACTTATCCTTTGCTTCATGAACCGCCTTTCGGACCTGCTGTTTGTCATGGCACGTTATGATATGTGGCAACAGAACTGGTCCGAAGAGAAATGGCAAGCCTTCTCATACAAGAGACACCGTACGATATAGTACGTCGCCCGAAACAACAGTAAGTATCGGCCTGAGAACAGATAGGACTTGGTCGGAGAGGTTATAGGACTTGGCTGGAGAAGTTATAAGACTTGGGCCGAGAAGCTGTCTGTGTGGCCCATACCAAAGCTTGCAATTATCATACCAAGCACTTGGTATGATAATTGCAAACCTTGGTATGAATATTGCAAGCTTTGGTATGAGGATATCAGATATCTTCTCGACTGAAGTCAAGTGCTTGCTAATGCACTGAAAGATATGCAAATATAGCATGGCAAAGGGATATATTGCAAGTGTTTTGGCTTCTTTTTTTCGTTTTAAGGCTTTCCCCTGCTATGCGTAGTCCATAGCCAGCCACAGCTATTTGCATAGTGCCTACAGCGGATTTCTATTGCTCCACGGAGTGTTAAAGGCATTTAATTTTAAGTGAGATTATTAAACCGAACGTGCTTCAGTGTCATCAAACGACACAAAATACGGAAATCTCCGAATACACTTAAATAAACAAAGAGGCAAATGAGAAAGTATCTGCAATGTATAGCAATAGCCATTATGATGGCAGTAGCTGCAAATGCTCAGACGAAGGACATCACTCTGCACGGCAAGGTGGTGGAAAAGGAAACGAAGGAGGCTATCCTGCAGGCCACGGTGCAGTTGCTTTCGCTGCCCGACAGTACCTATACTTCGGGCGTGGCAACACTGAGTGACGGTACATTCAGTCTGCCAAAGGTGGCTGCCGGCAATTATGTCCTCAAGGTATCATATATAGGATACCGGAACTACTATCGTGACATCAACCTGACGTCGGCACAGAAGAACGTCAATGCAGGTACGGTGTCGCTGGAACCCGATGCCATTGCCCTGAAGGAGGCAGTAGTCACAGCTGAGGCTCCGCAGGTACAGGTCGTGGAAGATACACTTGTCTTCAACTCTTCGGCATATCGCATCCCCGAAGGAGCTATGCTCGAGGAACTGGTGAAGAAGTTGCCTGGCGCTGAACTCGACGATGAAGGCAACATTACGATAAATGGCAAGGAAGTGAAGAAGATTATGGTGAACGGTGAGGAGTTCTTCGGCGGTGACATAAAGACCGGACTGAAGAACCTGCCTGTGAACATGGTCGAGAACCTGAAGACATACGACAAGAAGTCGGACCTTGCACGCGTGACGGGCATAGATGACGGTGAGGAAGAGACAGTCCTTGACCTCACGGTGAAGAAAAATATGAACCAAGGATGGTTTGGCAATGCCGATCTGGCTGCGGGAACTGAAGACCGCTACTCGGGACGCGTCATGCTGAACCGCTTTAAGGGCCAAACACAGATGTCGTTGATAGGCTCTGCAAACAACACAAACGATCAAGGCTTCTCGGGGGGAGGCTTTGGCGGTCCGATGTTTCGCCGTAATGATGGACTGACAGCGACAAAGACTGTCGGCGTGAGCTTCGCTACCAAGACAAACAAACTGGAGATTGGCGGTAGCGCACGATATAACTATCGCGGCAATGACGTCATAAGCACCGGCAATGTGGAGAACTTCCTGACGAGCGGCAATTCATACAGCAACTCCAACTCGACAGCCAAGAACAAGAACTACAGCTTCAACGCCGACTTCCGCCTTGAGTGGAAACCCGACACACTGACGAACATCATATTCCGTCCTAACGTCTCATACACAAGGACAAACAATCTGTCGACCTCGGCATCGGGAACGTTCAGCGCAGATCCGTATGAGGTGGTGGACAATCCAAACAACTATCTCGACCTGGATATGGATGATGCTGTCGACCCGCTGTCGTCGATAAGGAGGAACCTCGTGTCGACAGGCACGCAGACGAAGTCGAACTCCCTGTCTGCCAACGGTACCCTGCAGCTCAACCGCCGTCTGAATCAGATGGGAAGGAACATAACGTTCAGAGGACAGTTCAGATATGGCGACAACGACAATGACCAGTACACCCAGTCGCTTACGCGCTACTATCTGTTGCAGAGTGCGTTTGGCGGAGACTCTACACTCATAAGAAATCAGTATATAACTACACCGACGAAGTCGCATAGCATCTCAGGACAGCTGACGTATAGTGAGCCGATAGCCAAAGCCACCTATCTGCAGTTCAGCTATCAGCTGACCTACGGATACAACGAGAGCGACAAGCGCACCTATGACCTGCAGAGCTTCCCCTGGCAGTTGCGCGACCCATTGCCACAGGGCTACGAGGCAGCCGTCGTCGACAGCCTTGGCAAGTATGCCGAATACAAGTACTTCAACCATGAAGCTACGGTGTCGCTGCGCATCGTGCGTGAGAAGTACCAACTCAGTGCAGGACTGTCGCTGCAGCCGCAACACACCATCCTGTCGTACAAAAAGGGCGACTACATGATAGACACTACACGCAACGTGCTGAACTTTGCACCTAATGTGGACCTGCGACTGAAGTTCTCGAAGATCAGCCAGCTGCGCTTCACCTATCGTGGACGCAGCTCTATGCCGAGCATGGAGAACATGTTGCCAATCGTGGACAACTCGAACCCAATGAATATCCGTGTCGGTAATCCGGGCTTGAAGCCGGCATTCACGCACTCCATGAATATGTTCTTCAATACCTACAATGCCGACCGCCAGCAGAGCATCATGGCAAGTGCATTCTTCAATGCCACACAGAACAGCATCAGCAACAGTCGTGTCTATAATGAGCTGACGGGTGGTTGGACCACAACGCCAAAGAACATCAATGGAAACTGGAACTTCAACGGTATGTTTGGCTTCAACACGGCATTCAAGGACAAGCGTTTCACCATCAACACCATGTCGCAGTTCGGCTATCAGAACAATGTGGCTTATCTGACCGACTCGCAGACGAAGGTGGAACAGAAGAACACCACGACAAGCATGACACTGGGTGAGCGTGTAAACGGTGCGTTCCGTAACAACTGGATTGAGTTCGGTCTCAACGGCTCCATAAACTACAGCATCGAGAAGGACAAGCTGACGAAGTCAAACAACCAGGAGCCTTACACCTTCTCCTACGGTGCCAACACTACGATTACGTTGCCGTGGAGCATGAGCATATCGACGAACATCACCAATCAGGCACGCCGAGGCTATACCGACAACAGCATGAACCGTGACGAACTGGTGTGGAATGCACAGATATCACAGCCGTTCTTCAAGGGTGCAGCAACACTGAGCTTCGAGATGTACGACATCCTTAAGAAGCAGAGCAACATCACCCGCTCGCTGACAGCCAACGGGCGTTCGGCATATCGCTACAATGGTATAAACAGCTACTGCATGGTGCACTTCATCTACAGGCTTAACATCTTCGGTGGAAGTGGAGCACGACGTGGCGGTGACAGACCTGGAGGAATGGATCGTCCGGGTAATGGCGGAGGTATGCCTCCTGCAGGTGGTCCTGGTGGTGGAGGTCGTCCGCCTATGGGTGGTGGCGGTCCTGGCCGCATGAGATGACAAAGACTACTGCCTGCGTCTCTTCTTGCCGATAAAGACGGAAATCCTTACATTTGTAATCGGGTTACAAATGTAAGGATTTGTCGTATGTACAGCTTGGGTCTTACTTTCAGCGACGTGGTGTCTTACTCCGTCAATGTGGTGTATCTGCTCCTTGTGATGAGCACCATCATTGTCATTGTGCTCGACAACCGCAACCCCGTCAAGACCATTGCCTGGGTGCTGGTGTTGATGTTTCTGCCGCTGGTGGGACTGATTGTCTACTTCTTCTTTGGACGCACGCGGCGCAAGGAGAAACTGATTGGACGACGCACGTACAACAAGCTGCAGAAGTTGCCTGTGGCTGAGTATCTGTCGCAGGAGAAGATTGAACTGCCCAGTGAATACAACCGCTTGGCTTGCCTGCTGGTCAATACAGACAGGGCATATCCGTTTTCGGGCAATGACGTGACGGTATATACCGACGGCTATGCATGGCTGCAGGCCCTGCTTCGGGAGATGGCACGGGCACGCGACCACATCCATCTGGAGTCGTTCATCTTCAACGATGATGCCGTGGGACGCATAGTCAGCGACATGCTGATACAGAAGGTAGGCGAGGGCGTCGAGGTGCGCGTCATCTATGATGATGTTGGTTGCTGGAACGTACACAATTCGTTCTTCGACCATATGAAGGCGAATGGCGTTGAGGTAGAGAGCTTCCTGAAGGTACGTTTCCCTCTGTTTACAGACAAAGTGAACTACCGCAACCACCGTAAGTCGGTTGTCATAGACGGTCGTGTAGGCTTTGTCGGCGGTATGAACATTGCCAACCGTTATGTCAAAGGCGTGAAGTGGGGCGTATGGCGCGACACGCAGATAAAGATTGTCGGCAAGGCTGTGCACGGCTTGCAGACCGACTTCCTGCTCGACTGGTATTTCGTGCAGCAGTCATTATTGGCATCGCCCAGGTTCTTCCCGAAACTCGGTGAATACGGTACGTGCATCACGCAGATTGTCACCAGCACTCCTGTGTATCCCGGACAGGAGATAATGCAGGGACTCATAAAGATCATAAGCACTGCGAAGAAGTATGTCTATATGCAGACTCCTTACTTCATGCCTACCGACACGTTCCTCTCTGCGATGAAGATTGCCGCCATGTCGGGAGTCGACGTCAGACTGATGGTGCCGGAGAGGTCGGATTCGCGGATTACATCATTGGCGTCGGAGTCGTTCCTGTCGGACGTGTTGGCGTGTGGCGTTAAGGTCTATCTGTATCGCAAGGGATTCCTGCATTCGAAGTTGGTGGTCTGCGACGATGAACTGTGTTCCATAGGCTCTTCGAACATCGACTTCAGGAGCTTTGAACATGACTTCGAGATCAATGCGTTCAACTACGACAGGGACTTGGCTGTTAGAGTCAGAAACATCTTCCTGACAGACCAGCGCGAATCAGTGCAACTGAACATGAAGTTGTGGAGTAAGCGCTCCTTGCGTCGCAAGACTGCAGAGAGTGTTGTCCGGCTTATTGCTCCTCTTCTTTAGTCGGCAGTGACGCCTCGTTGCGGAAGATAGAGAAGTTCACACTGCCATAGCTGCGGTGCTGGTCGAAGTGGGGCAGCGTGCTGAAGTCGTTGTGCTTGCCGTGCTCCATAACAAAGATGCCGTCTGGAGCAAGAACTCCAGAGTTCAGAACCAATGAAGGAAGCTCTTCTATGTTGGTCAATGTGTATGGCGGGTCTGCAAAGATGAGGTCGAACGGACGTCCTTTGTAGCGTTCCAGAAAGCGGAACACGTCGCCAAGCACAGCTGTATGGTTGGTGACTTTCAGACTCTCGGTGACTTTCTTTATGAATGCGAAGTGGTCGCGGTCTTTCTCCACGCTCGTGACGTGTCCACAGCCGCGCGACAACATCTCTATACTTATGCTGCCGGTACCGGCAAACAGGTCGAGTGCGTTTCCGGTGTCTTCAAAGTCGAGGAGGTTTGCCAGTACGTTGAAGATGTTCTCCTTGGCGAAGTCGGTCGTAGGACGTGCCTTGAAGGTACGTGGAATGTCGAACCTCCTGCCTTTGTATTTGCCGCTCACAACTCTCATGACTGTGTTGCCTCCATACCGTTTTCTGTCGCATCGCAGATGTCGACATTCTTAATGTACTTGCACGCCTGCTCTTTCAGTGCCTTGCAGGCATCGGCATTGCCGGTCAGCGTCAGCTCATCTTCTGTCTGGCTGAACGACAGATGTTTCCACGACAGCAATATGTAGTAGAGTGAGTCGGACAGGCTCTTGTCTGCATAGGCGTTTGCCGATAGCAGACCGCCTCCTTCTGTAGCTACAAGTGTTGTGGTGTGCTCTCCTATGTGGCAGCACATATGCCTGGTCTGTCGGGCCTTGCCGGCAATCATCGCGTCCTTTATGATTGTTGAGACGTGCGCATTGAAACTCACATCATGATACTTGTCCTCAAGCAGGTTATAGAGTGCGCTGTCTATGCCGAACAGCACCACGACATTGCTGTCGGGCAGTATGTTGTATCTCACTGTCTCGTTGTCGCGTCGCGTCAGGTTGTGATAGTAGATGGCATCGGCCTGGTCGTCCTCGAAGTAGTCGAGTGGCATCAGCGTGAACCGTGGACTGTCTATCGTCACGTCGACATGTCCGAAGCTGTTCTCCAGGCAAGGCATGTCTTTCAGTGCCTGCTTGAAGTTTGCCGTCATCGACAGCAGGTCGTTTGGCTTATATATATAATAAGGAGTGCCGTCTATGGAAAAATAAAATCCATCCGTTGAAAAACGGATGGATAATATATAAAGGTTGGATTTGCTGAAATCTATGGTCTCAAACATTCTGAGTTGTGCTCTTGAATATTTGTTATGCCAACCGGTCGTCAGCTTACTCCCAGTTGCCTGCGTTGTTGTTGGCAGTCTCAAGGCTACCGAACATCAGACCGCAATACTTGCCGAGCTGTGTCTGCTCGTCCTTAAGGTTGATAATCTCCTGCTTGTCGAGGTCGCCAAGGTAAACTTCATACGGAGTCTTAACCTCAACCAGGCAGAACGGAGCACCCGACTTGGCTGTATCGTTGCGGATAGCCATCTCAAACTGCTTGCCGTTGCCGAAAGGCACGTATCTCAGAGAGTCTGCATTGAAGCCGGCACCAAACAGAGTATCAACGACAGCAACCCATGTTGTGTCACGCTTGAAGTTCTGAAGTCCGTTCTTCTCTACCTCTGAGTAGTTGCCGGTCTTCTTTGCCTTGTTGATGATGTCCATTGCCTTAGCCTCGGTCAGACCGTTCTCAAGCTGAGCATCGGTCAACACACCCTCCTTGTAGATAGAAGCCAACTTTCCGGTCTTGACGAAATTAATCAGAGAGTCGAAGTTGTCGGTGTACTGGCGATTGTGAGTGTTGCTGTACTCGGCCTGTGCCTTACGGATGTCAATCAGACGAGTCTGCACTGCCTTGTCACGAATTGCTTTTTCTGCATCAAAGTTGATAGGCCCCATGATGCTGGCATAGCAGATATACACTAAAGCGACAACACATACGGCCAAGACGATGTTAAGTACTGTTTTCATGTTAGATATGTTTTTTAGTTATTTTCATTCGCGCCACAAAACTAAAAGAAATTAATCTAATTTTGTTCGTAAAGAATAACTTTTTTCTTCATTTACGATGATTAATGACTATTTAGCGCAGCAAATTAAAGGAAATTTCCCCTACCGACCAACACCGGAGCAGGAAAAAGTTATTAAAAGTTTGTCATATTTCCTTGTACGTCCGGAGAACGACTTAATCTACGTGCTTAAGGGTTATGCAGGAACGGGTAAAACCTCGTTGATGGCTGCTTTGGTGCGTGCTCTCGATGCTATGAAGATGAAGACTGTACTGCTGGCTCCGACAGGCAGGGCGGCAAAGGTGTTCAGCTCGTACTCCCACCATCCTGCGTTCACCATACATAAGAAGATCTACCGGCAGAAGTCGGTGGCGCAGGACAGCGTCTTCCAGTTGGCTGAAAACCTGACGAAGGATACTCTTTATATAGTCGATGAGGCTTCGATGATTAGCAACGCTGCTGCCTACGACAGCCCGTTCGGTTCGGGACGATTGCTCGACGACCTTGTGAAGTATGTCTATACGGGTGAACGTTGCCGTCTCTTGCTGCTTGGCGATACGGCACAGCTGCCGCCTGTAGGTGAGGAGTGTGGCGCTGCATTGTCGCGCGATGCACTCGAATGCTATGGCCTTGAGGTGATGGAAGATACTCTGAAGACCGTTGTCAGGCAGACAGAGACGTCGGGAATCCTTTGGAACGCAACACGCTTGCGTGAGATGATTGACCGTGACGAATGTTTCTCTCTGCCACGGATGCGGTTGTCAGGCTTCAGCGATATACAGATTGTGCATGGGTCAGAACTCATTGAACGGTTGCAAGAGTGTTACGACCGCGACGGGCAGGACCAGACCACGGTGGTATGTCGTTCGAACAAGCGGGCGAATATCTACAACAACGGCATACGTAACCAAATACTCTGGCGTGAAGAGGAGCTCGAGAGCGGAGACATGCTGATGATGGCAAAGAACAATTACTTCTGGTTGCAGAAAGGGTCGAAGACGGACTTCATTGCAAATGGCGAGACAGCCATTGTGCGTCGCGTCAACGGCGACGAGCAACTCTATGGCTTCCGCTTTGCCAATGTCACACTTTCGTTCCCTGATCATCAGGACGACGAGGTCGATGCCGTGATACTGCTCGATACACTTCATAGTGAGTCGTCGTCGCTGACTCGTGATGAGAGCAACCGGCTGTTCAATGGCGTGATGGCAGACTATGCCCATCTGACGCGGAAGGCTGAGAGGATGCGGCAGCTTAAGTCTGACAGACACTACAATGCACTTCAAGTGAAGTATGCCTATGCTGTGACCTGCCACAAGTCGCAAGGCGGACAATGGAAGAATGTGTTTATCGACCAGGGCTACATGCCTGAGGAATACCTCACGCCCGACTTCTTCCACTGGCTCTACACCGCATTGACGCGTGCCACAGGAACAGTCTATCTTGTCAACTATCCCGAAGACAGGGTGGAGTAGTGGCACAATTACGTCGCCGCAGTTGCGCATATTGTGCTTTTTCATTATCATTGCGCTTCAAACAAACATTTTTTGAATCATAACAATTAAACGTATCAGACCATGAGACTTATCATCGAACCGGACTACATCTCTGTGTCCAAGTGGGCGGCGCGCCATGTCGCTGAAGCCATAAACGCAGCAAAACCTACGGCAGAAAAGCCTTTCGTACTTGGTTGTCCTACAGGTTCATCGCCGCTGGGCATGTATAATGAACTCATCGAAATGAACAAGCACGGCGAGGTGAGCTTCGAGAATGTGGTGACGTTCAATATGGACGAATATGTCGGCCTGCCCGAAGACCATCCCGAGAGCTACCACAGCTTCATGTGGAACAACTTCTTCAGCCATATTGATATACACCGTGAAAACGTGAACATCTTGAATGGCAATGCTCCGGATGTTGTGGCTGAGTGCCGCCGCTTTGAAGAAAAGATTGCACAGTATGGCGGCATCGACCTGTTCATGGGTGGTGTCGGTCCCGACGGACATATTGCCTTCAATGAGCCAGGCTCATCACTTGCCAGCCGCACACGGCAGAAAAGCCTGACCACCGATACCATAATCGCCAACTCACGCTTCTTCGGTGGCGACATATCCCTTGTGCCCAAGACAGCATTGACTGTAGGCGTCGGCACCGTGATGGATGCACGTCAGGTAATGGTCATAGTCAACGGTCACAACAAAGCACGTGCTTTGCAGGCTGCGGTAGAAGGACCAGTGACTCAGATGTGGACGGTCAGCGCACTGCAGATGCACCCCAATGCCATCATTGTTGCCGATGATGCAGCCACCGACGAACTGAAGGTAGGCACGTACCGCTACTTCAAGGACATCGAGGCTGGCAACATCCTCTAATCGACTTCCTGCATAAACGGTCAGGTTCTTATATACAACCTGACCGTTCCTTATTGACATTGTCGAGTCTTATGTTTGACTTTGCCATCCCTTATATTCTCGATGGCACTTTCAAACATAAGACTTTGCCGTTTCTTATATAAGACTTTGTAGGGTCTTGTATTTGACCCAATCAACCTCCCTATATATAATAAGGTGTAGACCGTTTGCTTCGTAGTGCAAGACGAAAAAAGATGCGGCTTCAAGCAAAAGTTTCAATTGTAACTTTGCTCGGGCAGATATTAATCCTACCTTTGCACCGGAATAATCAAATAAAAAGGAAGTTTGGAACAAAAACGAAACAATCAGATTCGCACAATGAGAAAGAACAGAACACTGTGCCTGGCTGTAGCAATGCTTGCCGGCGCGACCTCCGCCTTTGCAGGAGGCATCATAACCAATACCAACCAGAACATTGCCTTCAACCGTATGATGAGCCGTGAGGCAAGCATCGGCATTGATGGCGTCTACAGCAATCCTGCTGGAGTCGTCTTTATGGGCCTCGGTTCGCATCTGTCCATCAACTGGCAGTTGGCACTACAGACACGTACAGTCCGCAATACATATCCTCTCTTCACAAACAATGCTGAGAACCCGACTACCGACCGTCGCTATGTGGGCAATGCTTTTGCTCCGGTGTTACCATCGTTCCAGTATGCCTACAACACTGACCGCTGGTCACTCCAGCTTAGCTTCGCCGTCACCGGTGGAGGCGGTAAGTGTGAGTTCGACAACGGATTGGGATCGTTCGAGCATATCGTTGCCAATACCGCCATTGGCGTACAGCAGTTGGCTGCCGGCATTGACGGTGCAAGCCAGCAGTTGTCTCCGCTTGGCATTGCCAACCCTGGACTGTCCAACTACTTCGGTAATGCAGGCTACTCCTACGACAGCTACATGCGCGGACGCCAATATTACTTCGGCCTTCAGGCAGGAGCTGCCTACAAGGTCAACGACAATCTCGCTGTCTATGCCGGTGTGCGCGGAGTCTACGCCACATGCAACTACTACGGCTACGTGAAGAACATCTCCGTGTCGGGTGTACCTTTGTACAGAATGCTCGATGCAACGCGCAGCAACTCGGCAGATATCGAGCTGAACTGCGACCAGAGCGGCATAGGCTTCACTCCCATCATTGCAGTGGACTACAAGACCGGTCGCTGGAACTTCAGCGCACGCTATGAGTTCAAGACACGAATGAGACTGAAGAGCAGTTCGGCAAACCTCGTGCCCAGCATCGGCAATCTGCCAAACACGCTGGCACTGGACTACAACGTTGCACTTCTCAATCCCGGTCTGGCACAGACATACGCAGGATCGCCCTACCAGCAGACTGTGGTGTCTGCACAACAGGCATTGACAAGTACACTGACTGAGTTCGGAGCCAAGTTCGACGAGTCTCTTGAGGCAGCAACAGGCGAATATGCCGATGGCACAAAGGTGGCAAACGACATCCCTGCTCTGCTGACACTCGGTGCCGGCTACAGCCCAATAGACCGCCTGCGCATAAATGCCGGCTTCCACTATTTCTGGGACAAGCAGGCAACATCCTATGAAAATCGCAACAAGAAACTCAAGCGTGGCACCATAGAATGGAATGCCGGAGTGGAGTTTGATGCAACGAAGGCACTCACTGTCAGCGCAGGATGGCAGAACACCAACTATGGACTGACCGACGAATATATGGACGACAAGTCATTCGTCGTAGGTTCCAACTCCATTGGTTTCGGTGCATGTATCCACCTCAGCAAGAAGGTTGACCTCAACGCAGCCTACTTTGTGACGCTCTATAAGCACTATAAGACTTCGGAGACCGATGCACAGACATCGTTGGCATATACAGCCGACTACACCCGTACCAACAACGTCTTTGGTCTGGGTCTTGACATTAACTTCTGACGTCCGCTTACAGCGGTTTTATTGGACGTACAGCCATGCTCCTGTGGCTGTACGTCCGCAGTTTTTATGGCTGTACGTCCATAGGAGCATCGATTTTCAGCATTTTTACAGCAACATTGACGTTGCTACCCGACATTAGCTAAAATTGCTGTCTATGGATGCCCATCGTTGGGGTCCAAGGATGCCCATTCTATGGTCGAGTGAATGCCCATCCTTAGGTGCTATGAATGCCCATCCTTAGACCCTAAGAATGCCCATCCTTAG
>CAVHJI010000008.1:3097-25136 GCA_963636255.1 Bacteroidaceae bacterium | reverse complement strand
ATGGGCATCCATAGACAGCAATTTTGAGCATCGGCTGCACTTTTGGCTGTTTATGTCGCAAAACTACAATCTTTCCCTGTGAAAAGAAGAATCACGCTCCACCGATTTGTCCTGTTTCCGTTTTGAACTATCTTTGCTGTGAACTTAGGACAACACCATCCATGCCGACACCCTGCAGAGAGAAGAATACGCAACACCGCTTTCAATATAACGCAATTCCGCCGAAACACATTACGGATTGTTACTTTGCTGCAACCATCTGCTTACACTTGCATACACAGACAAACAAAATAAAATAAATAGTCACCAAAACCAGTACCAACAAAGCAAAAGGCAGTAATTTAGCGGTCGAAAAAGAACAAATGACAGCAAACAACAACAATTAAAAGCAAAATGCCAACGTCATTACACTTCACAAAGATGCAGGGAGCAGGCAACGACTACATATATGTAGATGCCTCGCGCTACAACGTGCAGAAGCCGGCAGAGCTGTCTGTACTGCTGAGCGCTTACCACACAGGCATCGGCAGTGACGGCCTGATACTCATCGGACGTGCCGGCGGCGATGCTGACTTCACGATGCGGATATTCAACAACGACGGGTCGGAAGCCATGATGTGCGGCAACGGAGTGAGGTGCGTAGGCAAATATGTCTACGACAAGGGACTGACGCAGAAGCGCGAACTGAAGATTGACACACTGTCGGGCATCAAGACGCTGCAGTTGCACATTGACAATGACTGCTATGTCAACAGCGTCACGGTGGACATGGGCGTGCCGCAGTTGTTGGCTGTAGACAGAGGCGATGGCTGCCTGCACGAGATGCTCGAGGAGACCGTGACCGCCGGCGGACACACGTTCAGCGGCACAGCCATATCGATGGGCAATCCGCATCTGGTGATCTTCACCGATGCTGTTGAAAGCATAGACCTCGCGGCACTGGGAGCAGAACTGGAGAGACATCCATGGTTCCCCGACCGAGTGAACGTGGAGTTTGCGCAGGTGCTTGACGACAGACGCATCCGAATGCGGGTGTGGGAACGAGGTTCCGGCATCACGATGGCATGCGGAACGGGAGCCTGCGCCACTGCGGCGGCGGCACTGCTGACAAGGCGAAGCTGCGGAGAGAGCGAAGTAATGATGGACGGTGGCACACTGACCCTGCAATGGGGAGGAGCTTCCGCCCATTTGTTTATGACCGGACCAGCCACAACCGTGTTCGAAGGCACGGTTGAGGTCGACAGCAAGTATGCAACAGAAGTCGCACAGGCGGCAACAGACTGACAAGAGCAACAACCACAAAAGAAAAGGAGAACGACACAATGGCACTGGTAAACGAATACTTCACAAAGCTGCCCGAGAGCTACCTGTTCTCGGACATAGCCAAGAAGGTCAACAGCTTCAAGGTGACACATCCGAAGACACGCGTCATCAGCCTCGGCATCGGCGACGTGACACGTCCGTTGCCACAGGCATGCATCGAAGCCATGCACAAGGCCGTCGACGAGATGGGCAGTGCAGAGACATTCCGCGGCTATGGTCCCGAGCATGGTCACGACTTCCTGATTGACGCCATCATAAAGCACGACTACGCACCACGCGGCGTACGCCTGACACCTCAGGAGGTCTTCGTCAGCGACGGTGCCAAGAGCGACACAGGCAACATAGGCGACATACTCCGTCACGACAACAGCGTCGGCGTGACCGACCCCACATATCCGGTCTATGTAGACAGCAACGTCATGGGTGCACGCGGTGGCGACCTCATGTCCGACGGCAGATGGAGCAACATCACATACATCCCCTGCACAGCCGCCAACGGCTTCGTGCCCGAGATTCCCAAGAAGCGCATCGACATTGTCTACCTGTGCTTCCCCAACAACCCAACGGGCACCACACTGACACACGCGCAACTGAAGGAATGGGTGGACTACGCACTGAAGAACGACACGCTGCTGCTGTTCGATGCTGCCTACGAAGCCTTCATCAGCGACGACGACGTGCCACACAGCATCTACGAGATAAAGGGAGCCAAGAGATGTGCCATAGAGTTCCGCAGCTTCTCGAAGACAGCAGGCTTCACCGGAGTGCGTTGCGGCTACACCGTGATACCCAAGGAGCTGACAGCTGCCACACTGGGCGGCAACCGCATAGAGCTGAACCACTTGTGGAACCGCCGCCAATGCACGAAGTTCAACGGCACAAGCTACATAACCCAGCGTGGTGCTGAGGCAGTGTACACACCCGAAGGACAGGCACAGGTCAGGGCAAACATCGACTACTACCGGGAGAACGCCCGACTGATGCTCGCCAGCTTCGCCGCCATAGGGCTGCAGGCCTTCGGCGGAGTGAACTCGCCATACATCTGGCTGAAGACACCCAAGGGCATAGGGTCGTGGAAGTTCTTCGAGCAAATGCTCTATGAGGCAAATGTGGTGTGCACGCCAGGAGCAGGATTCGGGCCAAGCGGAGAAGGCTATGTCCGACTGACTGCCTTCGGACAGCACGACGACTGCAAGGAGGCAATGCAGCGCATATGCCATTGGTTATAAGACAACAAGACAAAGTAGACAGAACATACAAAAGGGTATTGGTTTTTATAAGGTAAGAAGATTGTAAAACAAGAAAACTTTAAAGGAGGAGGCAGCACAACACAAATACAACCGCAACAAACAATAACTTTGCAGGGAATAACGAAAAAAACAGAAAGTTTAAACCAAACAATAAACAAAAGCTTATGTCAACACTAAGATTTAAAGTGGTAGAGACGGCGTTTCAGAAGAAACCCGCAAAGGTGGAGACCACTTCGGAGAGACCGTCGGAGTATTTTGCCAAGTACGTCTTCAACCGTGACAAGATGCGCAAGTATCTGTCGGCAAGCACCTACAAGAAGCTGACAGACGTCATCGACAACGGCACGACGCTGGACCGCAGCATCGCCGACGAGGTTGCCGAAGGCATGAAGAGATGGGCCATCGAGATGGGTGTGACACACTACACGCACTGGTTCCACCCGCTGACCGAAGGCACGGCAGAGAAGCACGACTCGTTCATCGACTACGATGGCAAGGGCGGTGTGGTCGAGGAATTCAGCGGCAAGTTGCTGGCACAGCAGGAGCCTGACGCATCGAGCTTCCCCAACGGCGGCATCCGCAACACCTTCGAGGCTCGCGGTTATTCCGCATGGGACCCTTCGTCGCCGGCATTCATCGTAGACGACACACTGTGCATACCTACCATCTTCATAGCCTACACGGGCGAATCGCTGGACTACAAGGCTCCGCTGCTGAAAGCCCTGCATGCTGTTGACAAGGCCACGACAGACGTCTGCCGCTACTTCTACGACGACGTGAAGAAGTGCTATGCCTACCTTGGATGGGAGCAGGAGTACTTCCTCGTCGACGAAGGACTGTATGCCGCACGTCCCGACCTGCTGCTGACAGGACGCACGCTGACCGGACACGACAGTGCCAAGAACCAGCAGCTCGAAGACCACTACTTCGGCGCCATACCGCCACGCGTAGCTGCCTTCATGAAGGACCTTGAGATTGAGGCCCTGAAGCTTGGCATTCCATGCAAGACGCGCCACAACGAGGTAGCGCCCAACCAGTTTGAGCTGGCACCTATCTATGAGGAGTGCAACCTCGCCGTCGACCACAACATGCTCATCATGGCACTGATGCGCAAGGTGGCACGCAACCACGGCTTCCGCGTGCTGCTGCACGAGAAACCCTTCAAGGGAGTGAACGGCAGCGGCAAGCACAACAACTGGTCACTCGGGACAGACACCGGCATCGGACTGATGAGTCCGGGCAAGACACCTGTGGACAACCTGCGCTTCATCACCTTCATCGTGAACACACTGGCAGCCGTATACCGTCACAACGGACTGCTCAAGGCCAGCATCGCCAGTGCGACCAACGCACACCGTCTGGGAGCCAACGAGGCACCGCCAGCAATCATCTCGAGCTTCGTGGGCAAGCAGCTCAGCGAAATCCTCGACCACATCGAGAAGAGCGACAAGGAAGACCTGCTGAAGATTAGCGGCAAGCAAGGCATGCGCCTCGCCATACCGTCGATTCCGGAACTCATGATAGACAACACCGACCGCAACCGCACAAGCCCATTTGCCTTCACAGGCAACCGCTTTGAGTTCCGCGCCGTAGGCTCGGAAGCCAACTGCGCCTGCGCCATGATTGCACTGAACACAGCCATGGCAGAGCAGCTCACCGACTTCAAGAACGATGTCGACGCACTCATCGCCAAGGGCGAGAAGAAGGAAGCAGCCATACTCGACGTGATACGCAAGTACCTGAAGCTGAGCAAGCCCGTACACTTCGACGGCAACGGCTACAGCGACGAGTGGAAGGAAGAGGCAGCACGCCGCGGACTGGATTGCGAGACAAGTGTGCCCGTGATCTACGACAGCTATCTGCGCGAAGACAGCATCAAGATGTTCGAGAGCATGCAGGTGATGACCAAGACCGAGCTTGAAGCCCGCAACGAGGTGAAGTGGGAGATGTACACAAAGAAGATTCAGATCGAGGCACGCGTACTGGGCGACCTGGCAATGAACCACATCATCCCCGTGGCAACGAAGTATCAGACGCAGCTCATCGACAACGTCTACAAGCTGAAGAACATCTGCACCGAGGAGCAGGCTGCGAAGCTGTCGGCAAAGAACCTTGAGCTCATCGAGGAAATCTCAAACCGCACAGCCTTCATCAAGGAGCATGTCGACGAGATGGTCGAGGCCCGCAGGGTGGCAAACAAGATTACCGGCGAGCGCGAAAAGGCTGTGACATACCACGACAACATCGTGCCGCGCATGGAAGAGATACGTTATCACATCGACAAGCTGGAACTGATTGTCGACGACTCCATGTGGACGCTGCCCAAGTACCGTGAACTGCTGTTCATCAGATAAGCTGGCAGACTGTCACAAAGCGGTCGGGCAAGTCCGGCAGGTCTCTTCACACACAGACACCTGACTGGCTTGGCCAGACTCTAAGAGAGAAGACTAAAGGATTTATTTCTTTTGTTGGTTGTTTTAAGTTTGCTGCGGAGTGTGGCTGTGAAGCTACGCTCCGCTTTTTTTGTGCCTGTACAGGCATCGGTCAGAGACTTCAGAGTCTCAAGCCCTTTCGATCAATGTCCAGAGCCTTCGACTTTAATGTCCTTTTTCGTGGTCAGTACAGGCAGTCTTTGAGGCTTATATTTGAAATGCCAAAGTCTTACGTTTGAAATGACACTTTCTTATATAAGACTTTGCCGTTTCTTATACAAGACTTTTCCGGCTGACTCATCATCGCCTCCGATAATGCGCATGAATTGACTGAATGATGCGCATGATTCAATTCAATCATACGTATGAATCCTGGTCAGTAGACATCACCTAACTGTGCCTCGAAGAGGTACATACACGAAGGATATGTTCATTGCTGTATGAGCAAGCTATACCTTCAAAAAAAAGCCAGTAGCACTTACTTGGTCGAGTCAATATATCTTACTTGGTCAAGTAAGTACTACTAACTATGCCAAGTAAGTGCTACTGGCTTCGAAGGGCATGCCCGACACTATAGGGGAATGTCGACACTGCTCGTGGCAACGCCTCCCACGATGCCGTATCCGCTGTCGACGTTCGAGTAGATGTAGAACGAGCCTGAACCGTCTTCGTAGTTACTCCTGATGCGGTATTGCAAGTACGACTTCATGTAGAGGTACATGTCTTTCGAGAGCGACTGTACCTGCACTTCCATGCCTGTGCATTCCATTCCATCGCAATCGCGCGACACATGCAGCGCGATGTCGCGTGCAGTGCCGTCGAACAGTGTGTCGTCGAACACGTTCGAGAAGTATGCCGGCCAGTTTCCATAGCTCTTGTTGATTGACATGTCGTAGAACACCTCATCGTCAGACGTGAACGTATCGTCCGTGTAGTATTGCGTCCCGTCGGAACCGGATGATGACATACCCGACGTTACAGGATTGCTTTCGGTTGTCTTCCGAGCCGTCGTCCGCACTATAATCCTATAGTAGTTCCTGCCTTCAGGATCGGTTATCCTCACTCTTATGTCGGCATCAAGACTGTCGGTATCGTTGCGTCCGACGCTGTAGTCCACGAGGCTAATCTCCGGTCTGCCAGGCACTGTGCATGTGGCTTGTGCCGTTACTGCTTGTGACGACTTGGCTTCGATGCTTATCACATCTCCCTCGGAGGGGACATAGTCCGAGACATAGTTCTGACCGACCTCATTGTATGTCATCGGGTATGTCGCACTTCCGTTTACCGTCAGTTGCACAGTGCCCAGTGTTATCAGACGCTGCCGGTACTTCGTGTCGGTTGACAATTTGTATGTCGGGTCAAGCAACCGCGAGTAGACGCTCGACAGTGTCAGTGTTGCTGTCAGCGGCTTCCCGCATTCGGCTGCCGAGTTTATGGTCAAGGCTGTGATTTGACTGTCGTTTGCATTGTACGGCAAAGTCTTCTCGCACGATGTTGTGGTGATTGCCGTTGCCGACAGGACAGCGGCAGCATAAAGTAATCTTGTTCTCATGGCCTTAAAATTTCAGTGTATAGTTCAGTGACGGCATGAACGGGAAGCGGCATATCCCCTTCAGCACCGCAAGTCCGTTCTCGTATCCCAGGTAGGCACTCGATATGTTCTTCCTGTTGTAGAGGTTGTAGATGCTCAGGTTGACCGTGCTCTGCGAGCGTCCGTGCTGTATGTGGCAGTTCAGGCTCACATCGAGGTGGTGTGTAACGGGGAATACGTACCCATTGTACTCGTGCAGCGAGTTGCCTTTCTGCACGTCATGCATCGTTGTCCCCTGTCCTTCCTGCTGTGTCCAGCCGTTGCTTTCGGTCAGTGACCCCATGTAGTACGACACGTTTGTCAGCGACCTCCGCATGCCCGACATGTATGTCCACGATGCCGTGAAGTCCCAGTTCCTGCCGAGTTTCTACGTGAGCACGATGTTCAGGTTGTGCGGTCTGTCGTTTGCCGCGCTGTACTCGCGTCCACCATTCAGCTCCATTCCTTCGCGGTCGAAAGTCCTGAGGCTTCTGGACCATGTGTAACTGATCCATCCCGTGGTCTTTCCAGTCTTCTTCTCGAGGAGGAACTCTATCCCATACGACTTTCCTTTCCCCTGTGCCACGAGATCCTGCCAATTGCCGTTCCCGTTGATGTATGTCATGCCGTTCCTGTATTCCATCAGGTTGTCCATCTTCTTGTAGTATCCCTCGAGCGATAGTCCGATGCTTGAGGTCAGGTTCTGGTAGTATCCCACCGACACCTGGTCGGATGTTGCCAGTCCGAGGTCTTTCGTGAGCGGCACCCACAGGTCAGTGGTCGTCGCCACATCGTTGCTGCTGAGCCTATACATAGGCTGGCTCATCCGTGCGTATCCGAGTTTCACGGACATGTCTTCGTTGATGATGAAGCTCATTGACAGTCTTGGCTCGATGGAGAACCTGCTCTTGCCCGATGCCCGGTACATTGCCTCCCTGACACCGATGTGCGTTGCCAGCCAGCTTCCCCACTTGATGTTGTCCTCGGCATATACTGCCGTGCTCAGCAGTCCCTGTTCCTTGCCGTAGTCGTCCTGCCGGCGGCTTTCGCTTTCCGTGTATGTGTATGCCTTTTCCAGTACCGCATTATATTTCACGTTGTCTGGGTCGTCGACTATGTACGACGTGTCCGTACGGTCTATGCCAACCAGCGGCGACACCTGCTTGTATGAAGCTGTGACACCAACCGTAACGTCATGGCGACTACTGGGTTGCCAGCCGAAGTCTGTCGTGAAGTCGAAGTCAGTCACCTTGTTCCTGTATGTCGAGATGAGTTTTGTGGTATATTCTCTTTTCAGGAACAGCAGTGATATTGGCCTGGAGACAATGATATTACTCGTGAATGATTGGACTCCTCCAGACCCACCTCCGAATGATTGTCCTATTTGCGCACTATAAGGTTCTTCTGCATACGCTCTTGCATACTGCTCATCATCGTAGGACTGGAGGGAGATGTTGTAGCTGTAGTTGGAGATGGAGGCCCGTGTGTTCAGTGCGGCTTTGCGGCTGAACACATGCTTTCAGTTCAGACTGCCTATCAGATTGCTCCGGTTGTTTTCCCGTATTGATGTATGCTTGTAAGTGTGGGAGTTGTAATATTTTAGCTCGGCCACACCTTCCCTGAAATAGCGCAAACCGCCTCCTTGCATCGACGGGTAGCTGCCGTCTGTCTCTATATATTCCACGTCACTCTCTGTTGGAGCTTCGTTGTTGTGATCTTTGCTGTAGTAGAAAGACAGTGTCAGCTTGTCCTTGCCTCCGAATTTGTGCGCTATCTTCGCGTTGATGTCATAGTAGTTCATGTCCGACAGTCCTGCCACTGGGTCGTGGTTCTCGGTGATTCCCCTCAGAATTGGCTTCACCACCCAGTTGAAGTAGGACGCGCGTGCTGCGACGTTGAACGAAGTGTGTCCCCGCCACAGCGGTCCTTCTGCCTGTATCTTTGAGGTCAGCATACCTACGCTGACCTGTCCGTGATATTCGTGGAAATCTCCTTCCCTGACGCCGATGTCTACGATGCTCGACAGACGTGAGCCGTACCTTGCCGGGAATGCGCCCTTGTAGAACACCACATCGTCGGTGATGTCCGGGGTTATGGCAGACACGTACCCGCTGAGATGCTCAGAGTTGTATATCACCGCCCCATCCATCGTTATTAGATTCTGGTCGTAGTCACCTCCTCGCACCAGTATTCCCGCGTTACCGTCACCACTGGCCTGTACGCCCGGCATTTTCTGCAACGACTTCAATACGTCCACCTCACCAAACAGTGCCGGCAGTGACTTCACCCTTTACATGTCCATGGCAAGCGCCCCCATCTGTGCCCCTTTGATTCCGAAGTCACGACGTTCGGCCAGTACCTGCACCTCGTCCAGCAGTCCACCCGGCACGAGCATGATGTCCACTTGGGAGTTGTGTGCCGTGCTTACTGTCTTTTCCTGCGTAACGTATCCCACATAGCTGATGCTTATTCTTGTCGACTGTCCACGTCGAATATCAAGACTGAAAAATCCATCTGCATCGGTTATTGTGCCTGTGGCATTTATAGGCGAGTATATGTTTGCTCCTGCCAGTGGTTCGTTTGTGGAAGCATCCCTGACACTGCCTGAAATCCGTACAGTCTGCGCTGAGGCTAACTGACATATAAAGAGCAACAAGACAAATAAGGAAGTGCGTGTTTTCATGGCTTAGAGGTTTTATGTTCGACCGCAGTTTAAGGACGTTTTCTAGAAAAAAGAAAGAAAAGTGCGATTTTTCTCTTATCACGTCAACAAATAGCGTAGGAGGCGCCCATGATAAAAAAATAGTTGGTGCAAGTAGTTGAATATTGGAGATATAGTCATAAAATTGTCCAAAGAGGAGAGAGAAGAGATTGTGCGTCTCCTGCAAAGACACACGCATATTTGAACATCTAAAAACCATATAGAGCTGTGACAACGAAACATTTCACATTCCTGATTCCGGCAGTGTTGCTGCTGTTGGCAGTATCTTGCGACACAGACGAGACGGGAGGCATCAACACCCTGCCCGACGGCAAGTATCCATTACAGCTGACAGCGGAGGTAGTTCAGCCACAAACCCGCGGCGGAGGCAAGGACGCATGGGCTGGCGGTGAAGAGATAGGAGTAAAGTTGGACGGTATGCCTGAAGCCAAGAAGTATGTGATTGCCGCTTCCGGCGAGGCAAGTCCTGCCGATGATGCGAATACCATCTACTGGCAAGACAAGGACGAGAAACAGGTTACAGCGTGGTATCCCTACACGACGGCAACGTCTATCGACATCTCCGACCAAAGCAGCGGTTATGCAGCTTTCGACTTCATGAGTGCCACAGCGACAGGAAGCTACAGCCAAGCAGTGAACCTCAGCTTCAAGCACCTCATGTCTAAAGTCGAGGTCAAGCTCATAGCCGGCGACGGCATCACAGCAAAGGAGATAGAGGATGCATCTGTCACCATCTATGGGAAGACAGAAGTCTCGTTCAGCAACGGCACAGTGAGTGCTTCCAGCACCACCGACAGTGAGATTAAGACCTGCCACAATGCCACGGACAAGAAACATGAGGCTGTTTTAGTGCCGCAGGACATGACCGACAAGCCGCTCGTTGTGGTGAACATCAGCAATAACCGTCTTCTCCTACTCGCCAGCGACAGCCACAGAAGGCAATCTGGAAGCAGGCAAGAGCTATGAATTTAATGTCACCGTGAAGGCAGACGGCATTGAAGTGACAGCCATAAAGGTAGGTAGCAGCTGGAATGCCAGCGCCAGCGGAGATGCGACAGTGAGCAGTGTACAGATGATCAGTTATACAGCCAACGAGGTGAAAGCCGGCGACTACATCTACTCCGACGGAACCACATCCGACGGTGGACTGCGCAAACGCTATAACGACAGCAACACGAAACCTGTCATAGCTGACCCCAAGCCAGAGCCAATAGCAGGCAAGACCGTTGTGGGCATTGTCTTCTGGGTACCGAAAGATACCGAGACCTACTCTTCGGGCAGATCAACGCCAGCCTCACTGACATCCGACAAGATTATGGCAACCGACTACCCCGACTGCACACATGGTCTGGCTGTAGCCTTGAAGGACGTATCGTATAACATGGTATGGCAGACCACTCCAGATTTTGTGGTATCATTCCAGAACGGAGCGAATTTCAACCCGGCGAACAAGAGCGACTACGTGACCGTTGAATACTCCAATGCCAACATCAACCAGATTCTCGGCTACCAAAACACGAAGGTGATAAAGGCATACAACGACTATATCAGATCTACAGACACTAATAAGCTCGTCAAGCCCGTCGATGCACTGAACAGCTTCTCTCTCGCAGCCCCAAGCGGAAGCACCGGCTGGTTCATTCCCTCGCCGAAGGAACTGCACATGCTCTGCTACAAGGACGTGGACGACATCTATAATAAAAGCGGTAGCGGTTGGACCGAAACGATGGATATCGTCGACGCTTCCATCATCGTTGCCGAAGGCGACAAACTGAATGATAACAACAGCAACTACTGGTCCTCTACAGAGCTCACCGTCAGTGCATTCCCTGTAACCTTAAAGAATGCTTATATTTGCTCGACACATAAAACCGATGCCAGCAAGGTGAGGGCTATCTGCGCATTCTAAAGCACAAGAAGCGCTAAGCGCATTAGGACCTTATCAATCCACGCACGTCCGTTGACCATTACACGTACGTCCGTTGACCGTCACACGTACGTGTCTTTTTTGAGGGGAATATTGTCCCCGCACAAAGGGTATATTCGTTTGGGGCTAAAGGTATATACGTCTTGACACATAGGTATATACGTTTCGGCCCAAAGGTATATACCTTTGAGCCAAAACGTATATAGGCACTCTCGCCGATGTTTATCCCACAAGTTTCTGCTGATTCGTACTTACATCAGTCAGCGACAGCCAGTGCCTTCTTGGCTTCGGCATATTCGTCGGTCATCTCCTTCATGACTTCAGCGACGGTCTGTATGCCCTTGCCATTGAACTGTGAGACGTTCTGTCCAATCTCCAACTCTCCTTCTTCGATGTCGCCCTCGAAGATGCCCTTGCGGGTACGACCTATGCCTATTATGCCGAGAAGCTCATCGGCACTTGCACCGGCATCTTCGGCAGACTCAATCTGCTGACGATACTTGTTGGGCGCCATGCGTGTCGGCGACAGCTTCTTTAGCAACAGTCGGGTGTCGCCCTCGTTGAGGTTCAGGCAGTAGTTCTTATAGGCATCGCTCGCCGAGCTCTCTGCTGTCAGCGCAAAGCGTGTACCTATCTGTACACCTTCGGCACCAAGTGCCTGTGCTGCCAGTATTGCCTGTCCACTGCCTATGCCCCCGGCTGCTATGAGCGGCAACTTCGTCGCCTTGCGCACAGCAGGTATCAGGCACATCGTGGTTGTCTCTTCCCTACCGTTATGACCTCCTGCCTCGAAGCCTTCGGCAACAACAGCATCGACGCCAGCCTCTTCGCACTTAACGGCAAACTTCGACGACGACACGACATGTACGACGGTCATCCCGCGCTCCTTCAGCCATGATGTCCACGTCTTGGGACTGCCTGCAGAGGTGAAGACAATCTTCACGCCCTCATCGACAAGTGTCTGCATAATCACCGGCAGCTCGGGCTTCTTGAAGAGAGAGACGTTCACGCCAAAAGGCTTGTCGGTTGCCTGACGGCATTTCTGTATGTGCTCGCGCAGCAGTTCGGGTGTCATGGAGCCGGCACCTATAAGTCCCAGTCCTCCGGCATTGCTGACAGCCGAAGCCAGACGCCAGCCGCAGCACCACACCATGCCGCCTTGTATGATGGGATACTCTATTCCGAAAAGAGATGTTATTCTGTTCATATACAATAATTGTGTCTGTTTGTTGCTTGTTCGTTCAATTAGTCTTCTGTCGTCGTCAGCAAGCCTTGAAACTCATGTCGAGACCTTTGACGGAGTGCGTCAGAGCACCTACGGAGATGAAGTCGACACCACATTCGGCATAGTCGCGGATGGTGTCGAACGTGATGCCGCCCGATGATTCCGTCTCATACTTGCCGCCGACCATCTCCACAGCCTTGCGTGTCTGCTCGGGAGTGAAGTTGTCGAACATGATGCGGTCGATGCCACCGAGATCGAGCACCTGCTGCAGTTCGTCGAAGTTGCGCACCTCAATCTCTATCTTCAGGTCCTTGCCCTTCTCCTTGCAGTATTCCTTGGCACGTGTTATTGCCTTGTCGATGCCTCCGGCAAAGTCCACATGGTTGTCCTTCAGGAGAATCATGTCGAACAAGCCGATGCGATGGTTCATTCCGCCGCCTATCTTCACTGCCATCTTCTCGAGTATGCGCATGCCTGGAGTCGTCTTGCGTGTGTCGAGTACATGGGTCTTGGTACCGGCGAGACGTTCCTGATACCGGTTGGTCATAGTGGCAATGCCACTCATGCGCTGCATGATGTTCAGCATCAGACGTTCGGTCTGCAGCAGGCTCTGCACCTTGCCCTCGACGAGCATGGCAATGTCGCCTGGCTTGACATGTGCTCCGTCGTTGATGTAGACGGTGACCTTCAGTGTCGGGTCGAAACGTCGGAACACCTCTTTGGCAATCTCCACTCCTGCCAGTATTCCCTCTTCCTTGATGAGGAGATGCGACCTGCCCATGGCTGTAGGCGGTATGCACGATAGCGTGGTGTGATCGCCGTCGCCTATATCCTCGGCAAAGGCGAGGTCAATAAGCTTGTCTATCAGTTCTTTTTCTGTGTACATGGTTCTTATTCTTTTGCTTGATGAAGCCAAAGGTAGGAATTTATCCCGACATTGCTGATAAAATCCTAACTTTGTCAGTGCACAACACATCAGAGCGTCAACGACATGAAAACAACACTATTGGTAGTGGGCAAGACCAACGAGCAATACTTCGTCCGTGCTATAGACGAATACATACAGCGCATCAAGCACTACACGAGCTTTGATGTGGAGGTCATTCCCGAACTGAAGAACACGAAGAACCTGACGGAACAGCAGCAAAAGGAGAAGGAAGGCGAGCTGATAATGAAGAGCCTCAGCACCAACGACTTCGTGGTGCTGCTCGACGAGCATGGCAAGGAGATGCGGTCGGTGGAGTTTGCCGACTGGATGCGCGGCAAGATGAACACCATAGGCAAGCGTCTGGTGTTTGTCATCGGCGGACCTTACGGATTCTCCGAAGAGGTCTACAAGAGGGCTGACGGGAAGATGTCGCTGTCGAAGATGACATTCTCACACCAGATGGTGCGCCTCATATTCGTCGAACAGCTGTACCGGGCTTTGAGCATACTCGCAGGCAGTCCCTATCATCACGAATAAGGGGCCACTGCAATCACCACCCAAGCTGCGAGAGTCCGGCTGCCCGATACCAGCCTGTGGAGTGATAGGCTGTGTCCTTGTTGTCGGAGAGGGCTGCAGAGACGGGGATGTACTGAGCCATGCCCTTTGCTTTTTCCATTGAGAACATATGGGCAAAATATGAGTAGTTGAGTGCCGTGGTCTGCCAATAGGTCAGAGTGCCGTTGTAGGCAGACTGCCATGCCGACAAGTCCTCGGCAGACAGCAACGTCGACATAATTCCGCAGAGGTCATAGTAGCCTATGTGGCTGCGCGTTGTCCGCTTGTCATAGTCAAGTACAGTCTGTCTCAATGTGGCTGGGTCGGCACCGGCGGCAGAAGCCAACGCTGCAGCTGTGGCATCTGCCAATGCCTCGACAGCCGATGTGCTGATGACACCGATGGACACGCCGCCTGTCCAGTTGCTGTTGGACAGACCGTTGCCACCGTCATACTTCTCGTTGTAGTAATCGAAGTATGCGCGTGCCATATCGGTAGCATAGGTGCTCCGCGGAGAGAACATATACGGCAGGATCTTGTCATAAGGAGCTCCCGGACCGGGTATCTCTGTCGGTGAGCCTATGATGTAGTCGGTGCAGTCCTTGAAGGCATAGGCCACTTCTGTGGTCAGCATGTAGCAGGCATCGAACATCACGAAGTCCATTCTGCCGACGACCGACTTAACGGCTGCGGCTACGTCGTCGATGTCGCCATAGTAGTGTGTTCCGTTGCCGTTATTGATGTCCTGTCCTATCCAGCGCAGATTGGTAGAGCGCATCTTCATCAGTTCTGCGGGCATCCATCCGTCGCCATGCGACCAGTAGACCAGTCCGTAACTGTCTGCCGCATATTTCGACGTCACCATGCTTAGCACACTCTTAAAGACGTCCGCATCTGTCGATGTCTGTTCCGTGGTGTAGCTGTGGACGAGCGTCTTCTGCGCCTCGCCGTTCTCGTTTGATATGCGGAAGAGCTGGGGCGTGCTGTAGTCGTCGACATAAAGCAGCAAGTTGGTCTTCATCTGCGTCTCGTCGACATCCAGTATGCCCTGCATCATCTCGTTGATGTCGCCACTGGTCTGACTCTTGAGACTATTGTCGGCAACCATATAGACCAACACCGTGCGCGACGGTCGGGTGTCGGGCACCGGATCGTCTCCCTTGTGGCACGATGCCAGGAGCAGCAATGCCGCCAGCATTGAGAGTATCATCCCAAACGGCTTCATTGCTCCTTAGTTCTGGTTCTGGGGTTTGCTGAAGGCGAAGTCGCCTTTCTTGACCAGCACCATGTTGGCACTGTTGTTCTCGTATTTCTTCAGGAACTTGCGGTAGTTCTTCTCTGCCTTGCCCTCCTTGAGTTCGTAGACAGTCATTGTGCTGTAGTCTGCCTTTCGCATGTGGCTCTCTATATACTCGCCGAACTGGTTGGAATAGTCGGAGCGCATCTCCAGCACATTGTACTTACCCACCTTGGCGCTGTCGAGGCGCTGTATGTCGGTGTAGTAGACGATGGAATCGTTGAACGACAAGCCAATGCCGAATGCATATACCGGTGTGTACTCGTCGGACTTGTCGGTCTTCTTCTTTCTCGCCGATGCGCCGAGGGCGACAGACATCAGCAGTATGGCGTAAAGTAGTCTCAGGGATTTCATCGTTTCCTCCTTGTTTTAGCCTAAATATGATTTCAGCAGTTTGCTTCTGTTGCTCTGACGGAGGCGGCGTATCGCCTTCTCCTTGATTTGGCGTACACGTTCACGTGTCAGTCCGAACTTGTCGCCAATCTCTTCGAGCGTCATCTCCTGCTGTCCTATGCCGAAGAACATCTGTATGATTTCCTTCTCACGCTCGGTGAGCGTCGACAGTGCGCGGTCAATCTCTTTCGAGAGCGATTCGTTCACCAGCTCACGGTCTGCCATCGGGGAGTCCTCGTTGGGCAGCACGTCGAGCAGACTGTTGTCCTCACCCTCTACGAACGGAGCATCGACAGAGATGTGACGGCCCGACACCTTCAGTGTGTCCGACACCTTGTCTACCGGCACGTCCAGCTCGTCTGCCAGCTCTTCTGCCGACGGACGGCGTTCGTTCTTCTGCTCGAAGCGCGACAATGCCTTGCTTATCTTGTTGAGTGAACCGACCTGGTTCAGCGGCAGACGCACGATTCTCGACTGCTCTGCCAAAGCCTGCAGGATGGACTGACGAATCCACCACACGGCATAGCTGATGAACTTGAATCCACGTGTCTCATCAAACTTCTCAGCAGCCTTTATCAAGCCCAAGTTGCCCTCGTTGATGAGGTCGGGCAGGCTCAATCCCTGGTTCTGATACTGCTTTGCTACAGAAACCACGAAACGAAGGTTTGCACGGGTCAGTTTCTCAAGAGCTGCGCGGTCTCCCTTTCTGATGCGCTGGGCCAATTCTACTTCTTCTTCCACAGATATCAGACCTTCGCGGCCTATTTCCTGTAGATACTTATCAAGTGACGCGCTCTCGCGGTTGGTGATACTTTTGGTAATCTTAAGTTGTCTCATCCTATAAATCCGAATTTGGGGCAAAGGTATCGATTTATTTCTGTACCTCGCCTCTTTTTATTGTTTTTTTCTTTGTACACTGCTGTCCGGCTGTGGCTGTACGTCCATAAATCTGTGGCTGTACGCCCATAGATCCTATGGTTGGTGCGCCGCGCACTCCGAGGTTATACGTCCGCAGATGCTGGGACGAAAAACATCCGGCAGAAGCCCGGGGTCTTCATGACCCTGCTCCTGCCGGATACATACTCATATATACATGGCGTCTACCCTAACCGCCGGACGAATGCATCATTCGTCGCTGAGGCTGACAGCATAGTTGGCTCTCCTGCCACTCGGGAATATTCCGGTGATGAAGAGCACCTGCTCGGGCGACTGCGTTGCTGTGCGCAGAGCCTGCTCCAGATCGTCGGTGGTGCGCATGTTCTCGCCATTGACCTTCAGTATGATGAAGCCCCTGCGGATTCCTGCTTCCTGCAGCTTACCGTCCGACACTCCCGTGACTTCCAGTCCGTAGCTCAGCCCGAGCTGCTCCTTGGTCTTGTCGGATATAGGCTGGAATGCACCTCCAAGGATGTCCATGCCGGCATTCTTCACCACCTTGGTGTTGCCCTGCGAGTTCTTAAGGGTCAAGTCGACAGTCTTCTCTGACTTGTTGCGGACGATGGTAACCTTAATCTTGTCGCCAGGACGATGCTGTGCCAAAGCTTCCTGCAACTCGGAGAACTTGTGGATCTTCTTTCCGTCGATGCCTGTGATGACATCGTTCTCCTTCAGCACTCCGGCTGCCGAACCGCCGTCGACAACTTCTGCCACATAGACACCGTCGCTGACACCAAGCTCTTCAATCCTCTTGTGCATCTCGGCGGTCTGCTCCTCAGACATCGTGAGGTCTGTGCCCAACGTGTTGCCACGGATGCCGAGCAATGCACGCTGCACGGTGCCATACTGCTTCAGGTCCGATACGACCTTCGTCATTATGCTTGTCGGAATGGCAAAGCCATAGCCGGAATATGCTCCTGTGGGAGAGTAAAGCATGGCGTTGATGCCGACCAGTTCGCCATGTGCATTGACCAGGGCGCCACCACTGTTGCCCGAGTTGATGGCTGCATCGGTCTGGATGAACGACTGTATGTTGGCAGCCTGTCCGTTGGCAGCCGATGTTCCTATCTGACGAGCCTTTGCACTGACGATACCTGCTGTGACGGTAGAGTTGAGGTTGAACGGGTTGCCGACAGCCAGTACCCACTCGCCTACCTTCAGCTCGTCGGAGTTGCCGACAGGCAGTGTCGGGAAGTCGTCGCCTTCAATCTTGACCAGTGCAAGATCTGTATCAGCATCCGTGCCAATGACACGTCCCTTGAACTCACGCTCGTCGTTCAGCTTCACCGTAATCTCGTCGGCATTCTCTACCACATGATTGTTGGTCACGATGTAGCCGTCGCGCGAGATGATTACGCCCGAACCGTAGCCCACGCGCGGTTGTGTCTGCACCTGGCGCTGCTGTCCACGACCGTCACCGAAGAAGAAGTCGAAGAAGTCAGGCATGTCCTGCACCGTCTGTGTCTTGCTCAGCTGCGTGGAACGTATGTGTACCACAGCATGCACTGCCACCTCGGCAGCCTGGGTCAAGTCCACTGGTTGTGCGTCTGTGCCATATGCGGCAAGACGGATATTCTCATTCTGCTTGAACAAGTCGGAGAACGAGGCAGTCTCCTGCTTGGGCATCATCTTGTACGTCGTATAAGCAGCCACTCCGGAACTCAGCACTGCTATCGCTGCCACTCCTAAAATAGTTTTCACCTTTTTCATAAGCCTTAGTGTATTTCGTTTCACTGTTAATATTCTCTCTCTGGTAACGTTAAATTACGCCTTCGTTTAACGTTTCCTGCGACGAAATAACAGCAAATCCTGTTCGCTTGTTCCACTCTGTCGTTCTTTTTTCCGTCTTTTAACAAAGGCTCTCAAGGGCTTAACAGCGGTTAACTGCAACGCATGACATTTTTACACTATTCAAGCATCCGTGCTGACATACTTGCAGTCTGTTCCGTTGTTCCGTCACAGTTTCTCCACCCCTATGCCCGGCCGTTCGGGCAGCGTTATCTTTCCGTTCACCACTTCCATGCCACGGAAGCGGTCGTTGGTTATCAGCAGGTTGCCGTCAAGGTCGGCGAAGTCAACAGCCGGCGACAGCTGTGCCGCTGCCGACACCGCACACGAGGTCTCGGTCATGCACCCCACCATCACCTTCATGCCGAGTGCACGTGCCATGTTAGCCATCTTCCATGCCTCGCGCATTCCCGTGCACTTCATCAGCTTTATGTTGATGCCGCTATAGACACCTCGCAGTGCCGCCACATCGCGCAGACGCTGCACCGCCTCGTCAGCAAAGACAGGCAACGGACTGCGCTCGGTCAGCCACGCTGCATCGTCAATCTGTCCTACGGGCATCGGCTGTTCCACCATGACCACGCCCCGTTCTGCCAGCCACCCAATCATGTCGAGGGCATACTGGCGGTCTTTCCATCCCTGGTTGGCATCGACGGCTATGGGCAGATTGGTCACAGTGCGGATGGTCTCTATCATCTCCTTGTCGTTGTCGCCGCCGAGCTTCACCTTCAGAATATTGAAACGGTCTGCACACTCGCGCGTCTTCTCACGCACCACGTCCGGAGTGTCTATGCCGATGGTGAATGTCGTGCTTGGCGCCTTGCTCTTGTCAAGTCCCCAGATGCGGTACCACGGAGCGCCAAGCATCTTGCCTACAAGGTCGTGCAGCGCAATGTCGACAGCAGCCTTGGCTGCCGTGTCACCGTCGGAGAGGCTGTCGACATACGCCAGGATGTCTTCCAGCTGGAACGGGTCGTCGAAGCGGCTGAGGTCTACCTTCTGCAGGAATGACGACACGCTTGCAACGGTCTGTCCCAAGTACTGCGGCATCGAAGCCTCGCCGTAACCCGTAATGCCGTCATACTCTATTTCCACCTGCACGTCGGGCGTGGTGGTGCGTGAGTAGGACGACACGGTGAACACGTGCCGCAGTTTCAGCTCGTAAGGGAAGAAGCTGAGCTTCATCCTTGCCGGTCCTGCGGAGTTGACATAGAAGGTGTCGGCCTTGCCGGCAGCACCGACGGTGGTCGCAGTCAGTCCGGCTGCGGTGCCAAGTGCCACGGTCTTCAGGAAATCCCGTCTGTTTTGTTTCATGTCTCTATCCTCCTGCATTAATCGGCATTGCCGAAGTACGGATTGTTCTCTGTTGTCGTGAAATTGCTGTCGTTGCCCACCAGGTGCAGGAAGCGTACGGCGTGCAGCAGGCGGTTGAGGTTGAACTCGTCATACAGCTCGTCGGCAGGGTCGAAACTGCTCACGTGCACATAGCCCTGCGAGTGGATGAACCGCTTGCCACCTATATATATGCCGACGTGCGACACGCGTTCGCGCTTGCCGCCCTGTGCTTTAGTACCGAAAAACACGAGGTCTCCTGGTTCCAAGTTGCCGAAGTCGGATGCAATATCCACACGCTGTCCTACGTACGCCATCTGCGATGCGTCGCGCGGAATGATGATGTCGTGCATGTAGAGCACGGTGCGCACGAAGCCGCTGCAGTCCACGCCCTTCGACGAGGTGCCTGCCCAGAGATAGGGGAACCCCATCATGGTGCGTGCTGTCGCTATGATTGATGCGGCATCGTGCTTCGTCTGCTGCCGCCAGCTGTCGAGCTGGCACGATATGCCTTTGAGCACGTAGCCGCGCCGTCCGTCGGGATACTCCACGTTGTAGAACTTGCCCCTCTGCCCTATCAGCTTCAGCCTGTCGCCTGCCACAATGTCACTGACCGTCTGCGACGTCTCTTTCGGCTCGGAGTACACGTACCCGAAGTGCGCTGTCACTACTATCTGCCGGCTGCTGTTCCAGCTGTCGTGCCCAGACTTCGTCATTGTTTTTATTCCTGCCGGATGCACCCAGGCGATGTAGTTGTCGGGGGTCTGCACGCGGAACCATGCGCCTTCGCGTTCGAGCACCCTCACCGGCATGCCCATGAGTGCCTGCGACGTCATCTCGGCAGAGAAGTCGGGCTTCGTGCGCAGATTGCAGACCGACAGGTTCACCACGCCGTAGGTCTCATCGCCGAGTTGTCCGTGGTCGGGCAGCAGGCGCATGCGGTCGATCACATTATATCGTTCTCTCCCGAGAGCCGACACCAGTGCCTCTTTGGCTGCCTCTGACGAGGTCTCGCCGCCCAGCAGCACATCTCTTTCAGCCGCTGCGAACGACGGAGCATAAACCACTGTCCGGCTGTCGGGAGCGTAGACGGCCTTTATGCTGTCGCTCAGGACTTTCACTCCATCCTGCACGTTGTCGTCGGCGACCGCTGCTGGCGACGGTATCAACAGCATCACGGCTGCCGTCATAATCATATTGCGAATTATGTGTTTCATGATGGTGTAAAGGTAGTGCAAAATTGTGGACCACGAAAATCGGAAGCATTGTCGGCGGCAGCACGGCAGAACAAAATCGGACAAGTTCGCTTGCCGTGCGCCCAACTTGCACTACCTTTGCGCCAACAAGAGGAGATGACAGCCGGACGGTCTGTCGCGTGCAGCCCTTGCGGCTGCAGGAGGAAAGTCCGGGCAACACAGAGCATTCCACTTCTTAATGGGAAGCCGTCCGCGAGGGTGGAGTAAAGTAGAAGAAAATAACCGCCGCGCCTCTTCAGAGGGGCACGGTAAGGGTGAGAAGGTGAGGCAAGAGCTCACCAGTCTGGTGGTGACATCAGGGCTGTGCTTCTTGGAAGTTGAAAGGTCATGTAGACCAGTGCTTGAGGGCTGCTCGCCCGATGCTGGAGGGTAGACCGATAAAGCCGCGCGGCGACGTACGGCTCAGATAAATGACAGACGCCTTGGCCTCCGCGTCAAGGAACAGGACCCGGCTTACAGGCCGACTGTCGTCTTCTCTCTTTTTATTGAGAAACACACACTTTTTTTATTTCAAGGCGGGTTCTATAAATCCCCGCCGTAACCTATTAAATCTAACGATCTCATGAAAAAACGACTACTTTCGACAGCATTGCTGACATTGGCGTGTGTCTTAGGACTTAGCGCACAGCAGCAGAAAACCGTCAACCTCGACCTCTGGCCCAACGGACTGCCAAACACCAACGGCATAGAGCAGCAGGGCTACGACGACTCCAAGCGCAACTACAAGCCATCCATAACGGTCTATCTGCCCGAGTCGGACAGTCCGACACGCGCGGTCGTGATATGCCCGGGCGGCGGGTACTTCATGCTGTCGATGGACAACGAAGGACATAACTGGAAGAACTTCTTCAACAACCAGGGCATTGCGGCAATCGTGCTGAAATACCGCATGCCGCATGGCCACGACGACGTGCCGCAGTCCGATGCCTACGAGGCAATACGCACGGTGAAGCAGCATGCCGCGGAGTGGAACATCAACCCCGACGACATCGGCATCATGGGCTTCTCCGCCGGAGGACATCTGGCATCTACCGTGGCGACGCATGCCGCCGACGACGTGCTTCCGGCATTCCAGGTGCTTTGGTATCCCGTGATATCCATGGAC
>CAVHJI010000008.1:0-3087 GCA_963636255.1 Bacteroidaceae bacterium | reverse complement strand
TCCATGGACCCTGCAATCACGCACATGGGGTCGCACGACGGACTGATTGGCAAGACGCCGTCTGCCGAGATGCAGAAGAAGTACAGCAACGAGCTGCAGGTCAGCGACAAGACGCCACGGGCCTTCCTGATGCTTGCCGACGACGACGACGTGGTGAATCCGCTCAACTCCATCCACTACTATGAAGCCCTGAAAGCCCACGGTGTACCTGTCACGATGCACATCCATCCCTCGGGCGGACATGGCTTCGGCATAGGTGAATGGTTCAAGTACCATGCCGAGATGCTCATCGAGCTGCAGTCGTGGCTGCAAAGCTTCTAAAGAGTAAATCAGATAATGGGGCAGTAGAAAATTATTTGGGATAAAGCCCTGACGATTCTGTGAGAATGCTCGCTGTAGGATGATAGAGCCGGGCAAACGCACAAAAATCGCGGTGTTCCTCCAAACGGAGCACCGCGATTTCCTTTCTATGTGTTATGTCTGTAATGTCTTTCGGCTTGCGCTGATTACATCATGCCACCGCCCATTCCTGGGTTGCCACCCTGCATAGGAGGAAGTTCTTCCTTCTTCTCCACGATGACACACTCTGTCGTCAGGAACATTCCGGCTATAGAAGCTGCGTTCTCCAGAGCTACACGTGTAACCTTGGCAGGGTCTACGACGCCTGCTGTATGCAGGTTCTCGTATACGTCCTTGCGGGCATTGTAGCCGAAGTCATCCTTACCCTCGCGAACCTTCTGTACGACCACTGCACCTTCCTTGCCAGCGTTTGCTACAATCTGACGCAGAGGCTCCTCGATGGCACGCTTGACGATTTCGATACCTGTGGTCTCGTCGTCGTTGTCGCCCTTCATTCCGTCGAGAGCAGACTGAGCACGGATGTATGCTACGCCACCGCCCGGGACGATACCCTCTTCGATGGCAGCACGTGTGGCACGCAATGCGTCATCCACGCGGTCTTTCTTCTCCTTCATCTCAACCTCAGAAGCAGCACCTACGTACAGCACGGCTACGCCGCCTGCCAGCTTGGCCAGACGCTCCTGCAGTTTCTCGAGGTCGTACTGCGACTTCGTGTTCTCCATCTGCATCTTGATCTGCTCGATGCGGTCGTGGATGTTCTGTGCGTCACCGTCGCCGTTGACGATGGTTGTGTTGTCCTTGTTGACAACGACCTTCTCTGCCGAACCCAGCATCTCTACTGTGGTCTGGTCGAGCTTCAAGCCCTTGTCTTCGCTGATGACAACGCCGCCGGTCAGGATGGCGATATCCTCAAGCAGATCCTTACGACGCTCGCCGAAGCCAGGAGCCTTGACGGCGCATATCTTGAGCTGCGAACGCAGACGGTTCACAACCAATGTTGCGAGTGCCTCGCTGTCGACATCCTCGGCAATAACCAACAGAGGACGACCAGTCTGTACAGCCGGTTCCAGGATAGGCAGGAAATCCTTCAGGTTTGAAATCTTCTTGTCGTAGATCAGGATGAGAGGCTTCTCCATGACGCACTCCATCTTCTCTGTATCGGTAACGAAGTAAGGAGACAGATAGCCACGGTCGAACTGCATACCTTCCACAACACCGATTGTTGTGTCTGTGCCCTTTGCCTCCTCGATGGTGATGACACCGTCCTTGGAAACCTTGCGCATTGCGTCTGCTATCAGCTTGCCAATCTCAGGATCGTTGTTTGCAGATACAGAAGCGACCTGCTCAATCTTGTCGTAGTTGCTGCCTACCTTCTCTGCCTGATTCTGGATAGCCTCAACGACCTTGGTAACGGCTTTGTCTATACCGCGCTTGATGTCGATTGGGCTTGCACCTGCCGTGACGTTCTTCAGACCCTCAGATACGATTGCCTGTGCCAGAACGGTAGCGGTTGTCGTACCATCGCCGGCAGCATCACCAGTCTTCGAAGCCACTTCCTTCACGAGCTGTGCGCCTGTGTTCTGATAAGCGTCAGCGAGCTCGATCTCCTTAGCCACTGTCACACCATCCTTGGTGATGTGAGGTGCACCAAACTTCTTCTCGATGATTACGTTACGTCCCTTGGGGCCAAGTGTCACCTTGACGGCGTTGGCCAGCGTATCGATTCCGGCCTTCAGCTGATTGCGGGCCTCAATATCGAATTTGATTTCTTTTGCCATGATATTTTCTCAGTTTTATGTGTGTGTGTTCTTGTTTTGTTGACTTCTCGTTTACTCGACAACAGCGAAGATGTCGCTCTGGCGCATGATGAGGTACTTCTTGCCCTCAACCTCGAGCTCCGTGCCTGCATACTTGCCATAGAGGACCTTGTCGCCGACCTTGACAGTCATAGGGTCGTCCTTCGTACCGTTGCCGGCAGCTACGACTTCGCCTCTTACGGGTTTCTCTTTCGCGGTGTCAGGGATGATGATGCCACCGATTGTCTTCTCTTCTGCAGCGTCCGGAAGAACCAGAACTCTGTCTGCTAATGGTTTTACATTCATAGTTTTTAAATTTTTACAGTTTTTGATTTTCTTCTTTTCTACGTTATTGTCTGCATGGTGCCTGCCCACTGGGACACTTCACCGTGCACCCCCCGTTCTGCGAAAACCATGCCAAAAAGAGGGAGCCGCACCACCGGCTGACATAATGTCTGTCATCGTGACACCAAGTCAGACAAAACGGCCCGCTTGCTGACACAATATCAAGGAGAACTTACCGCAGTCTGCATGCACGATATGAAGACAAACTTTCGCCGGACAGCCGAAAACGCCAAGTGCCATCCTGCTTAAACCGTCTGCAGATCATTGATTCGACGACGATATCACTGCCCCCTTAAAGGTGTGGGATGCAAGGCCGTAGAGCTTACTCGCAAGTCAGCCCCCGAAGAGGTCACGTACGTTTAATGTGTTACGTTTTATGTTTACGTGACAGTTATGTTAAGTGCACGCATCACGCACCATGTTTTTGGTTCCGTTTAAGTTCCGCGGACGATTCATGTGTTACGTGTTGTGATTCCAGTCCCGACACTCAAGAGCCTCACCCCCAACCCTCCCCTGAAGGGAAGTGAGACCCCGACATCCAACACCGGATGTAATCCGACACACCTACACCGACAGATGCGGTATG
>CAVHJI010000007.1:21833-28782 GCA_963636255.1 Bacteroidaceae bacterium | reverse complement strand
CCTATAAACATATTTATAAGGCAAAAGTGAGAAGCTTGTAAAAGGATCCGCCAGGTGCTTATATTTGCTCGGGCAAAGTCTTATATAAGAGATGGCAAAGTCTTATATAAGAGATGGCACTTTTAAATATAAGACTTGGGGCGAGAGAATATAAGCCTTTGACCACTCCCCTGAAGTGGCGTCTGGTAAGTTGCTCTGCCCCGAAAAAAGTTAGTAGCACTTACTTGGTCGAGTAAGTAGTACTTACTTCGCCATCGAAGTATATCTTACTTGATCGAGTAAGTAGTACTTGCTTTGTGGAGCAAGAATCTTGGCGGTGTGTATATAGGCATCGGCTCGTCCGTTTATAGGACTTGAATCCTTAATACGCTTGGGGCTACTCACTCCTTAGACTTCTGCGGGGGCACGCTTTGCGTGCCCTCTGCCATTTCATGCTCTTCGACTTCCTTTACCTTCTTGAACAGGTCGGAAGCAAAGATGAAATCGTTGAGGATCTTGTTGTTTGATGTAATGATGTCGTCCTTTGTCCCCTCCCATTCCTTGTGTCCTTGGTGGATAAACACGATGTTTTCGCCAATACCCATCACGGAATTCATGTCGTGAGTGTTGATTATGGTCGTCATGTTGTATTCATGCGTGATTCCCTGTATCAGTTCGTCGATGACAAGTGACGTCTTTGGGTCCAGTCCGGAGTTTGGTTCGTCGCAGAAAAGATACTGTGGATTGAGTGCTATGGCGCGTGCTATAGCTACGCGCTTCTGCATTCCGCCGCTTATCTCTCCGGGAAACTTCTTCGCGGCTTCGGACAGATTGACTCTGTCGAGGCAGAACATGGCTCGTTGTGTACGCTCGCGCAAAGTGTCATTGCTGAACATGTTGAGCGGAAACATTACGTTGTCGAGCACAGTCATGGAGTCGAAGAGTGCGGAACTCTGGAACAACATGCCCATTTCCTTGCGTAGCGACTTCTTCTCGCGCTTCCCCATAGCCAGAAAGTCGCGCCCGTCGTAGAGCAGTTTGCCGCTTTCGGGCACTAGCAATCCAACGATGCACTTCATCAACACGGTCTTTCCCGAACCGCTTTGTCCGATTACGAGATTTGTCTTTCCGTTCTCGAACACTGTGCTGATGTCGGAAAGGACTTCCTTGTCCTCGAAGGATTTACATATATTACTGAGCTCTATCATTGCTGTGCGTTTGGTTTAATGGCGGCTTCATGCCAGAATGTTTGTCAACATAAGGTCTGCAAAGAGAATCAACACGCTGCTTGTCACTACGGCATTGGTCGATGCTCTGCCGACGCTTATGGAACCGCCGTCGACGGTATAGCCGAAGAACGACGATACACTTGAGATTATGAATGCGAAGAACAGTGATTTGATGAAACTGCTCCAAACGAACCATTCCACAAACTCGTATTGCAGTCCGTACTCAAGGTCGACTGCCGTCATTATTCCGCCGAACCAGCATGTGCAGAACGCTCCGAGGATGCCTGCAAAGATACTGAACGTCACCAGGATTGGAATGCATGACACGAGTGCGGCAACCTTCGGCAGAATGAGATAGTTTGCCGAGTTGATGCCCATGATGTCGAGTGCGTCGATTTGCTGTGTGACTCGCATGGAGCCAAGCTCTGAGGCGATGTTGGAACCCACTTTTCCGGCAAGGATAAGACACATGATTGACGATGAAAACTCGAGCAGCATAATCTCTCGCGTGACGTATCCTACGGTCCATCGCGGCATGAATGCACTCTCGATATTCAGCTTTATCTGTATTGTAATGACCGCTCCGATGAAGAAAGAAATCAGCAACACGATGCCTATAGACCCGACTCCGAGCTGCTCTACCTCTCTGTAGTACTGGCGAAAAAACATCCGCCACCTTTCGGGAACGGAGAAAACACGCCCCATAAGCATTATGTAGCGTCCGACTTCGGCTAAAGCTTTAATCATTGTTTAGAACTTATTGTCAGGCAAAAGTATGCCAAATAGACGTATTTTCCCTATTTTTGCTTCAAAATAAAAACCGACATGGATGAAGAAAAGGCAGGATTGCCATTGAATGATACGGCAGAGACGGAAAAGGCGGGCGGCACGTCCGACGGACGGATGGTGTTGCGCACTGAAGATCTGGTGAAGAAATACGGTAGGCGGACGGTGGTTAGTCATGTCTCAATAGACGTGAAGCAGGGAGAAATCGTGGGACTTCTTGGCCCGAATGGAGCAGGAAAGACCACGTCGTTCTATATGACCGTCGGTCTTATTCAGCCAAACGAAGGCCGCATCTTCCTGAACGATGAAGATATAACCGGCTTCCCGGTCTACAAACGTGCCCAAGCAGGAATAGGCTATCTGCCGCAGGAAGCCTCGGTATTCAGGCAGATGAGTGTCGAGGACAATATCGCTTCGGTGCTCGAAATGACTGATAAGCCGATTGCGTACCAGAGGGAACGACTCGAAAGTCTGCTGTCTGAGTTCCGCTTGCAGAAGGTTCGCAAGAACAAAGGCAATCAGTTGTCGGGCGGTGAGCGTCGGCGTACGGAGATAGCGCGCTGTCTTGCCATTGACCCTCGATTCATTATGCTCGATGAGCCCTTTGCTGGCGTCGACCCGATTGCAGTGGAAGACATCCAGCAGATTGTCTGGAAGCTGAAATACCGCAACATCGGCATCTTGATAACCGACCATAACGTGCAGGAAACCCTCAGCATTACCGACCGCGCGTACCTGCTCTTTGAGGGGCGCATCCTGTTTCAGGGCACGCCAGAGGAACTGTCGGAGAACGAGATTGTGCGCGAGAAATACCTCAGCAAGAGCTTCGTGTTGCGCCGTAAGGCATTCCAGTTGCAGTGACGCTGCGGTCTGGTTGGTCTAATGCCGTGGTTCTGGTCTCCTGAACCTGCGGTTTTCATTGGCTAAACCATTGGTTTGCGGTGCGCGGACCTAGGAATTTGCATGTCAATCTTTTGCGGATTGAAAGAATAAGAGTACTTTTGCGCACTCATAAAAGTAAGGAAATAATAACGATAAAAAATAAAATTATCAAGATGAACGTATCATTACAGAACATTGATAACGTAAGCGCACTGCTCACCGTTGACATGGTAAGAGCAGACTATGTGGAGAATGTAGAGAAATCGCTCAAGAAAATCCGTAAGGACGCACAGATGCCTGGCTTCAGAAAAGGAATGGTTCCGATGGGACTTGTCAAGAAGATGTACGAGAAGTCTGTCATCGTTGACGAGGTCAACAAGATGCTTGGCGAAGCGATAAACAAATACATACAGGACAACAAGGTGGAGATTCTTGGCGAGCCGCTGCCGGATGAGAGTCAGGAACAGATTGACTTCGACACCATGGACGAGTACAAATTCCTCTTCGACCTGGCACTTGCGCCGAAGTTTGAAGTTGAAGTAAGCGAAGCCGATACGGTGGACTACTACGATGTAGAGGTGACAGACGAGATGGTCGACAATCAGAGCAAGATGTATGCACAGCGCAATGGCAAGTACGAAGATGCTGGCGAGTATACCGAAGACAGCGATATGCTGAAAGGAACACTCACGCAGCTCGATGAGAATGGCAACCCGCTGGCTGATGGCATCAAGGTTGAAGACACTCCGATGATGCCCTCTTACATTAAGAACGAAGAGCAGAAGGCAAAGTTCAAGGGCGCAAAGAAAGACAGCACAGTGGTGTTCAATCCTGCAGCAGCATGGGAGAACAACGCAGCAGAGCTCGCTGCAATGCTGAAGGTCGACAAGGAAGTTGCAGAAACCGTGAAGTCTGACTTCAGCTACGAGATAAAGGAAATCACACGCTACGTTCCGGGTGAACTCGACCAGGCCATCTTTGACGAGGTATTCGGTGAAGGCGCTGTCAAGAGCGTTGAGGAGTTCAAGGCAAAAGTAAAGGATGTGATTGCCGGTCAGTTCGCAGCAAACAGCGACATACGCTTGCTGACTGATGCACGCAAAGTCCTGATGGATAAGATTGGCAAGTTCGAATTCTCAGAGAAGTTGCTCAAGCGCGTCATGAAGCTCAACAATCCGGACAAGGACGACAAGTTCATCGACGAAAACTACGACAAGAGCATTGAGGAACTGAGCTGGCAGCTGATTAGAAACAAACTGATTGATAAGTACGGCATACAGGTAGAACAGAGCGAAATTATGGACGCAGCCCGCGCAACAACGAGAGCTCAGTTTGCTCAGTATGGCATGCTGAACGTTCCGGATCAGGCAATAGACAACTATGTGAACGAAATGCTAAAGAGACGCGAATCAATCGAAAGACTCGCAGGCTATGTTATCGACCGCAAACTGACGGAAGAAATCAAGGGAAAGGTTACGTTGAACCACAAGTCGGTGTCGGCCGAGGAGTTCAACAAACTCTTTGAATGATTCCTCCCGGAGTCGTTCGGATACAAAAAAGCACAGGGCGGATTGCACGCAAGAGCTCTGTGCTTTTTATTACAAATAGAGAAACGAAATACTATTGCATATGATTGACAGTGATTTCAGAAAGTTTGCCACCAAGCATTTGGGCATGAACGGACTTGTGCTCGACGAGGTCATCAAGTCGCAGGCGGGATATCTCAACCCGTACATCCTTGAGGAACGTCAGCTTAACGTTACCCAGTTGGATGTCTTCTCTCGCCTTATGATGGACAGAATCATCTTCCTCGGAACGCAGATCGACGACTACACGGCCAACACTTTGCAGGCACAGCTCCTATATCTGGACTCCGTGGACTCGGGTAAGGACATCTCCATATATATAAACTCGCCCGGCGGTTCGGTTTATGCCGGTCTTGGCATCTACGACACCATGCAGTTCATCAACAGTCCGGTGGCAACTATCTGCACTGGAATGGCTGCCAGCATGGCTGCTGTGTTGCTCGTTGCCGGAGCTGAAGGCAAGCGTTCTGCTCTGAAACATTCCAGAGTGATGATACATCAGCCCATGGGCGGAGCTCAAGGTCAGGCTTCTGACATCGAAATCACGGCACGCGAAATCCAGAAACTTAAGAAAGAACTGTACACAATCATAGCCGACCATTCCCATACACCGTTCGACAAAGTCTGGGCAGATTCCGATCGCGACTACTGGATGACCGCCGAAGAAGCTAAAGAGTACGGAATGGTGGACGAAGTTCTCGTTAGAAAATAAACCGTGAATACGCATGGCTGAATCGAGAAACAAAAACTCAAGAAGGTGTAGCTTCTGCGGACGCAGCGAACAAGATGTCCGACTGATGATAACTGGCATAACCGGCTTCATCTGCGACAACTGCGTTGAACAGGCTTATCAAATCCTTCAGGAAACGATTGAGCAGGTCGACAAGAGCGGTCTGCCGAAGCTCGACCTGAAGAAACTGCCGAAACCAAAGCAGATAAAGCAGTTCCTTGACCAGTATGTGATTGGGCAGGATGAGGCGAAACGCTATCTCGCAGTCGCTGTCTATAACCATTACAAGCGGTTGCTCCAGAAGGATGACGGCGATGGCGTGGAGATAGAGAAGTCTAATATAATAATGGTAGGAAGCACGGGCACAGGAAAAACCCTGATGGCACGCACCATTGCCAAAATGCTGAATGTGCCTTTTACTATTGTCGACGCCACGGTGCTGACCGAAGCCGGCTATGTTGGCGAAGACATAGAAAGCATTTTGACTCGCTTGTTGCAAGTGGCCGACTACAATGTCGCTGCAGCCGAGCGCGGCATAGTCTTCATTGATGAGATTGACAAGATCGCACGCAAGGGCGACAACCCGTCAATTACACGTGATGTAAGCGGTGAGGGAGTGCAGCAAGGACTTCTTAAACTGCTCGAAGGCTCGGTCGTGAACGTACCTCCACAGGGTGGACGCAAACATCCCGAACAGAAGATGATACCGGTAAACACCAAGGATATCCTCTTTATCTGCGGCGGAGCTTTCGACGGAATAGAGAAAAAGATAGCACAGAGACTCAACACGCATGTCGTCGGTTACCATTCTGTGGAGAATGCGGCGCTGGTCGACAAGAACAATCTCCTGAAGTACATCTCGCCTCAAGACCTGAAGTCGTTTGGCTTGATACCGGAGATTATAGGCCGTATGCCTATTCTGACGTATCTGAATCCGCTGGATAGAACGGCTTTGCGCGCCATACTGACAGAACCGAAGAACTCCTTAATAAAGCAATACATAAAGCTCTTTGCAATGGACGGAGTGGCTCTGACGTTCGAAGACAGCGTGTACGACTACATCGTCGATAAGGCCATCGAGTTCAAACTCGGAGCCCGCGGATTGCGTTCGCTGGTAGAGTCGATTATGATGGACCTGATGTACAGCATTCCGACAAAGCGTATCGATAGCTATGTCGTTACGTTGGACTATGCCAAGAAGCAGATTGAGAAAGCAGATATGTCGCGAATCCAGCTGAGTTGACGCGCTTTCTATGGTCTTTGGGGCGAAATATGCATGGTTCCCTGTCGTGCGGCGATTTTTAACCTTGTTATTTGTGTGCAGAGCTGAAAGTTTTTATAATTTTGTTTCCATAGCACATTAATGTTTGGAAAAAAGAAAAACACAGCAAGCATTCGGTTATGACAGACAGAAGTAAAGAGTTGACAGCGCAGCTGAAGAAGTATTTCGGCTTTGATTCGTTCAAGGGAAATCAGGAAGCGATAATAGAAAACCTTTTAGACGGCAACGACACGTTTGTGCTCATGCCGACGGGAGGCGGAAAATCGCTGTGTTATCAGTTGCCGTCGCTTCTTATGGAAGGTACTGCCATCGTGGTTTCACCTCTGATAGCCTTGATGAAGAATCAGGTTGACGCAATGCGAAACTTCAGCGACGAGGACGGAATAGCACACTTCATCAACTCCTCGCTGAACAAAAGCGCCATCGATCAGGTCAAGGAAGACATCGTCTCCGGCAAGACAAAACTGCTTTATGT
>CAVHJI010000007.1:17778-21823 GCA_963636255.1 Bacteroidaceae bacterium | reverse complement strand
ATGTAGCTCCCGAATCGCTGACGAAAGAAGAGAATGTGGAGTTTCTCAAGACGGTAAAGATATCGTTCTATGCCATTGACGAGGCGCATTGTATATCCGAATGGGGGCACGACTTCCGTCCGGAATACCGGAAAATCAGACCTATAGTAAATGAGATAGGTGTGGCTCCGCTCATTGCACTGACGGCAACTGCCACTCCCAAGGTGCAGCACGACATACAGAAGAATCTTGCGATGATGGACGCTAAGGTGTTCAAGTCGTCGTTCAACCGTCCAAACCTCTACTATGAAGTACGTCCCAAGACGGCTGATGTGGACAAGGAGATAATCAAGTTCATCAAGAACAATGAGGGAAAGTCCGGCATCATATACTGTCTGAGTCGCAAGAAAGTGGAAGAACTGGCAGAAATCCTGCAAGCCAACGGCATAAACGCCAAGGCTTATCATGCTGGAATGGACTCTGCTTCCAGGACACAGACGCAGGACGACTTCCTCATGGAGCGCATCGATGTCATTGTGGCAACGATTGCTTTCGGCATGGGCATTGACAAACCCGATGTCCGCTTCGTGATTCATTATGACATTCCGAAGAGCTTGGAGGGATATTATCAGGAAACAGGACGCGCAGGCCGCGACGGCGGAGAAGGACTGTGCATTACTTTCTATAGTAACAAGGACCTGAAGAAACTGGAAAAGTTCATGCAGGGCAAGCCTGTTGCGGAGCAGGAAATAGGCAAGCAGCTGCTGCAGGAGACGGCAGCCTATGCCGAATCATCCGTCTGCCGCCGTAAAACATTGTTGCACTATTTTGGTGAGGAGTATAAAGAGAGCAACTGTGGAAATTGTGACAATTGTTTAAATCCGAAAAAACAAGTGGAAGCTGAAGATTTACTTTGCACCGTCATCGATGCAATACTGGCTGTAAAGGAAAATTTCAAATCGGACTATATAATAGATGTAATACGTGGCGTCGAGACCGATGAGGTGCTTGCGCACAAACATAATGACTTGGAAGTGTTCGCTTCGGGCGAGGCTGTAGAAGAACGTACCTGGAATACTGTCATCCGTCAGGCTTTGATTGACGGTTACCTGAACAAAGAGGTGGAGAACTACGGACTTCTCAAGGTTACCGACGAAGGTCGGAAGTTCCTGAAGCACCCGAAATCGTTCAAGATAACCGAGAGTCGCGACTTCGACGAGGAAGAGACGGAAGCTCCGATGCATGGAAGCGCTTCGTTGGCACTCGATCCTACATTGTTCTCAATGTTGAAGGACTTGAGAAAGAAGCTTGCGAAGCAACTTGAAGTGCCGCCTTACGTCATCTTCCAAGATCCCTCGCTGGAGGCAATGGCAACTACATATCCTGTCACGCTTGAGGAATTGCAGAACATTCCGGGTGTTGGAGCGGGCAAAGCCAAGAGATATGGTGAGGAATTCTGCAAGCTGATAAAGCGTCATTGTGAGGAAAACGAGATTGAACGTCCTGAAGACCTGCGCGTGCGTACCGTCGCAAACAAGTCTAAACTGAAGGTCTCGATAATTCAAGCTATTGACCGTCAGGTTGCACTCGACGACATAGCAGTGTCGAAAGGTATTGAATTCGATGAGTTGCTCGATGAGATTGAGGCTATCGTCTATTCGGGCACGAAGCTCAATATAGACTATTTCCTCCATGAAATAATGGACGAAGACCATATGCTCGACATCTACGATTACTTCAAGACTTCGACTACGGACGATATAGAAGATGCTCTCGAAGAATTGGGTGCCGACTTTACCGAGGAAGATATAAGGCTTGTCAGAATAAAATTCATTTCTGAAATGGCAAACTGATAGCGGTAGGGCTGTCGTAGAAGCGGGAAATAAAAACGGTGAATTGCTTTCTGCGCTCGGAAAAACTCCGTAGTTTTGCACGCAATAAATTCTAAAGGGTAAATATATGTCATTTATTGCAGACAAGGTTGTTATGGAAGGGCTGACATTCGATGATGTCCTGCTTATTCCTGCTTATTCTGAAGTCTTACCTAAGATGGTAGACTTGTCGACTAAGTTCTCCAGAAACATCGATTTGAAAATTCCCTTTGTGACGGCAGCAATGGATACCGTTACGGAGGCTAAAATGGCGATTGCGATAGCACGAGAGGGCGGTATTGGCGTCATTCACAAGAATATGAGCATAGCTGCACAGGCACGTCAGGTGTCGATGGTCAAGCGTGCAGAGAATGGAATGATCTATGATCCTGTTGTGATAAAGCGCGGCTCTACGGTGAAAGATGCACTCGACTTGATGGCAGAGTACAAGATTGGTGGTATTCCTGTGGTCGATGACGAATGCAATCTCGTAGGTATCGTCACTAACCGTGACCTGCGTTTCGAGCGTGACATGGACAAGCACATCGATGATGTCATGACGAAGGAAAACATCGTCAAGACACATTCGGGCACTGACCTTGAGGCTGCTGCCAAGATACTTCAGGAATATAAGATAGAGAAACTGCCCGTTGTTGACGACAACAACAAGCTGGTCGGACTGATAACATACAAGGACATAACCAAAGCAAAGGACAAACCAATGGCATGCAAGGACAGCAAGGGACGTCTTCGTGTGGCTGCCGGTGTCGGCGTGACTGTCGATACACTGGAACGCATGCAGGCCCTGATTGATGCCGATGTCGATGCCATTGTCATTGATACAGCCCACGGACATTCCAAGTATGTCATTGAAAAGCTGAAAGAAGCAAAACATGCATTCCCGAACATTGATATCGTTGTCGGAAATGTAGCTACTGGTGCTGCTGCTCTTGAGCTGGTAAAGTCTGGAGCTGATGCCGTTAAGGTCGGCATAGGTCCGGGCTCAATCTGCACTACGCGTGTCGTTGCAGGCGTTGGCGTACCACAGCTTTCTGCAGTCTATGATGTAGCCAAGGCTCTGAAGGGAACAGGCGTTCCGTTGATAGCTGACGGAGGCTTGCGCTATTCTGGTGATGTGGTTAAAGCTTTGGCTGCTGGAGGTTACAGCGTAATGATTGGCTCGCTCGTAGCAGGCACGGAAGAGTCGCCGGGTGAGACCGTGATATTCAACGGTCGTAAGTTCAAGACATATCGCGGAATGGGTTCTCTCGAAGCTATGGAGAACGGCTCTAAGGACAGATACTTCCAGGCGGGAACGAAGGAAGTCAAGAAGCTTGTGCCTGAAGGCATTTCGGGTAGAGTCCCCTATAAAGGCACCCTTTATGAAGTCGTCTATCAGTTGGTTGGCGGCTTGCGTTCTGGCATGGGATATTGCGGCGCTGCCAATATAGAGAAGCTCCATGATGCCAAATTCACAAGGATAACAAGTGCCGGAGTTCATGAGAGCCATCCGCACGATGTGTCCATAACAAGTGAAGCTCCCAATTACAGCCGTCCTGAGTGAGAGAACGGTTGCATCAATGCACTGAATATGAATACAGCCCGATTAGCTTTTGTCTTTTCGGGCGTATTTTTTATTATGGTGGACATCTTTAGACTACACCATTATTATATATAGTCCCTGATAGAATGTTTAGAGTGTCGGTAATATTGTCGCTGCTTCTCTCTGCACCGTGCCTTTGGGCGCAGACGGCAGATCCTTACTTCGAGCTGAAGGTCATGGAGGCACGAAGCAATGGATTGGACCGTACGGCAGAATGTGTTGATGCGGTCAACGATTTTAAGCACCGGCTTGCGTCTCAGCGGATATGGTCTGCAAACGATAATGATGTCCGTAAGGCATACGAACGCTTTTGCCGCATCACCGGTGGTGAGCGGTTAAACGTGCTGATGCTGACAAAAAGAGTGCGGCAGCAAGACGCTTCGGCTAAGATTGGCGATGCTATGGACCGGATGAATTCGGTCTGTTCGTCGCTGAAGAGAGGAGAACAGCTCGATAAGGTAAAGTCGGACTTCCCCGATGTCCGAGTCGATAGCGCTGTTATATCTCTCTCTGAACTTCCTGCGGATGTAGAGAAAAGAGTTTCTGCCTTGAATCAAGGAGACGTCACAGAGCCGTTTGTCTCGTACGAAGG
>CAVHJI010000007.1:3743-17704 GCA_963636255.1 Bacteroidaceae bacterium | reverse complement strand
TCGGCAGCCGTACAGCACCTGAAGGACGAGTCCGGCTTCTCTGAAAGCAAGTCGGAAGAAGAACAACTGCTGCGTGGAAAGTCGGTCAAAGGAGCCTTGTTCTCCATAGCAGGACGGCCGTACGTCTACAATGACTTCATCAGTTTCGCTGAAGTGTACCCTGGAAACAGGAAAACTCAGCTCGAGGCCTTCATTGTCAAAAGTCTCATCGACAATAAGGACTCGTTGCTTGTTGCCACAGACCCTGACATAGAACGGCAGTCTGAGGATTACCTTGAGCATTATCTTGTAGACAGAATAACGTTTCAGAAGGTCATACAACCCAGCATGACCGATGAGACCGGACTTTATGCCTACTACAGTACGCATCGTAAGGACTATTACTGGCCACAACCTAAGTACAAGCATTATGTCGTTCGGGCTAAGGACAAGAAGACATGCAGTCGTGTGGCGAAGATTGTGAAGAAAGCCCTGAAGAAGGGGCTCCCAATTGTGCTCGACGAACGTCAACGCGCCAATTCTATGATTGAAGAGATTGTCACGATGGATTCGGAGTTCCAGTCTTCAGACGTTTCGCGTGCTGCGGAATATCCCTATGTACGCAGCTGCTCGGTCAAAGTCAATGGACCGGACGACTATAATGAGGTCCGCGAACAGCTTACGGCAGACTATCGTAACTATTTGGAACGTGAATGGATTGAACAGATGAGAGATAAGTACCGACGTTAGCATTCTGAGCGTTCAAAGTCAGATAGACTTACTTGATGAAGTAAGTACTACTAACTTTGCCAAGTAAGATATACTTCGTGAAAAAGTAAGTGTGACCCCATGTAGCTCGCATCTTCTCTTGGTGACGAACCGCTCAGGCCAATATCTGGCATTTGGAATTTAAAAACCGTTAATTGTAGGCTCCGTGATGCAAGAATGCACTATCTTCGCGAACGCGCATGAAATCCCTAATCTTTGGTAGATTATATGTTGGTTAAGTACATAGATAAAATTGAATGGCTCGTCTTAGGAGCCTTATTGGCGTTTGCCTACATGCCGGTGCAGGCGCAAAACAACGTCATTGATGAGGTGGCGTGGGTAGTTGGCGATGAAGCCATTTGGAAATCAGAAGTCGAAGAAGCTCGTCTTAGTGCACTGTACGAAGGACGCAGGTTTGACAAAGACCCATACTGCGTGTTGCCCGAGGAGATGGCAGTACAGAAGCTGTTCCTGCATCAGGCAGAGCTCGACAGTATAGAAGTGTCGGAAGCCGAAGTCATACAGCGTGTCGACTACATGACCAACCTCTATATCCAGAATATAGGCTCGCGTGAGAAGATGGAGGAGTATTTCAACAAGACCTCTGCTCAGATACGCGAAGACTTGCGCCAGAGTGCACGTGAGGGAATCACCGTGCAGAAGATGCAACAGCAGATAATAGGTGACATCAAGATTACGCCGTCTGAGGTCCGTAGGTTCTACAGCAGTCTGCCTCAAGACAGTGTTCCCTATATTCAGACTCAGGTTGAGGTGGAGATAATAACACGTCACCCCAAGATCCCACAGGATGAGATTGAAGACGTAAAGCGTCGTCTGCGTGAATATACAGACCGTGTCAACAATGGCGAGAGTTTCACAATGCTCGCACGTCTGTACTCGGAAGATACCGGCTCCGCATCCAATGGCGGTGAGCTGCCGCGCTTCATGGGACGTGGTGAGCTGGATCCTGCATTCGCCAACGTTGCCTTCAACCTGCAGACTCCTGGCAAGGTGTCGAAGATTGTGGAGTCGGAGTTCGGCTATCACATCATACAGCTGGTCGAGAAACGTGGTGACCGCATCAAGGTACGTCACATCCTGTTGAAGCCGCACGTGCCTGAAGAGGCGTTGACAGCTGGCATGGCTCGTCTTGACTCCATAGCCGATGACATCCGTACGGGCAAGTTTACGTTCGAGGATGCCGCTACGGTGCTGTCCGAAGACAAGAACACACGCAACAATCAGGGACTTCTGCCCAATGAGAACAACAATACCTCGCGGTTTGAGATGCAGGAACTGCCCTCCGAAATAGCTAAGGTGGTCGATGGAATGGAGATTGGCGAAATCTCAAAGGCATTCACCATGATTGCTTCCAACGGACAAGAAGAGTGTGTCATAGTCAAACTGAAGAACCGAATAAAAGGACATAAGGCCACAGTCTCTGACGACTACCAGCGACTTAAGGAAATGGTGGTGGAGAAACGTCAGGAGGAAGTGCTCGACAAGTGGATACGGGAGAAACAAAAGAGTACCTATGTCCGCATCAGCGATAACTGGAAGAACAGTTGTGAATTCAGGTACCCCGGGTGGATTCACTGATGTCCGTATTGTCTCACATATCATCTGCTCCTCGTCCGTTCAGACATGTGCTAGCTCTGATTGTTCTGTCGGCTGTGACGTTCATGGCATTCGGAGCACAACAGACGCCGCAGGAACCACAGACACCACAGCAGCAGCGTGGCAAAGTTCGCATAGACCTTCTTTATGCCGATGAGGCTTCTGCCGACAAGCTGAACCGACCTGATGTGCAGGAACTCCGTGGTTCTGTGAAGTTGCGCCATGACAGTATGTACATGTACTGCGACAGCGCGCTCATCTATGAGGCGGCGAACTCTGTAGAGGCATTCGGCAACGTGCGGATGGAGCAGGGCGACACGCTGTTCATCTACGGTGATTACCTCTATTATGACGGCACAGCACAGCTGGCGAAGTTACGCGACAATGTCCGCCTTATAAACAACAACGCACAGCTTGAGACCGACAGTCTGAATTACGACCGTGTGGAGAATCTTGGATACTACTTCAACGGAGGCACATTGACAAATGACGAGAATGTCCTAACGTCCGAGTCAGGCTCGTATAGTCCTGTTACGAAGATTGCAGACTTCACGACAGATATTCTTCTGGTCAATCCCGACTTCACGCTGACATCGCAGACTCTGCTCTACAACACGGAGACAAAGGTCGCCACGATAAACAGTCCTGCTGAGATTGTTAACGACAAGACACACATATATACTACGTCGGGCTTCTACTATACCGTCACCGAACAGGCAGAACTTCTCGAACGTTCGGTGATAAATAGCGATGGACGCGTGATGACTGGCGACAGCCTGTTCTATGACCGCGTTAAGGGATATGGTGAGGCTTTCGACAACGTTGTGCTTAACGACACGGTCAACAGCAACATGCTTCTTGGCGACTACTGCTACTACGACCAGCTGAACCAGAATGCCTTCGCTACGGACAATGCTGTAGCTGTCGACTACTCACAGGGCGACAGCCTATTCCTTCATGCCGATACGTTGCGGCTCATGACCTTCAATATAGACACCGACTCGATGTATCGTGAAATGCGTGCATACCACAAGGTCCGTGCCTTCCGCAGTGATGTACAGGCAGTATGCGATTCTATGGTGTTCTCGTCGGTAGACACCTGTCTGACCATGTATAAAGACCCTGTCCTGTGGCATGGCTATGAACAGCTGTTGGGTGAAGAGGTCCGCATCTATATGAACGACAGCACCATCGACTGGGCGCACATCGTCAACCAGGCACTGGCAGTCGAGAAGGTCGATTCGGTGCACTACAATCAGGTGACGGGCAAAGAGATGAAGGCGTACTTCCTTGGTGGTGAGATTCGTCAGACCGAGGTCAATGGCAACGTGCGTGTCATCTATTATCCCATCGATGACAAGGACAGCACGATAATACTGATGAACTCTTCAGAGGGAAGTCTGTTGCGCATGTATCTGAAAGACCGCAAGCTGGAACGCGGACTTTTCATAGGCAAGACCACGGGTACAGCCTATCCGCTCGATCAGGTCCCTGCGGGGAAAGACAAGCTCGATGCATTTGTTTGGTTCGAAGACATACGGCCTAAGGACAAAAACGATATCTTTGTATGGCGCGACAAGGGAGCCGACAAAGTGCTGAAGAAGACAGAACGTGACTCAGACTCGTCGCCGCGCGACATACACGTGAGACGTAACAATAGGAGGAATTAGCGATATGGGAATGTTCACAACACGCCGCCCGCGAGGCTTTCATCACACATATATATATGTGGATGAGCGCAAGGAGAAACTTGCCAAGATAGAAGAACGTGCTAAACGCGAACTCGGCATGCTGCCGCCCAAGGAATTCGATCCTGAAGACATACGCGGCAAGTTCGTTGAGGGAACGACGCATCTTAAGCGCCGTAAGGAAAGCGGACGCAAGCCCGCAAGCCCTGCAGTGCTGATTGTACTGATTGTCCTGTTGCTCTATTTGTGGTATGCCATTGTCAACGGCATCATCTGAGAGAGTACTTACAGTGCTGAGTAAAGACACGCAAATCATCTAATGGGAGACATAATACATCTTCTTCCCGACTCCGTAGCCAACCAGATTGCTGCCGGAGAGGTCATACAGCGTCCTGCTTCGGTCATCAAGGAACTGGTGGAGAACTCTCTTGATGCAGGCTCGACGGAGATACAGGTCCTTGTCACCGACTCCGGACGTACGTGTATTCAGGTTATTGACGATGGCAAGGGCATGACCGAAACCGACGCACGCCTGTCCTTCGAACGTCATGCCACATCCAAGATACGTGAGGCAGCCGACCTCTTCAACCTACATACCATGGGTTTCCGTGGTGAGGCATTGGCGTCAATTGCCGCTGTTGCCGAGGTGGAGCTGAAGACGCGTCCTGCTTCTGAAGAGCTTGGCACGCGCATACTTATCTCCGGCTCCCGGCTACAATCACAGGAAGTCGTGTCATGTCCCCGGGGAACGAACTTTAGCGTAAAGAACCTGTTCTTCAATGTACCGGCACGACGCAAGTTCCTGAAGTCGAATGCGACAGAGTTGAGCAACATCTTGGCTGAGTTCGAGAAGATAGCCCTTGCACATCCTGAGGTCGCCTTCCGCCTTTACAGCAATGGCTCGGAAGTGTTCGATTTGCCAGTCTCATCGCTGCATCAGCGCATTGTCGGCATCTTCGGGAAGAAGCAGAACCAACAGCTCCTGCCTGTCGAGGTGCAGACATCAATTGTCAACATAAAAGGCTTTGTCGGCACACCCGACTCTGCGCGGAAGAAGGGCCTGCACCAATATTTCTTCACCAACGGACGCTACATGCGGCATCCGTACTTCCATCATGCAGTGGTGGATGTCTATGACAAGCTCATACCCACAGGCGAACAGGTACCTTACTTCATCTATCTTGATGTGGATCCTGCAAATATCGATGTCAACATACATCCCACGAAGTCGGAGATAAAGTTCGAGAACGAACAATCCGTATGGCAGATACTCAGTGCAGCTGTCAGGGAGGCACTGGGAAAATCGAGTGCGATACCTACCATAGACTTCGATACTGACGACAAGCCTGTCGACATGCCGGTTTTCGGCTCACATCCCTTGGCTACGCCGCCCAAGATTCACTACAATCCTGCGTACAATCCGTTCGACCGTGAACCGCAGTATTCGCGCCCCAAGATAGACTCCGACTGGACGAAGCTCTTTGATGGTATGGAGCACAAGAAGCAAGATGGCGATGTCCCTGCCGTCCCAGATGCCGATGAGGCTGTTGCAACACAGCAACCGTTGTTCTCTGAAGACGGCGACGGTGCCTACGAACGTGGATCGGGCTTGTTGCAGTTCAAAGGCCGCTACATCCTCACGCCTGTCAAGTCTGGCCTGATGTTCATCGACCAGCACCGTGCTCATGTCCGTGTGCTCTTCGACAGGTTTATGCAGCAGATAGCGGCAAGGCAAGGAGTGTCGCAAGGAGTCCTGTTCCCTGATATTGTACAGCTGCCACCGTCGGAAGCTGCTGTGTTGGAAGACATAAAGGATGACTTGTCATACGTTGGTTTTGAGCTTACACCGCTTGGTGGTGATAGCTATGCCATCAACGGTGTGCCTTCAGGCGTGGAAGGACTCAATCCGATCGAGCTTGTGCGCACCATGGTCAGCAATGCTGCCGAGCGTGGAGGTGGTGTGAGGTCTGATGTGCAGAGTGCCATAGCTCTAACACTCGCCAACTCTGCAGCTATTGTCTACGGACAGGCGCTCATGCCGGAAGAGATGTCAGACTTGATAGACAGGCTCTTCTCCTGCCAGACGCCGAACTATACCCCCGATGGCTTGACAATCATCTCGACCATAAGTGAGGCTGACATACAGAAGATGTTTGCCCGCTGACTGTGACCTTATACAAACGGAAGCCTCCGGCACGCAACGGATTTTGCATGTGCCGGAGGCTTTTGTTTGTCTTTTATTGTGGTGCCTGCGCGCTGCGCAGACGTTGTTGTCATTTACCTTGTGCGAACATCTTTGACTGTTCCTGAATCAGGGTCGTGTCGTCGAAATAGTTAATCTTCATTGCATTGCGAACCTTATCCAATGTCTCGGCGGCAGCTTCCTGTGCTTTCTCGCTTCCCTTCTTCAGGATGGCGTAGACCGAAGGAATATCTTTCTCCCACACCTTGCGTCTGTTTCTGATGGGCTCCAACACTTCCTGCATGATAGCTGTCAAGAATTTCTTCACCTTCACGTCGCCCAATCCGCCGCGCTGATAGTGTGCTTTCAGTTCGTCTAAGTTTGCATACTCAGGCAGATAGCGCTCGAAGTGCTCGGGTCGGCAGAATGCGTCGAGGTATATGAAGACCGTATTGCCCTCAATCTTACCGGGGTCTTGCACGCGCAGATGATCTGGGTCGGTATACATGCTCTTTATCTTGCTTGCCACCTCATCGGCAGAGTCGGACAGGTAGATGCAGTTGCCGAGCGACTTGCTCATCTTTGCCTTGCCGTCGGTTCCGGGCAGACGCAGACAGGCAGCATTCTCTGGCAGCATGATGTTAGGCTCAACCAGCGTGTCTCCATACAGATAGTTGAAGCGGCGCACAATCTCGCGTGTCTGTTCCAGCATAGGTTCCTGGTCCTCTCCAGCAGGCACAGCCGTGGCTCTGAACGCTGTGATGTCTGCAGCCTGACTGATGGGGTAGGTGAAGAATCCTACAGGGATGCTCGTCTCAAAGTTTCTCATCTGTATCTCAGTCTTCACTGTCGGGTTGCGTTGCAGACGGCTGACGGTCACCAAGTCCATGTAGTAGCAGGTCAGCTCGAACAGTTCGGGTATCTGTGACTGTATGAACATGGTGCACTTCTCCGGTGTGAGTCCGCATGCCAGATAGTCGAGAGCTACCTGCACAATGTTCTGGCGCACCTTCTCGGGGTTATCTATGTTGTCGGTCAGCGCCTGTACGTCGGCTATAAACACAAACATCTTGTCATAGTCACCGGCATCCTGTATCTCAACTCTTCTTCTCAGCGAACCTACAAAGTGTCCTATGTGGAGTTTGCCTGTGGGCCTGTCGCCGGTAAGGATGATCTTCTCTTTTGTCGTAGTCATGTATTTCCTCTTTTTGTATTAATCGTGCAAAATTAGCAAACTGCGTGCTTGCACACAGCAAAGTTGGGCTTTTTACACCGTAAAATAAAAAAATGTGCAAAAAGTTTTGCGGTAATAAAAATAGCACTACCTTTGCATCGCTTTTGCAAGCCGAGAGTCTTGGGCGCTTAGCTCAGCTGGTTCAGAGCGTCTGCCTTACAAGCAGAGGGTCGGGGGTTCGAATCCCTCAGCGCCCACTTCCATTCCTCCTCAGACGCCTTACGGTTCATGCCGCAGGGCGTCTTTTTTTTATCTCTGTGCTCGAGTCTCTATAATGCGTCCGGCTGAAAAAATAATTAGGGCGGAAATCCCTTATATTTACGATAGCGGTTTCAAACGTTTGCGATGGCACTTCCTTATATAAGACTTTGCCATTTCAAATATAAGCGCTAGCGGGAGCATGCGCAGTGTGCTTCTTGCAGAGCGGATGAAGTTCCGTGTCATATTGGCTGTAATGCCTTTTTGAAACTGTCGGACGTTGTTCAAAGAATTGGTTCAAGTCCTCTCGCATCGTTCTATGTGAGCATTCGCAGCGTTCTATGTGAGACGACATCTAACGTCTTCTGATACGACTTTGACCGTCTGCTCGCATAGTGTTAACCGCTGTATGTCATCACTAAACCGCGCTTTTGGGCGATGGCCTGCGTTCTGCGGAAGTGAAGAGTACGTACTGCGCTTGAAGTGGAGGGGCTTTAGTCCTATCGGGAGACGCCTTCAGGGAGAGGCGGAAGCATTGTCATCAAGCACCACTCGGCATTGACATGTGTCGTCGTTTTGTTGTTGCAGCCTGTGTCTGTTCAACATTTTGTCTGTTCGTGATGGCAATAAAGAAAATAACTCGTATTTTTGCGCTTCTAAAAGACGCACGAAGACAATAGAAATATGGAACTTGACGTTTTCAATGCGATATCGCCAATCGATGGTCGTTATCGCAGCAAGACAGAGCCTTTGGCTGCCTACTTCTCGGAGTTTGCACTGATACGCTATCGTGTCAGAATCGAGGTGGAATATTTTATAGCTCTCTGCGAGATGCCGTTGCCGCAGCTCGTTGCTGTCGACCACTTGGTGTTCGAGGCACTGAGAGGCATTTACCGCAACTTTTCTGAAGCCGATGCTGCACGCATTAAGGAAATAGAGAGTGTGACAAACCATGATGTGAAGGCTGTGGAGTATTTCTTGAAGGAACAGTTTGACCGCATTGGTGGTCTGGAACCCTATAAGGAATTCATTCACTTTGGCCTGACGTCGCAGGACATTAACAACACGTCCGTGCCACTGTCGGTTAAAGAGGCTCTCGACGAAGTGTTCTATCCGCTCATCGATGAGCTGGAGGAACAGCTCGCCGCTTATGCTGAGGAATGGAGGAACATCCCTATGCTCGCCAAGACACACGGACAGCCTGCATCGCCCACACGTCTGGGTAAGGAGATAATGGTCTACGTCTACCGCCTGCAACGCCAGAAGGCTCTGCTGAAGGCTACGCCCATAACGGCTAAGTTCGGTGGCGCAACGGGCAACTTCAATGCACATCATGTGGCATATCCCGACCGTGACTGGCGCGAGTTTGGCAATAGCTTCGTCAGTGAGAAACTCGGACTGGAGCGCGAACTGTACACCACGCAGATATCAAACTACGACAATCTGGCTGCCGTGTTTGACGGACTGAGACGTATCAACACCATAATCATGGACATGGACCGTGACTTCTGGATGTATATATCGATGGGCTACTTCCATCAGAAGATTAAGGCTGGCGAGGTTGGCTCGAGTGCCATGCCGCATAAGGTCAATCCAATAGATTTCGAGAATTCGGAAGGCAATGTCGGTATGGCTAATGCCATCTACCAGCACTTGGCTGCAAAGCTGCCCGTATCACGTCTTCAACGCGACTTGACAGACTCTACCGTGCTGCGCAACATAGGAGTGCCTCTGGGACATACCGTGATAGCCATCAAGAGCACACTTAAAGGTCTTCGCAAGCTGTTGCTGAACAAGGATGCTATATACAACGACCTTGACAACTGCTGGAGTGTGGTGGCTGAGGCAATACAGACCATACTGCGCCGTGAAGGCTATCCGCATCCGTATGAGGCACTTAAGGCCTTGACGCGTACCAACGATGGGGTCACCGAACTGTCAATACACCGCTTTGTCGACGAACTGAACGTTAGCGACGAGGTGAAGAAGGAACTGAAGGCGATAACGCCACATAACTACACAGGACTATAAAGACCAGCCCTTTCCTGCGTGCAGACGCACAGCATGCTGCCGACAGGATATGGAGTCTGGACTAACGACAATAGGAAAGAGGCCGTGAGGCTGAGTTACACATATTTTTTTACAAAGCAACATTATGAGCACAGACAACGAGAAATGGGAAGATGCCGCTAATGGCAACAGCGATGATGCCGGCAAGACTAACGGAAGTAACTATGAGAGAGTGTCGTATGGCAGAGATGCCAACGACGGTAACAACCACCCACGCCGAACCTATGAGGGTGGCGACAGGCAACGCAGCTATCGTCCGCGCTTTAATCCTAATGGCGGTGGACGCGTATGGCACGACTATAATAACTCGGGCGAAGAACGTCCTTACCGTCCTCGCTTCAACAGTCAGAACGGTGAAGGTCAGGAAGGTCGCCCGCAGCGTTACAATGGCTATAATAACTACAACGGCGATGACCGCCAGCCACAACGCCCTTATCGTCCTCGCTTCAACAGCCAGAACGGTGAAGGTCAGGAGGGTCGTCCGCAACGCTACAACAGCTATAACAACAACTACAACAGCGGTGACGGTCAGCAACAGCAACGTCCTTACCGTCCTCGTTTCAATAATCAGAACGGTGAAGGCCAGGAGGGTCGTCCGCAGCGTTACAACAATTATAACAACTACAACAATTATAACGGCGGTGACAGTCAGCAGCAGCGTCCCTACCGTCCTCGCTTCAACAATCAGAATAGCGAAGGTCAGGAGGGTCGCCCACAACGTTCCTATGGTGGCGGCTATGGCAATAATGCCGGCGGCTATGGCGGTGGCAACAACGGTTATGGTCGTCCGCAGTATCGCAACGGAGGTTATGGACAGAACAACTCACGAGGTGGACGTTTTGGTGGAGGCAATAGCTATGGCCGTCCACAGCGTCAGCACAGTGCGGACTATGACCCAAATGCAAAATACTCGAAGCGCAAGCAGATTGAATATAAGGAGCTGAATGCTGACCCCGATGCACCGATACGCTTGAACCGTTATCTTGCAAATGCTGGTATATGCTCACGTCGCGAAGCCGATGAGTTTATACAGGCAGGCGTGGTATCGGTCAATAATGAAGTTGTGACCGAACTCGGTACGAAGGTGAAGCGCAGTGATGTGGTGAAGTTCCATGACCAGACTGTCAACATCGAACGTAAGGTATATGTTCTGCTGAACAAGCCTAAGGACACTGTCACTACAACAGATGATCCGCAGGAGCGCAGGACGGTGATGGACCTTGTCAAGGATGCATGCCTGGAGCGTATATATCCGGTGGGACGCCTCGACCGCAATACAACGGGCGTACTGCTGCTTACCAACGATGGTGACTTGGCTTCGAAGCTGACACACCCCAAGTTTGTGAAGAAGAAAGTCTATCAGGTGCGTCTCGACAAGGACTTGACTAAGGAGGACTTCGATAAGATTCTCGCAGGCGTGGAGCTGGACGACGGTGAGATACATGCCGATGCCTTGAACTTTATCGACGAGACCAAGCTGAACGAGGTAGGCATTGAGATTCACTCGGGCAAGAACCGTGTAGTGCGCCGCATATTCGAGTCGTTGGGCTATCGCGTAGTAAAACTGGACCGTGTGCTGTTTGCCGGACTGACAAAGAAAGGCTTGCGTCGCGGCGAATGGCGCTTCCTGACACAGGCGGAGGTCAACCGTCTGTATATGGGTTCGTTTGAATGATATATATATATAGTAGGTATAAGGAATAGAATTGTTATGGATAAGATTCGCAGGACTAAGATATCGGATTTGCTGAAGCGTACAGACTTCGGCACCGTGGTGAACGTCAAGGGATGGGTACGTACACGTCGTGGCAGCAAGAAGGTCAGCTTCATCGCACTGAACGATGGCTCTACCATCAACAACGTCCAGATTGTGGTCGACCTAGAGAAGTTCGATGATGCCCAGCTTAAGGACATCACCACAGGAGCCTGCCTCAGCGTCAATGGTACGCTGACAGAATCGGTGGGCTCAGGACAAACTGTAGAGATTCAGGCTGTCGACATTGAGGTGCTTGGCGTTTGCGACAGCACATACCCGCTGCAGAAGAAGGGACACTCAATGGAGTTTATGCGCGAGGTGGCGCATCTGCGCATGCGCACCAATACATTTGGTGCCGTATTCCGCATCAGACACAACATGGCAATAGCCATACACAAGTATTTCCACGAGCATGGCTTCTACTACTTCAACTCACCGATAATCACCGCCAGCGACTGTGAGGGCGCGGGTGAGATGTTCCAGGTGACGACGAAGAATCTCTACGACCTGAAGAAAGATTCAGACGGCAAGATAATTTACGACGATGACTTCTTCGGCAAGATGACATCACTCACCGTCAGTGGACAGCTCGAAGGCGAGACGGCAGCTACAGCACTTGGCGCTATCTACACCTTCGGTCCTACGTTCCGTGCTGAGAACTCCAATACTCCGCGCCATCTGGCAGAGTTCTGGATGGTAGAGCCTGAGGTCGCATTCATCGACCTTGACGACCTTATGGACTTGGAGGAAGACTTCATAAAGTATTGCGTTCAGTGGGCACTCGACAACTGCATGGACGATTTGCAGTTCCTCAACAAGATGATAGACCCAACGCTGTTAGAGCGCCTGCAAGGAGTACTGAAGGAGAGCTTTGTACGACTGCCGTACACTGAAGGCGTGAAGATACTTGAAGAGGCTGTACGTAACGGACATCAGTTTGAGTTCCCTGTATCGTGGGGCATGGACCTTGCAGCCGAGCACGAACGCTATCTTGTGGAGCAACACTTCAAGCGTCCGGTCATCATGATTGACTATCCGAAAGAAATCAAAGCCTTCTATATGAAGATGAACCCTGACGGTAAGACTGTGCAAGGCACCGATGTGTTGTTCCCGCGTATTGGCGAGATTATCGGTGGTAGCGTGCGCGAAGAAGACTATGGTAAGCTGAGTGCTGAGATAGAACGCCGCAACATACCGATGAAGGACATGTGGTGGTATCTTGATACGCGCAAGTACGGTTCGTGTCCTCATGGTGGCTTCGGGCTGGGCTTTGAGCGCTTGATACTGTTCGTTACCGGAATGTCGAACATCCGTGATGTCATTCCTTATCCGCGTACACCGAAGAACGCTGAGTTCTGATGCGCGGTAAAAACAATTGGTTTTTTATTGCCAAAAACAATAAAAGCCGTACCTTTGCGAGCCGATTATTATCTATAAATAGATAAGCCGATGATTCTTAGCGTGTTGTTAATCCTTTTGGCCGAGGGACAGACACGTGGGAGTTGTCTTTAGTAGTAACAATTAAAAATTATTAGAGTGGATACTTTAAGTTACAAGACCATTTCTGCAAACAAGGCTACAGTCAACAAAGAGTGGGTTGTAGTTGATGCCACAGACCAGGTATTAGGTCGTCTGGGCTCTAAGGTTGCGAAATTGTTAAGGGGCAAGTACAAACCTAACTTCACCCCTCACGTAGATTGCGGCGACAATGTCATCATCATTAACGCCGACAAAGTCGTTCTGACTGGAAACAAGTGGAACGGCAAGACCTATATCTCCTACACAGGCTACCCTGGTGGACAGAGAGAGATTACACCGGCAAAGTTACTGGCAAAGCCTAACGGTGCCGATCGTCTGTTGAGACGTGTCGTTAAGGGCATGCTGCCAAAGAACAGACTCGGTGCACAGCTCATCGACAATCTCTACATCTACGCCGGAAGCGAGCACAAGCATCAGGCTCAGGAGCCTAAAATGATAGACATTAACGCACTCAAATAATATTGTAGGAAGATATGGAAGTTATAAATGCATTAGGCAGACGTAAGTGTGCTATCGCGCGTATCTTCATGAAGGAAGGTACAGGCAAAATCACCATAAATAACAAGGATCTGACTGTGTATTTCCCATCAGGAATACTGCAGTTTGTAGTAAAGCAGCCTCTCAATAAGCTGGACGTTGTCGAGAAGTATGACATCCGTGCTAACCTGACAGGCGGTGGCTTTACTGGTCAGTCACAGGCTCTGCGCTTGGCTATCGCACGTGCACTGGTAAAGATTAATCCCGAAGATAAGGCAGCCTTGCGTGCTGAAGGCTTCATGACACGTGATCCGCGTGCCGTTGAGCGTAAGAAGCCAGGACGTCCAAAGGCTCGTCGCAGATTCCAGTTCAGCAAGCGTTAATCCAAGTCTTGCTGTTTTGGATATCTCAGCGAACAGGGAATACGTTTAGTATCTAAACTGCCGGGACTCG
>CAVHJI010000007.1:0-3733 GCA_963636255.1 Bacteroidaceae bacterium | reverse complement strand
CGGGACTCGTAGGTTTAGGCTACCCGGGAGTTGGTTATCGAAACAAAAAAGAAAGTAAACGATTAAACAAGAAGAAACAATGTCAAGAACAAATTTCGACACATTACTCGAGGCAGGTTGTCATTTCGGTCATCTCAAGAGAAAATGGAATCCTGCAATGGCTCCTTACATCTTCATGGAGCGCAACGGCATACATATTATAGACCTCAATAAGACTGTTGCTAAAGTAGACGAGGCTGCTGAAGCTTTGAAGCAAATTGTAAAGTCTGGTAAGAAGGTCCTCTTTGTTGCTACTAAGAAACAGGCCAAGGAAGTCGTTGCCGAGAAGGCACAGTCTGTCGGCATGCCTTACGTCACAGAGCGCTGGCCGGGTGGTATGCTCACAAACTTCCCTACAATACGTAAGGCTGTCAAGAAGATGGCCAACATCGATAAGCTGACCAACGACGGTACATTTGCAAGCCTCTCGAAGCGTGAGATCCTGCAGATTTCACGTCAGCGTGCAAAGCTGGAGAAGAACTTGGGCTCTATAGCAGACCTTACTCGTCTGCCTTCAGCACTGTTCGTTATCGATGTAATGAAGGAGAAGATTGCCGTACACGAGGCTAACCGTCTGGGTATTCCAGTGTTTGGTATCGTTGATACAAACTCCAATCCTAACAACATCGATTTCATAATCCCTGCTAACGACGACGCTACACAGTCTATCGAAGCTATTCTCGACGCTTGCTGCGCAGCAATGCAGGAAGGCATTGAGGAGCGTAAGGCAGAGAAGATTGATATGGAAGCTGCCGGCGAGGGTGCTGCAACAGATAAGACTCCGCGCACACGCAAGAGAAGACCTGCACGTGCTGACAAGCAGGAAGACGGTGATGCTGCTGAGGCTGCACCGGCACAGAGCGCAGAAGAGGAGGCCTGATAAGTCCCACTCTGACTCAAGAGTGCCCGAACAATTTTCTATAACCCCGAATAAAGAAAGGATAATACAAAATGGGTGTAACAATAGCTGATATTACCAAACTCCGCAAAATGACCGGAGCAGGCATGATGGATTGCAAGAATGCTCTTACTCAGGCAAACAATGACTTCGATGAGGCTATGAAGATTATCCGCGAGAAGGGTAAGGCTGTAGCAGCCAAGCGTTCCGACCGCGAAGCTTCTGAGGGTTGCGTACTTGTCAAGGTTGATGGCAACTTCGGTGCAATGATTGCCCTGAAGTGCGAGACCGACTTCGTTGCTAACAATGCAGACTTCATTGCACTGACACAAAGCATCCTCGATGCTGCCGTTGCAAACCGTTGCAAGACTCTTGACGATGTCAAGGCTCTTACCATTGGTGGAAGTAGTGTTGCTGACTTGGTGACAGACCGTAGTGGTATCACAGGTGAGAAGATGGAGCTCGATGGCTATCTGACTGTTGAGGGTGAGGCTGTCTATGCATACAATCACCAGAACAAGAACTTCCTCTGCACATTGGCTGTCCTCAATAAGCCTGGCTTTGATGAGGCTGGTCATGAGATAACACTTCAGATTGCAGCAATGAACCCAATCGCAGTCGATGAGGCTCATGTAGCACAGAGTGTTAAGGATAGCGAGATGGCTGTTGCCATTGAGAAGACCAAGGAAGAGCAAGTCAGCAAGGCTGTAGAGAACGCTTTGAAGAAGGCTGGTTTCAACCTCCATATCTCCGAGAACGAGGACCATCTTGCCGAGGGTATCGCCAAAGGCATGATTACCGAGGCTCAGGCAGACGAAATCCGCCATATCAAGGAAGAGACAGCAAAGCAGAAGGCTGCCAACATGCCTGAGCAGATGGTCCAGAACATCGCTCGTGGACGTATGGCAAAGTTCTTCAAGGATGTCTGCCTGCTGCAGCAGGAGTATAACAAGGATGCTAAGCTGAGCGTTGCTGAATACCTGCATAAGTTTGACAAGGATCTCACAGTGGCAGACTTCAAGCGTTTCACTCTGCGTGCAGAGTAATTCGTGGTTGTCTGAACGACACTGCAGAGATGAGAATACGCAATGAACAATTACAAGGCGACCAACTGGCAACAGTCTGGTCGCCTTGTGTTTTAATAAGGTCCACCAACGTATAGACGGAGAGAAGCATGAAGATTATAGCCGTAGGAAGCAATTATGCCAATAGTGGAATGTCTGCTGAAGAAAAGACAAGCAGACAAACAGAACCCATCGTGTTCCTGAAGCCTGACTCGGCATTGCTGAAAGATGGACGTCCGTTCTTCGTCCCGGATTTCTCTGCCGATGTGCGTTATGAGGCTGAACTTGTTGTCCGCATATCGCGTCTTGGCAAATGCGTTGACAGACAGTTTGCCCATAGATATTATGATGCTGTGACTGTCGGTATTGACTTCACTGCCGATGACTTGCAGAAACAGTATATATCGAAAGGTCTGCCATGGGAGCTCAGCAAAGGTTTCGATGACTCGGCTGCTATCGGCACGTTTATACCGCTTGCACAGATAGAGCATGGCATTCAGAACATTGGCTTCAGTCTTGATGTCGATGGCACGAAGACACAAGTGGGATGCACTGCCGACATGTTGTGCACGGTAGATAGCATACTGGCTTATGTCAGTAGGTTTATGACATTGAAGATTGGTGACCTTCTGTTCACAGGAGCACCTGTTGGCTCTGCTCCTGTGAAGGTGGGACTGCACCTCGACGGATACATAGAAGATGCTAAGGTATTGGACTTTAATATAAGGTAAAGAGAGGAAGACACATAAACAATGAAGATCAGAGTGGGATTTGGTTACGATGTCCATCGCTTGGTTGAAGGACGTGAACTGTGGTTAGGGGGCGTCAAGTTGGAGCACGACCGTGGACTCTTGGGACATTCTGATGCTGATGTGCTGATACATGCCATTTGCGATGCCCTGCTTGGAGCTGCCAATATGCGCGACATAGGTTTCCAGTTCCCTGACACATCCGACAAGTATAAGGGCATTGACAGTAAACTGCTGTTGCGTGAGACCGTCAAGCTCATTGGCACGAAAGGCTATCATGTGGGCAATGTCGATGCTACGGTATGTGCCGAACATCCTAAAATCAATCCCCATATTCCTGAGATGAAGACTGTGTTGTCAGAAATCCTTAAGGTCACAGAAGACGAAGTGTCAATCAAAGCTACTACCACCGAAAAGCTTGGCTTCGTAGGTCGTGAGGAAGGCATGTCGGCCTATGCTGTTGTGCTTATAGAAGGATAACACGCAAATAAGACAAATACAACGATGAAAAGACACCTTATTATATTGGTATTGCTAGCTGTGTTCATGGCGTTAAGTGCCAATCCTCATTATGGCGTACAGCAGGAAGAAAACGATACGCTGAAATTCCGTGTCGTATTGACCGATAAACGTGCTTCTACATATTCCCTGAGTAATCCCGAAGAGTTCCTCTCGCAGAAGTCAATAGAGCGGCGTCGGCGACAGCACCTTAATGTAGACTCAACCGACCTGCCTGTGTGCTCTGAATATGTTGAAGCCATAAAAGCTGTAGGTGCAAAGATCTTGGCTAAGAGCAAATGGCAGAACTTTGTCACCGTGGCATGCTCCGACCTCACTTCAATCAGTCGTATATCCGCACTGCCATTTGTCAAGAGTGTTGAGAAGGTCTGGACTGTTCCTGCACATATCCGTCGTCCTGCATCTGCACAACGCAATGAGGTTGTAGGACACATGTCCCATCACAAGGATACACTCTATGGAGC
>CAVHJI010000006.1:17683-29111 GCA_963636255.1 Bacteroidaceae bacterium | reverse complement strand
GTGTGTAGGTGCATGCCGCATTTTCACTCCTCGCAACTCGGGGTAGGGTAGTCGATGCCGCGCGTAGCGAGTGCTTCGCGGCACTCCACGCAGGTGCCGCACTCGTTTGGGCAGGAAGCCGGAGAGGTGAGAGATGTCCGCAGTCTGCGGTTGAGAGTTCTCAGCGCACGTTCAATATCTTCTGCGTCTGGAGCGACAGCCTCCATGCCGGATTGTCCTTCACGAAGTTCACGCAGAAGTCGGTGACCTCCCGATTGCGCTGCGCGTCGCCGGTGTCGCAAGGCTGCACGCAGTAATGGACTGCCGTGATGCCGAATGTCGGGTCTTCGCATGTGTGGATACCATCGAGGACAATCTTCACCTCGTCGGCGGTCGTGATGACGGGTCTTGCGGCCTCTCCCAGAAATGCCGCCTTGGGCGATACGGTTATCCAGTCGACATTGCGCGGTACGGGGCGGGTGCCATTGGTCTCGATGGCTATGGTCTTCCCTGCCTTATGCAGCTTGTCAACGAGGCTCTCTGTGAGCTGCAGCGTAGGCTCTCCGCCTGTTATGACCACCAGCCTTGCAGGATATTCTGCGACTTGGCACACTATCTCCTCTTCGGTGAGGTCTTGGTAGGACTGATGTTCAGTGTCGCAGAACGGGCACTTCAGGTTGCAACCGGAAAATCGGACAAAGATTGCCGCCTCGCCCGAACGTGTGCCTTCGCCCTGGATGGAGTAGAAGATTTCGTTTACCCTCATAATGCCTCATCTCCTTGCGCTTCATCCGAAACGTAGACGGCGACATTGTTCTCGCTCTCTCTGACCGAGACCTTATAGCATTGGGGGATCTGGTCGGCTACCCACTTGGCGATGTTCTCGGCCGTCGGGTTGAACGGCAGGATGTCGTTCAGATTTTTGTGGTCGAGCTTCCCGTGTATCTTGTCCTTGATGTGCTTGAAGTCGCAAATCATGCCATCGTCGTTAAGCTCCTTGGCTTTGACGAAGACGGTTATTATCCAATTGTGGCCGTGCAGGTTTTCGCACTTGCTCTCGTATGACAGTTTCAGCTTGTGGCTGCCCGCTATCTCCATTCTCTTTGACGCGTAGTACATAGTCTTTATGCTCTTTCGTTTTTTTTGACAATAGACTTGTTCGACTCCTCATACTCGGTGGCGTCGTCGATGCCGGCGTTGCGGAGTGCTTCGCGGCGCTCCACGCAGGTGCCGCACTTGCCACAGTGCTTCGCACCGCCCTTGTAGCAGGAGTAGGTGGTGGAGTAGTCGATGTGGAGACGCTTGCCGATGCGGGCTATGTCGGTCTTGCTGATGTCGGTATAGGGCGCTTCGATCTCCACGTTCAGGTATGTGCCGCAAGACATGGCTGCCGACATCGCTGCAATGAACGGTGCACGGCAGTCGGGATAGATGGCGTGGTCGCCGCCGTGGTTGGCTATGAGCACCCTGGTGAGTCCGCGGCTCTCGGCAATGCCGCAAGCGATGCTGAGCATGATGCCGTTGCGGAACGGTACGACAGTGGACTGCATGTTGTTGTCTTCGTAATGGCCTTCGGGGATGGCATCGGCGCCTTCCAGCAGGGATGACTTGAAGTGGTCCTTGATGAACGACAACGGGATGATGAGGTGCTCGATGCTGAGTTCGTGGCAGTGGAGGGCTGCACACTGCGCTTCGCGTTGGTTGTGATTGCTGCCGTAGTCGAAGGTGATGGCGAGGGCTATCTGCTCCTTGCGGTCGTGGAGCAGCGTGACGCTGTCCATGCCGCCGGACAGGATGATGACTGAATTCTTGGTTTGCATAGTGCCTGTATGTTTTGGGGTGCAAAGGTAAGAAAGGCGTAAAAAACATAACACGCAAATCGCTGTTCTTACCGAATAAATGTGTTACTTTTGCGGCCTACAACATATTTAATAAAGGGCATCATGAAAACGTTAGAGAAACTTTTTGCAGAGAGATTACTGAAGATCAAGGCTATAAAACTGCAGCCTGCCAACCCCTTCACATGGGCGTCGGGCTGGAAATCACCGTTCTACTGTGACAACCGCAAGACACTGTCGTATCCGTCGTTGCGCAACTTCGTGAAGGTGGAGCTGTCGCGCTCCATCCTGGAGCACTTCGGACAGGTCGACGCCATTGCCGGTGTGGCTACGGGTGCCATTCCACAGGGTGCATTGGTGGCAGACGTGCTGAACCTGCCGTTTGTCTATGTCCGCTCGAAACCAAAAGACCACGGACTGGAGAACCTCATCGAGGGTGAACTTCGACCGGGCATGAAGGTGGTTGTCGTCGAGGACCTCGTGTCGACAGGCGCAAGCAGCCTCAAGGCAGTGGAGGCAATACGCCGCGACGGCTGTGAGGTGATTGGCATGGTGGCTTCGTTCACCTACGGATTCCCCGTTGCAGAGAAAGCCTTCAAGGATGCCAAGGTGCAGCTGGTGACGCTGACAAACTATGAGGCGGTGCTGGATGTGGCTCTGCGTACAGGATACATCGAGGAGACCGACGTGCCCACGCTGAACGAGTGGCGCAAAGACCCTGCACACTGGGGCGAGGAAAAATGACCATAGAAACGGCTAACGGCTATAGACGATGAGCAACACAACAAGTTTTCAGAGCGACATCAAGACCATACAGGCCCCGCAGCGCAGTGTCTACGAGAAGCTGGCAAACACGGGAACCCTGGAACGCATGGCGGCTAACATACCGAGCGACAAGCTGAAGGACATAAAGGTACAGGACGGCTGCCTGACATTTCCCACGATGATGGGCGATATCTCGCTGAAGCTCAGCGAGGTACAGCCATACGACAGCATACGCTACTGCACCGTACAGTCGCCCGTGCCGTTCACGCTGAACATACAGCTGGGACGTCCCACGGCAAGCCAGTGCACGCTGCAGCTCGTCGGTGAGCTGGAGCTGAGCCCGTTCCTGCTGAAGATGGCACAGAAGCCAATCACTGATGCACTGAACCGCATTGCCGAGGCTCTGACGATGATAAACTACTAAAATATACGAATCTACTACATGGCACAGAAACTTTGGGAGAAGTCCACGCAGATAAATAAGGACATAGAAACCTTCACCGTGGGGCGCGACCGCGAGATGGATCTGTATCTCGCCAAGTATGACGTGCTGGGCTCGATGGCCCACATCACCATGCTGCAATGCATAGGCCTGCTCACGGCAGAGGAGCTGGACGTCCTGCTCAAGGAGCTGCGCAACGTCTACGCCGTTGCCGAAAAGGGCGACTTCGTCATTGAGGACGGCGTGGAGGATGTGCATTCGCAGGTGGAGCTGATGCTGACACGCCGTTTGGGCGATATAGGCAAGAAAATCCACAGCGGACGGTCGCGCAACGACCAGGTGCTGCTCGACCTGAAGCTCTTCACTCGCGAGCAGATTGAGGAGGTGGCAGGGCTCGTGAACACGCTGTTCGGCACACTCATCGACCAGAGCGACAAGCACAAGGACATCTTGATGCCGGGATACACGCATCTGCAGATTGCCATGCCGTCGTCGTTCGGACTGTGGTTTGCCGCTTATGCGGAGAGCCTGGCCGACGACATGAACTTCCTCAGTGCAGCCTACCACATGGTGAACAAGAATCCGCTGGGCTCGGCAGCAGGCTATGGATCGTCGTTCCCGCTGAACCGCACCATGACAACGCAGCTGCTGGGATTCGACGACCTGAACTACAACGTGGTGTATGCCCAGATGGGACGCGGCAAGATGGAACGCTACGTCTCCTTCGCCCTTGCCGGCGTTGCAGCCACACTGTCGAAGCTGGCGTTCGACGCCTGCATGTTCAACAGCCAGAACTTCGGATTCATAAAACTGCCCGACGAGTGCACCACAGGCTCGAGCATCATGCCGCACAAGAAGAACCCCGACGTGTTCGAACTGATACGCGCACGATGCAACAAGCTGCAGACACTGCCGCAGGAGGTCACGCTCATCTCCAACAATCTGCCGAGCGGATATTTCCGCGACTATCAGCAGCTGAAGGAGTCGTTCCTCCCTGCCTTCGACCAGCTGAAGGACTGTCTGACGATGACAAACTACATCATAGAGCGCATACGCGTCAACGAACACATCCTCGACGACGACCGCTATCTGCCAATCTTCACCGTGGAGCGTGTCAACGAACTTGTACGGCAGGGCGTGCCCTTCCGCGATGCCTACAAGCAGGTGGGACTTGAGTTTGAACGCGGCGAGTTCAGCCACAGCAAGACCGTGCACCACACCCACGAGGGTAGCATCGGCAATCTGTGCAACGACCGCATCCGCCAAATGATGCAGCGTGCCTATAGCTCGCTCAACACCGAGTCTGTCCACCAGGCAGAGAACGAACTGCTGAAACGATAGAGGTGACACTAAGGTGCTGCGTGTTATGTGTTATGTGCATGTCCCATATCTGTCACGCAAAACATAAAACGCAAAACGTGAGACATAAAACGTTCAACGTAAAACATAAAAGTTATGTTCGCAAAGGAAACTTATGTGCAGCGCAGAGCCCTGCTGAAGAAGAATGTCGGCTCTGGCATATTGCTGTTTTTGGGGAATGACGAACAGGGACTGAATTATGCGGACAATACGTTCCGCTACCGTCAGGACTCTTCATTCCTCTATTTCTTCGGAATATCACAGCCCGGACTGGCTGCAATAGTTGACATTGACGAGGACAAGGATATCGTCTTCGGCGACGAACTTACGATGGATGACATCGTGTGGACGGGTCTCGTGCCTACGCTCAAGGAGACGTGCGAGGGCGTAGGTGTCGTGAACACTATGCCTTACAGTAAGGTCGACGATTATCTGCGCTCGGCAATCGTCAAGGGACAGACCATACACTATCTGCCGCCGTACCGTCCGGAGCATAAGCTGAAGCTGCAGGACTGGCTGGGCATTCCGCCGCCGCATCAGGAGGGTTCGGTGCCTTTCATCCGTGCGGTAGTGGCACAACGCAACGTGAAGTCGGACGAGGAGATCGCCGAAATCGAGAAAGCTTGTAACGTTACTGCGGACATGCACATAGCAGCCATAAAGATGTTGCGCCCTGGAATGTACGAATATGAGGTGGCTGCCCAGATAGAATATGTCGCCAAGAAGAACAACTGCGAACTGTCGTTTGCAACCATTGCGACAAAAGACGGACAGACACTGCACAATCACGGCTACAACAATCAGGTGAAGTCGGGCGACCTGTTCCTGATCGATGCAGGAGCTGAGCTGCAGTCGGGCTATTGCGGTGACATGTCTTCGACATTCCCTGCCGACCGGACATTCACACAGAAGCAGAAGGATGTCTACGTCATCCAGAATGCCATGCACCTCGAGAGTGTCAAGGCTTTGCGCCCTGGCATTTCGTACATGGATGTCTATGACCTGTCGGCACGCGTCCTTGTGGAAGGCATGAAGGATCTGGGACTCATGAAAGGCAACGCTGAGGATGCCGTACACGAAGGAGCACACGCACTGTTCTATCCGCACGGACTGGGACACATGATGGGTCTTGACGTGCATGACATGGAGAGCCTTGGAGAAATCTGGGTCGGTTACGACGGCAAGCCGAAGAGCACACAGTTTGGCAGAAAGAGCCAGCGTCTCGCCATTCCGCTGCAACCAGGATTCGTGCACACCGTAGAGCCGGGAATATACTTCATCCCCGAACTGATTGACCAGTGGAAACGTGACAAGAAGTTCACCGACTTCATCAATTACGACAAGCTTGAAACATACCGCGACTTCGGCGGCATCCGCAATGAGGAGGACTACTTGATTACACCTACCGGAGCACGCCGTCTGGGCAAGAAGATCCCTCTGACGCCCGATGAGGTCGAGGAACTAAGATAAAACGGGCGGAGCACCGCACCGGTCTGGGTGTTGGATTTTGAGTGCTGGACTTCACTTTCCCTTTATGGAAGGGCAGGGTGAGGCCCTTTAGTGTCGGATTCTCCTTCCCCTTTAGCGGAGGGTTAGGCTCTTGGACGCTGGATGTTGGGCGTGTCTGCGCATTCCGGGACTATACATCCTACAGCGCAGACATCCTGCCGAGGTGCCATGCTATTAGTGTATGCTTGAGACCGTTCATCTTGCAGGTAAGCGCCATAGCAGGATGATTACTCGTTGAAGAAGACTCTCCTCCCTTTTCTTCTGATTCCAGTCAGGGGACGTTTCGCGTAATAGTTTCACGCAACACGCGGCACGTTTCACGCAAACTCTAGCATGTTTCGCGTAATACGTAGCAGTTTCACGCAACGTGTTATCAGGAGTCTTTATTCTTTATCTCCTCGTACTCGATGTACTCGCCGTCGTTCTTTCCGAACACTTTCTTGCGTTTGGGCGTGGTGCGGCTGATTGTGGAATTGCGCTTTTCGCTACCGATGGGACCGAAGCCCAATGAGCGGCGGATGATGTTCACGACCGTGCGTCGACCGAGCACGATGAACAGCAGCGCGATTATGATGATGAAGTATTTCATGCTTGGCGGTTAGAGGTTTTGGATGTCAACCATTCGATGACGGCCAACGCGATATACCATATTATAATAAGGGCAAACCCCAACCGCCCGAAGACTGCAAGCAACGGCACACAGCCCATCAGGAAGATGAAGCGAGTCTTGTTGTCTGCCCAACGGAGGCTCTTGAACTTTAGCGAGAACATCGGAATCTCCGACACCAACAGCCAGCTCGACAGCATGATGCCGATGATGAGACACAGCGTGATGTAGGAAGGAGCTGTGGCGAGATAGTCGTGCAATCCGGCAACCAGTGAAGCCCAGAACAGTGCACTGGCAGGAACAGCCAGTCCGATGAAGGAGGTAGTCTGCCGGCTGTCGTTGTTGAACTTGGCAAGCCGCAACGCCGAGAACACGGCAATAAGGAAAGCTGCGTACGGCAGAATGGCCGACAAGATGTCTTGTCCACCCGACAGCAACATGCGTTCTTGAAGAAGGGTAAATACGATCGCTGCAGGCACAAATCCAAAGCTGATGTCGTCGGCGAGCGAATCGATGTCTTTACCGATGATGGAATGTGCATCCAGTGCACGTGCTGCCATGCCGTCGAAAAAGTCGAACACGGCGCTGCACAGAATCGCCACGAGCGCCCAATCGTATTGATGATTGAAAGCCATGACACAACCCACACAACCTGAAAAGAGATTCAGACAAGTGATGGTGTTCGGTATGTGTCGCGTCAGACGGTTTGCCATTATTTCAGTTGTGCTATTATGGTCTGATTGCCCACGGTGTGTTGTCCTAAGGCAACTTTGATGTCGGCGCCCAACGGCAGGAACACGTCGACACGCGAACCGAGCTTGATGAATCCCATGTGCTCGTCGATGTAGCACTCGTCGCCAGGAACGGCGTAAGTGACGATGCGTTTCGCCATCGCTCCTGCAATCTGCCGTGTCAGGACCTCAACACCGTCGGGAGTCTTTATGACAATGGTCGAACGTTCGTTGTCGGTGCTTGCCTTTGGCAACCATGCAGCCATATACTTGCCATTCTGATGCTCCACCTTCATAACGGACCCCTCGACGGGATACCAGTTGGCGTGCACGTTGGTGAGACTCATGAATATGGACACCTGAATGCGGCGGTCGTGGAAGTACTCGTTCTCTTCGACCTCCTCGACCACTACGACCTTGCCGTCGGCAGGAGCCACCACAACCTTCTCGGGATTGCCGGCGAAGAACCTGATGGGGCAACGGTAGAAGTTGAGCACTATGCCATAGATGATGACGCTGATGCCCAATACGCTGAAGAATGGTATCTTGGTTTCGAAAGCAAAATACAGCACGGCGTTCACTGCCACAAGCAGTGCCAATCCACCGACCAGCGTGTGTGTGCCTTCTTGATGTATATGTATCTTTTTAAGCCTTTTCATTATTGATGACAAGGGTTCGGGTGTGTTTCCGTCTAAACCAACCGCAAAAGTAAGTCTATTTTGATAATGCAACAAAGATTTGAGATAGAAAAGCGAAACGGGGCACGCGCAATCCGATTATTCTTTGCACGGGAAAAATAACCGTCGTATATTTGAGATGTTTTAGACCAAGAGGAAATAAGTATACAGAGATATGCAAGACTTCGTACATCTGCACGTACATACACAATACTCGTTGCTCGACGGACAAGCCGCCGTGAAAAAGCTTGTGGACAAAGCCAGAGCCAATGGTATGAAGGGCATGGCTGTCACCGACCACGGCAATATGTTTGCAATAAAGGAGTTCATCAACTACACCGACAAGGTGAATGGTGCGGTGAGGGACGAGATATCGGACCTGAAGAAGCATATTGCCAGTGTGGAGAGCGGTGCTGAAGAGTGCGACGACAAGGAACAGACACTGTCCGACTACAGGGGGAAGCTGCAAGCAGCCGAGGGAAAGCTGTTCAAGCCCATCATTGGTTGCGAGATGTATGTCGCCCGCCACAGCATGTACGACCGCAACGGCAAGCAGGATCAGGGCGGATATCACCTCATCGTGCTGGCAAAGAACAATACGGGCTATCATAACCTGATAAAACTCGTGTCGCATGCATGGACCGAAGGTTACTATATGCGTCCGCGAACAGACCGTAGCGAGCTGAAGAAATATCATGAAGGACTGATGGTCTGCAGCGCGTGCCTGGCAGGAGAAGTGCCACGCCACATAACCGCCGACGACATGGAGGGAACGGAAGAAGCGATTAGATGGTATAAGGACGTGTTTGGTGACGACTACTACCTGGAGATGCAGCTGCATCAAGCCACTGTGCCACGTGCCAATCATGAGGCTTACCCCATGCAGCTTAAGGTCAACGAAGAGCTGCGACGGCTGTCGAAGAAATTTGGCATCAAGCTGGTGTGCACCAATGACGTGCACTTCGTCGATGAGGAAAACGCCGAGGCACACGACCGCCTGATATGTCTCAATACAGGCAAAGACCTGGATGACCCGACGCGAATGATGTACACCAAGCAGGAGTGGTTCAAAACGCGTGAAGAGATGAATGACGTCTTCTCCGACGATCCCGAAGCCTTGTCGAATACACTCGAGCTGCTCGACAAGACCGAATACTACACCATCAACCATGCGCCCATCATGCCGTTCTTCCCCATCCCCGAAGAGTTCGGAACCGAGGAAGAGTATAGGAAGAAGTTCTCGGAGGAACAGCTGTTCCAGGAGTTTACGCGCGACGAGAACGGCAACGAGATAATGACCCGCGAGGAGGGAGAGAAGAAGATAAAGAAGCTCGGAGGCTACGACAAGCTGTACCGCATAAAGTTTGAAGCCGACTATCTGGAGAAGCTGACGCTGGAAGGCGCGAAGGAACGCTACGGAGATCCTATTGGGAAAGACGTACTTGAGCGCATCAAGTTCGAGCTTCACGTGATGAAGACCATGGGCTTCCCGGGCTACTTCCTCATAGTGCAAGACTTTATCAATGCCGGACGCAAGGAACTTGGCGTCATGGTGGGACCGGGACGTGGCAGTGCTGCCGGTTCTGTAGTCGCCTATTGCTTGGGAATAACGAAGATTGACCCGATAAAATACGACCTGCTGTTCGAACGCTTCCTCAACCCAGACCGTATATCGCTGCCTGATATCGATACCGACTTCGATGACGATGGACGCTATCGAGTGCTCGACTGGGTGACAAAGAAATATGGCAAGGAGAAAGTCGCACACATCATAACCTTCAGCACCATGGCGACGAAGATGGTCATAAAGGATGTGGCACGCGTGCAGAAGCTGCCGCTGGCAGAATCCGACCGTCTGTGCAAGCTCATCCCCGACCGCATTCCCGACAAGAAGCTCAATCTGCAGACCGCCATCGACTATGTGCCTGAACTGAAGAAGGCGGAGCAGTCGGACGACCCGCTGGAACGCGATACGCTGAAATATGCAAAGATGCTCGAAGGCAACATACGTGGTACTGGCATACATGCGTGCGGAACAATCATCTGCCGTGACGATATCACCGATTGGGTGCCTGTGAGCACTGCCGAAGACAAGGAGACTGGTGAGAAGCTGTTGTGTACGCAGTACGAAGGCTCGGTAATCGAGGAGACCGGACTCATCAAGATGGACTTCCTCGGACTGAAGACGCTGTCTATCCTGAAGGAAGCTGTGGACAATATCCGCGATTCGCGCGGCGAGGAGATTGACCTCGACAAGATTCCCATCGACGACAAGTTGACCTATCAGCTCTATTGTGAGGGACGCACCATTGGAACATTCCAGTTCGAGTCTGCCGGAATGCAGAAGTACTTGCGCGAACTGCAGCCCTCTGTGTTCGAAGACCTCATAGCCATGAATGCCCTCTACCGTCCGGGACCTATGGACTACATCCCCGACTTCATCGACCGCAAGCATGGACGTAAGCCTATAAAGTATGACATCCCGTGCATGGAGCAATATCTGAAGGATACCTACGGCATCACCGTCTATCAAGAGCAGGTCATGTTGCTGTCGCGATTGCTTGCCAACTTCACGCGCGGTGAATCGGACACGCTGCGTAAGGCAATGGGAAAGAAGCTGAAGGACAAGCTGGACCATCTGAAGCCGAAGTTCATTGCCGGAGGCAAGGCTAACGGACATGATCCTGCCGTCTTGGAAAAGATTTGGGCGGATTGGGAAAAGTTTGCTTCGTATGCCTTCAACAAGAGTCACGCCACGTGCTATTCGTGGGTGGCATATCAGACGGCATATCTCAAGGCGCACTATCCAGCCGAATACATGGCTGCCGTGATGAGCCGAAGCTTGTCGAATATTGTCGACATTACGAAGCTTATGAACGAATGTAAGGCAATGGGCATACAGGTGCTGGGACCTGATGTCAACGAGAGTAACCAGAAGTTTACTGCCAATAAGGACGGCAACATACGCTTTGGACTTAGTGCCATAAAGGGGCTCGGTGCGAATGCTGCCGACACAATAGTGGCTGAGCGCAAGAAGAACGGACCATACAATAGCATATTCGACCTTGTTCAGCGTATCAACCTCATGGCATGCAATAGGAAGAACATTGAATGTCTGGCGCAGTCGGGCGCTTTCGATGCCTTCGGGCTGAAGCGCGAACAGTATTTTGGCGTTAACTCACGTGGCGAGAGCTTCGCCGAAACGCTTGTCCGCTATGGCAACAAGTATCAGGAAGACAAGTCTGCCGCCGTGAACAGCCTGTTCGGAGGGATGGATGTGGTGCCGATAGCTACTCCCGAAGTGCCCGTCGTGGAGCCGTGGGGCGACCTTGACAGATTGAACAAGGAAAAGGAGCTCATCGGAATTTACCTCTCGTCGCATCCGCTTGACAAATATTCCGTAGTCCTTAATAATGTGGTGAACACCCACCTCAACGAACTTGACGAACTTCAGAGCCTTGCCTCGCGTAAAGGATTGACGTTTGGGGGCATGGTCACAGCCGTGCGCCAAGGTCTTAGCA
>CAVHJI010000006.1:0-17673 GCA_963636255.1 Bacteroidaceae bacterium | reverse complement strand
GGGTAACCCTTATGGCATCGTGAAGTTGGAGGATTTCTCGAGCTCACACGAGATTCCTTTCTGGGGTGATGACTGGGCACGCTGGCAGGGCTATCTGCAGGAGAAGATGCTCGTCTTCATGCGTGCACATGTGCAGCCGCGCAAGTGGGGCAAGGAAGGAGACTTGGAGATGAAAATAGACAGTGTTGAACTGCTGTCGGAGGTCAACGACAAGCTGATAGAACGAATAACGATAAAGATCCCGCTCAGCGCTATCGATGACGACACCATTATGCAGCTGACGGAGATGGCGAAGAACCATCGTGGCGATTCGGAGCTTTGCTTCTGTGTCGTCGACCCAGAGACGCAGATGTCTGCTGATTTTGTGTCGCACGACAGATTGTCGGTCGACAAGGAGCTGGTTGATTTCCTTGAAGGCTCGTGCGGCTTGCAGTATAAGATTAATTGAGCTTGGCACGTCGTTTGCATGCGTCGTCCGACGTGAAAAGAGAGAACAGAGAACGAAAACGAATAATAACCTTTTAATTCATTAATGAATATGGCAGTAATTGAACTTAACGACGAGAATTACCAGCAGGTATTGGCAGATACGAGCAAACCTGTAGTTGTAGATTTTTGGGCAACATGGTGCGGTCCGTGCCGCATGGTCAGTCCTATAATCGACCAGTTGGCAGAGGAATACAACGACAAGGTTGTGATTTGCAAGTGCAATGTCGACGACAGCACAGATCTGCCGTCACAGTATGGCATCCGCAACATCCCAACGGTGCTGTTCTTCAAGAATGGTGAACTTGTCGACAAGCAGGTAGGCTCGGCTCCGAAGCCTGCGTTTGTGACGAAGATTGAAGCTCTGCTGAAATAAGCGGAGCCTTACGTTTAACCCCAAAAGAAAGGATTTGTTATGGCTGTCAACGACGAATTCTCGGCAGACGACATCGACGATGAGAAGACCATCGAATTCATCAAGAACTATCTGCCACAGGAACTGAAGACGCGTTTTACCGACGACGAACTCTACTATTTCCTCGACCTGATGGACGAGTACTATGTGAATAGCGGTGTGCTTGATGCGACTCCTGATTCCGACGGATGCATCGACATTGACCTTGACAAGGTTGTCGACTACATTCTCAAGGAGTCCAAGAAAGACCAGATGGGACCTTATGAGCACGACGAAGTTCTGTTTGTCGTGCAGGGTGAGATGGACTACAACGATTCTGTCTGCTAGACGAGCAACAATGCAACGAGTATCGCCACAATGCCGCCGAAACCGTACCACAGGCGTGCATTGCGGCGACTCATCATTTTTACTGCCATCTGTGCATTCATTGCGCTGAAGAACCACTCCCAGTTCATAACGGCAGCCAGCAACGACACTGTTCCCATGCTGACCAATATTGCTTGCAGTATATATTTCTCCATGACAGCTCTTCTTTCTTGTGTTGCCCTTTACTCCATGCTCCCCATCGTGAGACGTCGTGTTCCATTCTCGGTCTCCTCTATGCAGACCTTTACGGTATTGCCCGGCAGCAGTTCTTCAATCAGCTCCGGCCATTCGATGAAGCATACGGCACCGCTATAGAAATAATCCTCGTAGCCCATGTCATAAACCTCTTCGAGTTTCTTGATGCGATAGAAGTCGAAGTGATAAATCAGTTCACCTGTTGTCTCCGAACGGTATTCGTTGACGATGGCGAACGTGGGAGACGTCACGTTGTCTGTGACGCCGAGCTCCTGACACACTGATTTGATGAATGTTGTCTTGCCTGCTCCCATCTTGCCGTAGAAGGCAAAGACTGTGTCATCATCCATTAACGATACAAACTGATGTGCAGCTTCCTGTATGTGATCTAACGACTGTATTGTTATTTCTGTCATTGCTGTAGTGAATGATATATGTCGGTTTTCTTCTTTTCAGTTGTTCTTTCGGCGTAAAGATAAGGAAATTCCCCTTATCCATCTGCACGCGAGAAACATTATTATCGACAGGAATATGATGGTTGCTCCTGACGGAATGTTGTATCGGTACGACAGTGCCAGTCCTCCAAGGCAGCAGGCGTAGCCAATTACTGCTGATAGCAGTATTATTCTCTTGAAGCGATGTGTGAAGAGGTTTGCCGTCATCTGCGGTATAGTCAGCATTGATATGGCGAGAACTATTCCCACCATGCGCAGGCACGCCACGATTGTCAGTGCTATGAATGCCATCATGACATATTCCATGGCGCGTACCGGCATACGTCGCGACATGGCAAACTCTCGGTCGAACGCTACGTAGATTATGTTGTCTGCAAACAGCACGAAGAACAGCGTCACTGCTGCTGTCACTGTTGCCAATAGTGCTATGTCGCCTGACGTTATGGTCAGTATGTTGCCGAAGAGATATGTCGACAGGTCTGCCGTGAATCCTGGTGACAGGAACGAGAAGATTATGCCCACAGCCATGCCGAATGTCCAGAACATTGCAATGGCAGAATCCTCACGCACGTTCTTACCACGTCCTCCAATCCACTCGATGCCAAATGCCGACAGCACGGCAAATACTGCTGCCGTGAGCACAGGAGGCAGACCGAGGAACAGTCCCAGTCCTATGCCGCCGAATGAAGCGTGAGCCAAACCTCCACTGATGAACACCATGCGCCGCGACACTATGTAGGTGCCCACGGTGGCGCACGAGAGGCATGCAAGCAGACTACCTATCAGCGCGTGTTGGAAGAATGTGTATTGCAGCAGTTCCATATTATGGTGCGTGTTTTTCTTCTCCTTATATTATATAGCACAAAATCAGGTTGTGGCGGACGCAGCGTTGTTCTGTCTGTCGCAAAGCAACATGTACGCCTCATCCTTCAGCTGGTCAGGCAGTGCGATGCCGCGTAGCTCCAGGCTGTGCAGCCATCCCGGCACGTCGTCGGGTTGCATTGTGCCCAGCACCTCACCGAATTCGGCAATCTGTTCGTCATTATAGCTGTCGGAAGCCATACCGCGGAAGGCGTCAAGCTCTTCGTCGTCATAGTACTCCACATCCTGCCTCACAGCTAGCTTCAGACAGTCTTCCACCTCGCACGAACCTCCATTCTCAAGCTCGCACGAGTCTGCACCGCAGTCTGTCACCATCTTCACTTTCGGCATCTCCTTTATCTCGCCCGCCTCGAGCTTGCGCTTGAGACTGCGCGTTCTAACCACGCCTGCTATGGCGGCAATCACTGCAAGGACTACCAAACTTCCTATAAGTATAAACATAACCCTGTCTTTTGCGACCGCTAAATTAGTGTGCCGCCAGCCGTCATGCAAGAAGGGACGGAAGAAAATCAATAAAGCCGCTGCGGATGTTATGGAGCAAAGTGGAATTTTAGTGGGATTTCAATGATGACAGATGGTAGTCAAAGTCATACGAGCAGATAACTTAAGCCGTCGTTGGAGATATATTAAGTCGTCTCACGCCGAACGTTATGAATGCTCATGTCGAACGGTGTGAGAGTACATGAGTCCATTCGATGAACAATATACAATGGTTTCTGAAGACATTGCAACCGTTAGGATGCATGTATTCCTTTAGCTTGGGATGGCGGATAATACGGTTAAATCGGCGTAGCCAGTAGGCGTGCTACGATAGCACGCAGGCATTGTGCCGCCCAACTTGATGGTTGCATGTACTGAGGACGCACGAGAGGGACGATGCGCGCTTCGGCACGTCGTGACCATTGTGGAAACTCGGTGTTGGGTTTGAACGAATGTGCGGCTTCTGCCAGTTTGCCGAAGTCGAACGTATCGGCAGCAATGCCGGCTCCTGCCATTACTGCGTCGGCAGCATTGCAGTCTTGTTCTGCGTGTGCAGGTACCATCAGGATGGGCTTGCCAAGATACATCGCCTCGCATATGCTTTCGAAACCGGCGGTGCTGGCATACGCTGAGCAGGAACGCATATAGTTGAGGAATAGCTTGTCATCGACCTGATGGAATGTCAAGGTATCGTCGACCTGCTTTGCCGTCGGTTCATTGCTCTTGTCCCAGAATACGTGCAGGGGCACAGTGGTATTGGCTTCGTGGAAACGTTGCATCTCTGCTGCGAAGCCTGCATTGACCATGTAGCCGAGGATGTAATTGCCGTGCTCCGGCTCCAGTCCGAGGATATCGCGGCGCAACAATGGAGGAACCACGGAGATGTTATGCTTGTCGTCGGGGTTCATGTCGCGGAACGATAGCGCCAGACGACGTTGGCAGTTCAGACTGGTCAGTCGGGTGAAGAGCCGCAATAGGAACAGGCTGCGCCGGTTGATATCTGGCGCACAGAAGTCGCTATGTAAGAACACGTACTGGTGTCCGATGCAGAAATACGGTTTGTCGGGCCGGCAGATGGCGTAGGTCAGTCCGGTGAGGAACTCGTAGAAGTTCACCACAACGTCGGCACTTGAAGCGTTGATTTTGTCGTGTATGTAGCGGATGGTGCGCAGATAAGCACCTGTCCGTGCGAAGTTATAAATGGCACTGCGCAGAAGCTTTGAACGGCGGTTCTGCGCTGTGGGCAGGAAGTTGACGCTTTCGAAAGTCGTGATGTCCGTACCTATCTGCTCGCGAAAGAACTGTGGCAGGTGGCGGTTGTTGCTGATGCCCACCATTACTTCTGTCACCTCATGACCGCTGCGTTGTAGCATTTCCTTCAGCGATAAGGCTTGTGTCAGGTGTCCTCGTCCTTCGCCTTGTACTATGAACAGATATTTCATATCTCCCCTTCTTCTTTCTTTGTGGTAGCTTGCGGGTCTCTCTGCTATTCTGCTGTCAAAGGTAGGAATAAAAAAGTAGGAGGCTGTCGTACTGCATGTTAAATTCGCAATACAAAAAAGCCCCACAAGCATCATGCTTGCAGGGCTACTCTGCGTAGCGGGGCTGAGACTTGAACTCAGGACCTCATGATTATGAATCATGCGCTCTAACCAGCTGAGCTATCCCGCCATCGACTTCTTTTTTTATTGCTATCACGAAGGTTCTCCTTCTGAGATTGCGGGTGCAAAGATAGGGCGTTTGCCGTAAACTCCAAAACTTTGGTGACTAATTTTTAAGGTAGACTATAGAAATTGGCTTTGCCGTATTGCGTGACTGTTTTTAGAACCCGCCCTGTAATAAAAGTTCTGGGAACTGTTGCATATATGTATTTTCTCCATATCTTAGCGACGGAAAAGAAAAAAGACAGTCCGTAGAGCTATGAGACGCGTGAAATTTGTGCTGGAATATCTGCTGAACACTACGTCCGATGACATCCTTTGGGAATTCATTGGCACGGCTGCCGGACTGGAGTCGTGGTTTGCAGACAAGGTTGCCATTGACGGACGTGAGGTTACTTTCCAATGGGAGGGTGATGAGCCGCGCAAAGCCAGGATAACAAGCCAGAGACCCTATCAGAACATCACGTTCAAGTGGCTCGACAGTCCCGACGCACATGAATTCTTTGAGCTGAAGATGATTGCCGGTGACCTGACGCCGGAGTATATCCTGCAGGTTATCGACTTTGCCAATGAGGATGAGGTGGACGATATGAAGGAACTGTGGGATACGCAGATAGAGACGCTGCGTCGCACGGCTGGCTTCTGACGGATGCTCACGACACAACTTTTCCATGCAACACTCCCACGTGCGGTTGGTTTCTTGCGTTTTGCACGGTCATGGGATTTGCACTATCTTTGCAAGCTGGAGCAAAACGGATTCTGAGTGAGAGATGCTGCACATTAAGAAATTGGACATATTCATACTGAAGAGCTTCTGCCTACTGTTTGTCGGCACGTTCCTCATCTGTCTGTTCATCTTCATGATGCAGTTCTTGTGGAAGTATGTCGACGATATGGTCGGCAAAGGACTGGACGTGACCGTTCTGGCACAGTTTTTCTTTTATGCATCGCTCACGCTGGTTCCTGCCTCACTGCCATTGGCCGTATTGCTGGCATCGTTGATTACCTTCGGCAACTTCGGCGAACGCTATGAGCTGCTTGCCATGAAGGCGGCGGGAATATCACTGCTTCAAATCATGAGACCGCTGATTGTGTTTATCAGTATCATCTGTTGCGTGTCCTTCTTCTTCCAGAATTACATCGGTCCAAAGGCACAGACCAAGCTGTGGACGTTGGTTATATCCATGAAGCAGAAGTCACCTGAGCTGGACATTCCGGAGCGTGCGTTCTACGACCAGATAGAAGGTTACAACCTATACGTCGAGAGCAAGGACCGCAAGACGGGAATGCTCTACAACGTGATGATATACAACTTCGCCAATGGATTCGAGAATGCGCAGATAATACGTGCCGACTCTGGACGCATGGAGATGACTGCCGACAAGCAGCACCTTTATCTGCACCTCTACCATGGAGAACAGTTTGAGAACCTGCAGCAACAGAACCTGGCACAGCGTAATGTGCCTTACCGTCGCGAGTCGTTCGACGAGAAGAACGCCATAATAGAGTTCAACGCCAACTTCAACATCATCGACGAGGGCTTCATGACGAGCCAGTCTAACAGCAAGAACATGTCTATGCTTGAGGCGAGCATAGACTCAATGCGCCTACAAGTGGACAGCATGGGACAGTATAACTACAAGACTGCTGTCAGCAATACCTATCGTGTGCTGACACGTCTTGCCGATGTGGATACGATTAAGCTTGTCGGTGCTGCTACAAACGGTGGATACAACATCGACAGTGTGTTGGCTCGTGCTCCGCTGTCGGACAAACAGACCTACTACAACGAAGCCTTGAGCAATGCCACATCGGTGCAGTCGGACTGGAGTTTCCGTGGTACGAACATCAATCAGACTATGACAAGCCTGCGCCGCCATCAGACGGCGTGGCATGAGAAGATAACGCTCTCGCTGGCTTGCCTCATATTCTTCTTCATCGGTGCACCGTTGGGAGGCATCATCAGGAAGGGTGGCTTGGGAATGCCAGTGGTGGTGTCGGTCATCATATTCATCTTCTACTACATTGTCAACAACACAGGCTACAAGATGGCACGTGATGGCAAGTGGCCAATAATGGCAGGCATGTGGCTGAGCACTGCTGTGCTGGCTCCACTCGGTGCGTTCCTGACGTATAAGTCGAACAACGACTCAGTGGTGCTGAACATGGATACCTACGTCGGATGGATAAAACGCATGTTGGGTATACGCACGAAGCGGCATTTCACGAGGAAGGATGTCATCATACGCGACATAGACTACTGTCTGCTGTCAGACAAACTGCGCCAGCTGTCGGCTAATCTGGAGGACTATTCGCATCAGTGCAGGCTGAAGAGAGCCCCCAATTACCTGACGTTGTGGACGAATGCTGCCGGCGACGAACGTTTTGCAGCCCTTTGTGCCGAGATGGAAGAGGTGATAGAGGAAATGTCGAACTCGCGTTCGTTGCATCTGCTCAATGTGCTTGAGAAATATCCTGTCATGGCCGACTTGGCATGCCGTCGTCCTTTTGTGAAGACGTGGCCCAACGTAGTGTGTGCTGTTGTGCTACCCGTCGGACTGTTCTTCTACATCAGGATATGGGTGTTCAGGACCAGGCTGGACAGAGACATAAAGGAAATTGCAAACATCAATAGCGAGGCAATAGAGATAATCAACAGACTGTTGGAAGAGGAAACATAAAAACAAGTTGTGATATGAAGGATATAAGACTTGATACAATCGAAGAGGCCATTGAGGAAATCAAGGCCGGCAATTTTGTCGTTGTCGTTGACGACGAGGACCGTGAGAACGAAGGCGACCTGATCATTGCAGCAGAGAAGGTTACGCCCGATAAGGTCAATTTCATGTTGAAACATGCACGTGGTGTGCTGTGTGCGCCAATCACCATTTCGCGGTGTGAAGAGTTGCAGCTGCCACATCAGGTGATGGACAATACATCCCTACTGGGAACACCTTTCACCATTACTATAGACAAGCTGGAAGGTTGCACCACGGGTGTATCTGCCAGCGACCGTGCTGCTACCATCAAGGCGTTGGCCGATCCGGCCTCTACGTCTGAGACTTTTGGTCGTCCGGGACATGTCAACCCGCTGTATGCACAAGACAAAGGTGTGTTGCGTCGTGCCGGACATACAGAGGCGGCTGTAGACTTGGCCCGTCTTGCCGGACTGTATCCTGCAGGTGCACTAATGGAGATAATGAACGAGGATGGCAGTATGGCACGTCTGCCCGAGTTGCGCCGGTTCTCCGACGAATACGGACTGAAGCTCATCAGCATCCATGACCTTATAGCCTACCGCCTCAAGGAAGAGTCGATGGTAGAACGTGGTGTGGAGGTGCATCTGCCGACAGAGTATGGCGACTTCCAACTGATTCCGTTCAAGCAGAAAAGCAATGGACTGGAGCACATGGCGCTGTTCAAAGGCACATGGGAACCTGAAGAGCCTATACTTGTGCGCGTACATTCGTCATGTGCAACTGGCGACATCTTCGGTTCTATGCGTTGCGACTGTGGCGAACAGTTGCATAAAGCCATGCAGATGATCGATGCTGCCGGCAAGGGTGTAGTGGTATATCTCAATCAGGAAGGACGTGGCATCGGACTGATGGATAAGATCCGTGCGTACAAATTGCAGGAACAAGGCATGGACACAGTCGATGCAAACATCTGCCTTGGACATTTGGCGGATGAGCGCGACTATGGTGTAGGTGCACAGATCCTGCGTGAACTGGGCGTACACAAGATGAGGCTGATGACAAACAATCCTGTCAAGCGTGTCGGTCTTGAGGCTTACGGACTGGAGATTACCGAGAATGTGCCTATAGAGGTTACGCCGAATCCCTACAACGAAGTCTATTTGCGTACCAAGAAGGACCGTATGGGACACAATTTACATTTTAACAACAAGAAATAGAAATAAAAACGGGAGTTCAAAGCATTATGAATCAGTTATCCGATCGTTTGAACAGTCTGTCGACTTCGGCCACGCTGGCGATGTCGCAAAAGAGCTCTGAGCTGAAGGCACAGGGCGTTGACGTGATAAATCTTAGTGTCGGTGAGCCTGACTTCAACACGCCAGACCTGATTAAGGAGGCTGCCAAGAAGGCTGTCGATGACAATTATTCGCACTATTCTCCTGTGCCGGGATATCCGTCGCTACGTGAAGCTGTGGCTGCTAAGCTGAAGAACGAGAACGGTCTTGACTTCGCACCGTCGCAGATATGCGTGTCCAATGGTGCCAAGCAGGCTGTCTGCAACACAGTGCTTGCGCTGGTAAACCCTGGCGATGAGGTAATCGTGCCCGCACCCTATTGGGTCAGCTATACGGAGATGGCAAAGCTCGCAGGCGGTGTTCCGGTCATTGTCTTTGCAGGTATCGGACAGAATTTCAAGATTACTGGTGAGCAGCTCGAAGCTGCAATCACACCCAAGAGCAAACTCTTGATTCTGTGTTCGCCGTCAAATCCTACAGGTGCTGTCTACAGCAAGAGTGAGCTGAAGGCCTTGGCAGATGTTGTGGCACGTCATCCGCAGCTGTACGTTATCTCCGACGAAATCTACGAGCACATCAACTACATAGGCAAGCACGAGAGCATTGCCCAGTTTGAGGAGATAAGGGATAGGGTCATCATCATCAATGGCGTGTCGAAGGCTTATGCCATGACAGGCTGGCGCATCGGCTACGCTGCCGGTCCGGAGTGGATTGTCAAGGGCTTGAACAAACTTCAGGGACAGTACACGTCGGGTCCGTGCTCGGTGTCGCAGAAAGCTGCTGAGGCAGCATATGTAGGCAGTCAACAGCCTGTAGAGGATATGCGCTGCACATTCGAACGTCGTCGTGACTTGATAGTGAAGTTGGCAAAGGAGATTCCTGGACTTGAAGTCAACGTGCCCGAAGGTGCTTTCTACCTGTTCCCCAAGTGTAGCTCGTTCTTTGGCAAATCGACGGGCAACAGAATCATCGACAATGCCGACGATCTGGCAATGTATCTTCTTGAGGTCGGTCATGTGGCTTGTGTCAGTGGCAATGCTTTTGGAGATCCCGACTGCTTCCGTATGAGCTATGCCACAAGCGATGAGAACATTGTCGAGGCAATGAAGAGAATCAAGGATGCACTTGCGGCGTTGAAGTAAGCATACACCATATATATAATAAGGTGGACGTACACCTTATTATATATAGGTGGGTTCTGAAGATCCCAACCTATAAATCAAGAGCCTGACCTCGTTGAGGGGTCAGGCTCTCTTTTTTTTTAGATGTGTCCGCTTGGCAGTATTGCCCGTCAGACACTTGTGTTGTTGCGGTCTGTGCCGTTAGGGCAGGCTGATAGCCTCCTGCGGACAAACACTTGCGCATGTTCCGCACTCAGTGCACATGTCGGGGTTGATAGAATACTTTGTATCGCCCTCTGATATTGCTCCAACCGGGCACTCGTCAATGCAAGTTCCGCAAGTCACACAGTCGTCTCCAATTACGTAAGCCATTGTTTCTTCAGATTTAAATTAGTTAATCATTTTGGATTCTTGACGGCAAATGTAGCCGTTTTGCCGATTGGTTGTTCACGAATCTGTGTTGTTTGTGTACAATTTATAAGTCGTCTAAATAGCAGTCAACTCAGCTCGAGATTGAGATTTTTCTTGAATTTTAGAAGCAATGCATTCTTCTCTGCCATCTTCTTGAATTGCTCTGCACGGCTCAGTGCTGGCCCGCTCTGCTTTGTTGCAGATATGATGACGTTGATTGTCAAGTCTTTGTTGCGGAGACGTTTCTGCATGAATGTCTGCATTGTCGGACGCAGGGCATTAAACTCTTTCGATGCCAGTTCGTTGTCGACAGTGATTGTCACCGCACTACCATTCAGCAATGGTTGCATGGTCTGCATGCGTCTTGCCAGTGCCACTTGCTCTTGTGGCAACGAGGATGCATATTCCAGCCAACTCTTTCTTATCCCGTCCTCAGTCAGCGGCAGATTTGCAAACGACTCTTCTCCCTTCTGCTCTGCTGCCGATGCAGGCGCACCAGCTGTTGCCTGTTGCGGGGCTGTGCCTTTTGAGCGCGCGCTCAACTCTTTTGAGCTGATGACCTTGACGGAGGGTGCTGCAACCTTCCTGTTGCCGAATGGCGTCGGCGCATCATGCACTTGTGCAGGTCTTACTTCGGCTGTAGGAGTCTCCTTGTAGGACTGAGGCTCTGCTTTAGCCGCAGTCGCGTGATGTTCTTTTGCGGGAACGGTGCTGTGCTCATTCGTTGTAGCCGTGCTGTGTTGTATGGGCTTCAGCAGTTCCTGTGCTGGTGTGTCAGCTTGCGGAGTTAAGTTTTTTTTTTCTGGGTAGTCTGCCTGTGCCAGTTGTATCAGCGTGCACTCCACAAGAAACCGCTTGTTGCGGCTGTTCTTGTAGTTTAGTCCGCAGTCGCAGCATATCTTCATTGCCTTGAACAGGAACCCTGTCGGACAACGTTGTGCCTGTTCCACATATCTGTCGCGTATACCCGCACTGACTTCCAGCAGCTGCACGGTCTTGCTATCCTTGCTGACGAGCAGATCGCGCAGGTGGGAACCATATCCATTGATGAAATCGCCTGCGTCGAAGCCTTTGTTCAGTACGTCGTTGAGTAGCAACAGACTGTCGGTCACGTCCTCCTGCATCAGATAGTCTGTCAGGCGGAAGTAGTACTCATAGTCCAGTACGTTGAGGTTCTCGATGGCGCTCTTGTAGGTTATGTTGCCGCGGCAGAAGCTGACCGTCTGGTCGAATATCGACAATGCATCGCGCATTCCGCCGTCGGCTTTCTGTGCAATCACGTTCAGTGCTTCCGGTTCATACGTCACGCCTTCGCTGTCTGCCACTTCAGTCAAGTGCCTTGCGATGTCTTCCACGCCGATGCGGCTGAAGTCATATATCTGGCAACGCGACAATATGGTTGGCAGAATCTTCTGCTTCTCTGTCGTTGCCAGTATGAATATGGCATGACGTGGAGGCTCTTCCAGGGTTTTTAGGAAAGCGTTGAATGCTGCCGACGAAAGCATATGCACCTCGTCGATGATATACACTTTGTACTTGCCTATCTGAGGCGGAATCCTCACCTGGTCTACCAACTGGCGTATGTCGTCTACGGAATTGTTGGATGCCGCATCAAGTTCATGGATGTTGAGCGAACGTCCTTCGTTGAACGCGCGACACGACTCGCACTCGTCGCATGCCGAACCGTCGGGCAACGGGTTCAGACAGTTGATGGTCTTTGCAAAGATGCGGGCGCACGTTGTCTTTCCCACTCCTCTAGGTCCGCAGAACAGATAAGCCTGTGCCAACTTGCCTGTGGCGATGGCGTTCTTGAGCGTGGTCGTCAACGACCCTTGTCCGATGACCGAGCTGAAATTGGTAGGGCGGTATTTCCTGGCTGATACTATGTAGTCTTCCATGTGCGTCTTCTTGTCTTGCTGCTATGCCTGTATGTTGGCGGGCTTCTTGTGTCTACAAAGGTAGATAGATTTTGTCGAACGTGGAAATTCTCACAGTCCTTTTGATGGGTTTGGCGGATGGGATAAATTTGTTATTTTTGTCGTCGTTTTTACACTGAAGACCTGAAAATAGCTATGTTGATAACCCTCTCCATTCTTTTGCTGTCGGCTGTCGGCTTCATGCTTGGCAGGTTGCGCTCCGACATTATTGCTCTGTGTGCGCTTGTAGCCCTTCTCGTATTTCAGATTCTCACGCCTGCCGAGGCGTTGTCTGGCTTCTCCAACAACGTAGTCATCATGATGATTGGACTGTTCGTGGTGGGTGGAGCCATCTTCCAGACTGGTTTGGCAAAGATGATAAGCTCGCGCATCCTTAAGCTTGCCGGCAAGAGTGAGTTGCGTCTGTTTCTGCTGGTGATGCTTGTCACCTCATGCATCGGTGCCTTCGTCAGCAACACCGGCACAGTAGCCTTGATGCTCCCCATCGTTGTCAGTCTGGCTGCCAGTGCCAAGATGAATGCCGGCCGATTGTTGATGCCCCTTGCCTTTGCCAGCAGCATGGGTGGTATGATGACACTCATCGGAACGCCGCCTAACCTTGTCATACAGGATGCTCTCGTAGCTGGCGGCTATCAGGGACTTTCGTTCTTCTCGTTCTTACCTGTCGGCTGCGTGTGCGTGCTGGTTGGCACGCTGGTTCTTCTGCCTCTCAGCAAGTGGTTCCTCTCGAAGCGAGGCAACGACAAGGACAATGACGGACACGCATCGAAGTCGTTGAAGGAGCTCGTAGCCGAATACGGCATCTCTACCAGTCTGTTCCGCCTGAAGGTCGTACAGTCGTCATCGCTAAAGGGAAAGAGCGTAGTCGACCTTGATGTGCGCCGCAAGTACGGACTTGACATCTTGGAGGTACGTCGCAGCGACTCTCCGCAATATCGTCTGCTGATGTCGGCAGGCAAGCAGCTGACTGACTTCAGCACCAAACTGCAGGCAGACGACGTCCTTTACGTCCGCGGCGAAGCAGAGAGCACAAGGCAGTTCTGCGCAGACTATCAGCTGGAGATGCTCGACAGCCAGACCTCCGACGCCGCAGGCGAAGGCGACAAGAAGCTCGAATTCTACGATATAGGTATTGCTGAGATTGTGCTGATGCCCTCATCCAAACTCATCCGGCAGGCTGTAAAGGATACTGGGTTCCGTAGCAAATACAGTGTGAACATACTGGGCATACGCCGCAAGAACGAATATATCCTCAGCGACCTGCGCGACGAGAAGATGCATGCCGGTGATGTGCTGCTGGTGCAGGGTTCATGGGCTGACATCGCCCGCCTGAGCAGTGAGGACACCGAATGGATTGTCTTGGGACAGCCCCTCAAGGAAGCTGCCAAGGTGACGCTCGACCACAAGGCTCCTCTGGCAGCCATCATAATGCTGCTGATGATATGCATGATGGTGTTCGACTTCATACCCGTGGCTCCCGTGACGGCGGTGATGATTGCCGGACTGCTGATGGTGCTGACCGGCTGCTTCCGCAATGTCGAGGCTGCATACAAGACCATAAACTGGGAGAGCATAGTGCTCATCGCTGCCATGATGCCCATGTCGATGGCACTCGAGAAGACTGGAGCTTCGGAGTTCCTGTCCAATTCGCTGGTGAGTGGACTAGGCTCCTACGGACCGTTGATGCTGATGGCAGGCATCTACTTCACCACTTCGCTGATGACCATGTTCATCAGCAACACCGCGACAGCTGTGCTCATGGCACCCATAGCCATGAGCAGTGCCGTGCAGTTAGGACTTGACCCCACACCGTTCCTGCTTGCCGTGGCCGTGGCAGCAAGCATGTGCTTCGCCTCACCATTCTCGACGCCGCCAAACGCACTGGTCATGCCTGCCGGACAATACACCTTCATGGACTACGTCAAGGTGGGACTGCCGCTGCAAATCATAATGGGCATAGCAATGGTGCTGGTCCTGCCGCTGATATTCCCCTTTTAGGAAGAACGAAACATAACGCTCAAGACAGAAAGGCAAAACTCTCCAAGGACAGAAAAATACTTGTCGAAACACTTGCAAAGAGCCTATTGGCATGCTATATTTGCATATCCTTCAGCGCATTAGCAATCGCTTGACTTCCGTCGAGAAGATATCTGATATCCTCATACCAAAGCTTGCAATTATCATACCAAGTACTTGCAATTATCGTACCAAGTACTTGCAATATTCATACCAAGCTTTGGCATGAGCCACACATATAACTTCTCGGGTCAAGTCATATAACTTCTCGGGTCAAGTCATATAACTTCTCGGGTCAAGTCATATAGCTTCTCCGCTCAAGTCTTACAATTGAAAGTGCCTACGCTTGTATATGTCGTGGCGAGATTTATTCCTATCTTTGCACGGTGGAGCCATAAGTCCCGGATGAAAGCATTTTACAACATATTGCATGTAGTCATGCGGCACAAGTATCTCATTACTCTTGCCGTCTTTGCCGTTATCATCGGGATTGTCGATGACAACAATCTCCTTTACCGTGCACAGCTGTCGCGCAAGGAGAACAGCCTGCGTTCGGAGATCAAGAAATATCGTTCCGAATATGAGGAGAACACGCGTCGGCTCAATGAGCTGAATGCCGACTCCACGTCCATAGAGCACATCGCACGCGAGAAGTATCTCATGAAGAAGCCCGACGAGGACATCTTCGTCTTCGAGGGCGATATCGACAAATGATGTAATTATACTTGGTAAAACACTCCACGGCACATATCATGAAACGAATCCTGTCTGCTTGCCTGCTCATTGGTGCAGTGCTGACGCTTGTCGGCGTTGCCGTCTACATCACAGGCTGGACCTATTCGCCTTACGTCTTTCTCGCGGGTTCTGTGCTGGTCGCAATAGCACAAATCTTTCTGTCTCCGCATTCCGAGGACTTTGTTGTCCGCCGTCTCTACCGACAGCAGATTATTGGCGCACTGATTCTTGTCGCATCGGCAGCCATGATGCTTACGCTCCACAACAACGAGTGGATGCTTGCCCTTGCCGTCGCCTCCTTCATCGAGCTCTACACCTCGTTCCGCCTCGGCAGTGCGGAGTAAGCTATTATTTTGTACCTTTGTCGGCAGCGAAAGCTAAACATAGAGCACACGGATGAGTACGATAAACCATGACCTTAGGAAGATAAAAGCACTGCTGTTCGATGTCGACGGCGTGCTTAGTGCCAACACCATTCCCATGGATGCCGAAGGAACGCCTATGCGCACCGTAAACATCAAGGACGGCTACGCCTTTCATCGCGCTGCAGAGTGTGGCGTGCTGTTAGGCATCATCTCGGGGGGCACCACCGAAGCGGTCCGTTTGCGCTATGAACGTCTGGGACTGAAGCCTGAGAATGTCATACTTGGCTCAAGTGTCAAGATGCGCGACTATGAGGCATTCCGCCTGCGCTACGGACTTCATGATGATGAAATACTGTTTGTCGGCGACGACATACCCGACCTTGAGGTGATGCGAACCTGCGGACTGCCCTGCTGTCCACGCGATGCTGCTCCCGAGGTGAAGGCAGTGGCGAAGTACATCTCCGCTTGTGATGGCGGCTATGGCGTGGGACGCGACATTGTCGAGCAGTATCTCAAGATCCACGGCATGTGGCTCAACGACGACAATGCTTTCGGCTGGTAATGGCGATACGTTTCTAATGAGGAATACTCTATGTTGGACAATCTGAAGAAATATCACATCATACTTGCCTCGAACTCCCCCCGGCGCAAGGAGTTGCTGTCGGGCCTCGGGCTCGACTATGAAGTACGTACGCTGCCCGATGTCAGCGAAGCCTATCCCGACAGTCTGACCGGTGGCGACATACCTTTGTACATCTCAAGGGAGAAGGCTGATGCCTATGCCGCCATGTTGAAGCAGGACGAACTGATGATTACTGCCGACACTATAGTGTGGCTGCATGGGCGTGTGCTCGGCAAGCCTGCCGATGAGGCTGATGCCATCGGCATGCTGAGACAGCTGTCGGGACAGACACACGAAGTGTTTACGGGCGTCACCCTGACGACAACAGCATGGCAGCGGAGCTTCTCGGTAGGTACCGAAGTGACATTCTGTGACTTGAGCGATGAGGAGATAGATTTCTACGTCCGCCGCTTTCGTCCGCTCGACAAGGCAGGTGCATACGGCGTGCAGGAATGGATAGGCTACATCGGCGTACAGAATATACGCGGAAGCTACTATAACATCATGGGACTGCCGGTGCAGCGTCTCTACAGAGAACTGCTGAAAGTCCGGTAATCAGGTAATTAGGATAAGGAAATCAGGAATAGATATAGGCTCTCCGCCTGTCGTTCTGCATACCTTTGCGAGTAGAAGCAGAACACACAGAAAGATATGGAGAGATTCAGAGGATTAGCATTCACAGCCGTCGCGATGGCTCTATTGACGACCGGCATCAAAGCACAGGAAAATATGAACAGTGTATTGTCAAACAAACAGCAGAGCATGATTGCCATCTCTGCCTTCGAGGCAAAAGGCGATCTTGATGGTCTGAAGCATGCCATTGTGCAAGGACTTGACGACGGACTGACCGTAAGTGAAATAAAGGAAGCATTGTCGCAGCTCTATGCCTATACGGGATTCCCGCGAAGCCTCAATGCGCTGACAGTGCTACAGCAGACACTTACAGAGAGAGAAGGGCAGGGCATCAATGACCCTCAGGGCAAGGATGCAGACCCTCTGCCTGCAGACTATGACGCATTGAAGGACGGCACCAGGGTGCAGACCGAACTGTCGGGGCAGGCATTCGACTACACGTTTGCTCCTTCCACAGACTATTATCTGAAGGCTCATCTGTTTGGCGACATCTTTGCACGCAACAACCTCACACATTCGCAGCGTGAGCTGGTAACTGTCAGCGCACTGTCTGCCTTGGATGGTGTGGAATCGCAGCTGGCAGCTCACGTCAACGGAGCAAGAAACATGGGACTTGGCGATGCTGAAATCCATGCCATGCCCGCTGTGTTGGCAGAACGTGTTGGCGAGCTTGAGGCATACCGCCTGAATAAAGCCATTGCTGCTGCATACGGAGAGACATTCTCCGAGGGACGGCCTGTCGACAATCAGTCGTTCCCCAAGGGCGAGCCCAACACAGGCTATGCTCACTATTTCATCGGCGATAGCTTCCTCTATCCCTATAAGGTGGATGGCTTGGGAATGTCGAACGTCACCTTCGAGCCACGTTGCCGCAACAACTGGCACATACACCATAAGAC
>CAVHJI010000005.1:0-34972 GCA_963636255.1 Bacteroidaceae bacterium | reverse complement strand
GCGTTCTGCCAGCTGTGCAGACGCCATGCCTTCGTAGTCATTGCGCCGGACAAGGTCAATCATGCCATTCCCGATATCGTGTGTCTGCAGCACCACCAGCCCACGCCCATCTATTCTTCCGGCACGGCCGGACACCTGCACCATCAGTTGGAAGGCACGTTCGTAGGCACGGAAGTCGGGATAACTCAACATGTTGTCGGCATTGAGAATGCCCACGGTCCGCACATGTCCGAAGTCCAATCCTTTTGATATTATCTGTGTGCCCACGAGTATGTCCGTCTGTTGCGTTTCGAAGTCGTGCAGTATCTTCTCGTAGTTTGTTCGCGAGCCTGTAGTGTCGAGGTCCAAGCGTGCCACACGGGCATCGGGAAATAGTGTGTGCAGTTCGTCTTCAATCTTCTCCGTGCCGAAGCCATGCTGTCGGATGTCCTTACTTCCACAGTTGGGACAGGTGGTAGGCATGCTGAAGACGTTTCCGCAGTAGTGACACATCAGTCGTCCCGACCGTTTATGGAAGGTCAGTGACACGTCACAACGTCCGCACTTGGGTATCCATCCACAGTCGCGGCATTCCAGCATAGGTGCATAGCCACGCCTGTTCTGGAACAGAATCACCTGTGCTCCGTCGTCGAGTGTCGCACGGATTTTTTCTATCAGTTCGGGCGAGAACTGCCCTTTCATCAGTCTCTTGCGCTTCAGCTCCTTTATGTCGACGGTCTCCACACTGGGTAGTTGCACACCACGATAGCGTTCTGTCAGCTTCACAAGTGCATACTTGCCGCCTTCGGTGGCATTATACCAGCTCTCTATTGATGGTGTGGCTGTGCCAAGCAGCGTCTTCGCACCGGCTGCCGTGGCCAAGTAGATGGCAGCATTGCGGGCATTGTAGCGCGGAGCAGGGTCTTGCTGCTTGTAGGTATTCTCGTGTTCTTCGTCCACGATGACCAGTCCAAGGTTCCTGAATGGCAGGAACACTGCCGACCGTACACCAAGTATAATGGGATAAGGATTGTCCGACAGCTGCCTAAGCCACAACTCTGTGCGCTTGGCGTCGGGCCATTTGGAGTGATAGATGCCAATCTGCGAGCCGAAGACGTTCTTCAAACGTTGCATTATCTGTGTGGTCATGGCAATCTCCGGAAGCAGATACAGCACCTGCTTGCCAGCCTTTATGGTCTCTGCCATGAGGTGAGTGTAGATCTCTGTCTTGCCACTCGAGGTCACGCCATACAGCAGACATACGTTCTTCTCGCGCAGTGCTGCCCTGATGCTGTCCAGTGCCTGTTGCTGCGGTGCCGAAAGGCTGTGCAGGGAGATTGCTTCGGCATCACTGGTGACATCACTGTTGTCGGCATCTGCATGCTTACGTCTTGTAGTGGACTTGCGGCTTGTCAGCGGTGGCATTGCCGCCTTCAGCACGTCTCCTACGCCGCAGAGGTAATAGTCTGCCATCCATCTCCAGAACGACATCTGTTGCGGCAACAAAGGCGGCACGCCTTGCAGCGTGCCGATAATGTCCTTCACCACATACCCTTGAGGTTCATTGTGGTGCAGTGCAACTACCAGTGCCGTGTACGTTCTCTTTGCCCCAAGGGGCACACTGACCAGCGAACCTACCTGTAGAGGTAAGGGTTGCTGTTGCAGTAGTGACGGCGGCACAGAGTAGGTGAAGCATCCCTCCAGCGGCAACGGCAATATCACATCGACAAACAGTCTGTCCATAGCAGGTGCTGCTGCAGGGATGCTCCAGTCTCCCTATTGCTTAGAATGTGTAGGCTACCAGAATCTGCCAAGTCTTTGTCTTGGCACCAGCGTCGCTCAGGTTGGCAAGCTCGAAGCTGTTGCCCAGAGGAATCTGGTATGTGAAACCAGCCTGCAGATGACCCAGCAGTTTCACACCTGCACCCAGGTTAAGACCTACCTGTGCGTCTTTCTTGTCAATGCCTGCCAGATCAATGTCCTTGAAGTTAAAGAAGATGTCAGGACCTGCTGCAACATACACACCCAGTGTGCTGCCAAGACCGATTGTATACTTCAGATTAAGAGGAATCTCAACACCCTGCTGCTTGTATTCGTCCTTACCACGCTGTGAGTACATCAGCGCACCGTCTACGCCCAGTCCTACAACCGGAAGAGTGAATTCTGCCATCGGTCCGATGAAGAAACCTGTGGTATTGTCGGAGAGCGTATTGCCCTTGACATCAAGTTTTGAGAGGTTAAGACCACCCTTTACACCAAATTTAAGCTGTGCCTGTGCAGGCATTGCTACTGCGAGGCATGCTGCCAACATCAATAAGCTGATAATCTTTTTCATCTTTCTTTTTTTTGTTTTTGTTGTTTAATCTTTATTGTTCGTCTTTTTTATTGTGACTCACACGGTACAAAGGTAGGCGTTTTTTTCGGCGCAAGAAGGTACGCAAACAATAAAAGTGCTATCTTTGCGCCGGAAAGATGCCGGAGTGGTCGATCGGACCGCACTCGAAATGCGGCGAACGGGTAACTGTTCCTAGGGTTCGAATCCCTATCTTTCCGCCATGAGGCTGTGCCATAAGAGGCACGGCCTCTTCTATTTAGAATGGCAAAAGAATATATCTTCGTGCGACTTCGCAAGTACTCAACTTGACCGTAGAAGATAACTGACATCATCATACCAAAGCTTGCAATTATCATACCAAGGTTTGCAATGTTCATACCAAAGCTTGGTACGAATATTGCAAGCTTTGGTATGAGCAACTCTTACATCTTCTCAGGCCTAGTCATATAACTGAAAAGGGCAAGTCTTATAACTCCTCGGACAAAGTCATATAACTCCTCGGGGCAAGTCTTATAATTGAAAGTGCCAACACATATGGTTTGACTTTGGGTGTTGGTTGTTAGAGTTGTTGGCATCGATGCAGAATGTAGGGTGATGTATTGTAGAGAGGCATCCCACATCGAAGTAGAAAGGGAAAAGTGTGCGGGTAATAGGACTCGAACCTACACGGATCACTCCACCAGATCCTAAGTCTGGCGCGGCTGCCAATTACGCCATACCCGCATTTATCAGAGGATATGTGCACGTCACTGCGTGCTTCCACAGGGGCAAAGGTATGAAGTTTTTCTGTTCCGGCAAACAGGCGGTATCAAAAAAGGCTATACGACCAGCTACTCACTCACCGCCTATCAACGTGCGGGCAGCTTCTATGAGGGTATCCACCCCACGTGCCTTGTCCTCATCGGTGAGCGCAACAGCCACATCGGGCTCTATACCCGACTCTATGTGATGCATATCGGCATCGTATGTGGGACAGGCAGAGAAGCGCACGCCCCAGCCGTTAGGCAACTCGGAAGAGAAGGGCATGCCCGAGCCTCCACCAGAGGTGTCGCCAAGCAGTGTGACCTTAGGGAAATAGCGCATGGAGTTGATGAAGTCGTTTGTGGCGCTAAAGGAGTGTCGGTTCATAAGCACCACGACAGGCTTTTGCCAGCGCACGCCATCGGAAGGTTCTATGTAGATCGGCTCGGGATCGGAGAAGTCGGAGTGTCCGCTTCCAGTCTTGTGGCAGATATATCCCACGAGTGTCTTCTCGTTGGTGAAGCGTTCGGCGAGACGCGTGGCATAGGTCTTCTGTCCGCCGCCATTGTTGCGCACGTCGACAATCAGTCCGTTGCACAGATCCAGATAGCGCAGCATCTCGGAGAGATTGCCGTTGCCAAAGCCGGAGGAGAAGTCTGTGCATGAGATGTAGCCGACATTGTCCTCCAGAATGGTATACTTCAGTCCGCCGCCTATGCGGTAGTCACGTCCCAGATAGTCTTCGACAAGTTCCTCGCTATAGTTGCGCGGATAGTCCTGATACCAATTCCAATAGCGTGCGGTGTTGTGTGAAGCATAGAGGTTGACATGTCCGTCGCGAAGCTCTGACAGCATGTTGCCCAGTACCTGAAACAAGGCATCGTCGCTCATGCTGTCGCTGATGTACTGGCTGTACTGTGCATAGACGGCTGTCCAATCCACCTGCTTATAGTCGAGGAAGCAATAGTGCTCGTCGATGATGCGCCACAAGGCTTCGAAGTTGCCCTGCGGAGTGTCGTCATACTGCTCATCGCGGACGCATCCTGTTGCCACGAAGGCAAACGCCATCAACAGTGATGCTGCAAGGAGGCGGATATGTCTGAATGTCACTGCTGCTGTCATAATCTGATGAACTGTTTTACGACGCCAATCATGAATACGTGCGAGTAGACATGGGTCTTTATGCCATTGAGGTGCAACTGCTGTGCGTCACCCACATACGCCACACGCAGGCGCAGACTGCCGACAGGGAAGTCTGCACTGAGCATCTGCCGCATAGAGGGACTGCTAAAGGGCGTTGTCAGCCTGACTGTGCCCGAGCCATCGCCAAGAGAGAATATCTCATAGTACGACTGTCCATAGTGCGGCATGAATGCCACACCAAGGAGTGGCGCATTGAACTGCCATCGCAGGTCGACCACATGTTTACCGACCTTGGGACTCCATAGTGCAGCCACGGAGGCACCAATAGCGACAGAAGCCCGCAACGATGCCGGGTTGTTGCCATTGCGCATGTTATAGGTAAAGCCACCGCTGATGTCTGCCAGCGGTCCGGCAAGCAGGCGGATGTTGTCTGTCAGAGGGAAATGGCGGTGCAATGCATAGTTCCAGTTGGCAATGGCAGTGACGGTCTTGTTGTTGTCTGCCCTGTTGCCTGTATAGCCAAGGTTGGTCTGGAAATAGCTCTGCAACGACACGCGACCACGCATGATACGTGTCATGCGCATGCTCTCGCGCGACAGGCGCAGCTCCACACCACTGTATTCCTCGGGCGAGAGGTAGGTATCCTGTAGCTGCGTATGACCAATGCCATACATCGTGGACTTGGTGACAAGACGTGTGTCTGCTGCGATGCCGGCATCAGGCATACAGCACGCAGTCGAGTCGGCGGTCTGTGCCTGTGCCATCGTGATGCACGCCAAAGCACACAGAAGCAATATCGGTCTAAGCAGTTGCATCAGAAGAGTTTCGTTTGTCCTGTCAGTTCGTCGAGAAGGTCACCATCGCTCTTGTCCTTGTCAGGGTCCAGATTTTCGGGCTCATTAGTAGCTACATCAGGCTCCGTAGACTGAGCCGAATTCTCCAGCCTCCGTGTCGGTTCAAGTTCCTCCACCCTGTCGAGTGTGAATGTGGTGAGCCTCTTGCCGCGTGCCTTGAAACCTTTGATGCCAACAAATTCAGCACCATCGATGACGACACTTCCACGGAAGCTGTCGGCACCGCCGTATATCAGTTCAAAGCGAGGATAATACTCGTCGGTCAGCAGTATGAGGCGGCTTCCTGGTTCGTCGCCAAGGAAGTTGCGCTTCTTGTTGCCTGCCTCGAAGCAGAAACGCTTGAGGTAGGGACAGTCTTTCTGCGAATGGTCGTAGAGCAATGCTGTCCACACCTTGCCGGGGTTGAACTTCTCGATGCGCATGATGTTACCTTCGTAGTGGTTGCCGGTGTCGAAGCCGGTGGTGTAGAACTCACCATTGTCAAGCACCACGAGTATCTGCTCGCCTGCCTGGAACTCGCCAAGGCTCTCTCCGTGGCCATCGTAGTTTATGCGCAGTACGTCCCAGTCGAACCACACCTCACGCCCTCCGAGCGTAGAGGCTCCGTGCTGCTTCAGCGAGATGCGGTGTATGGCATTCTTGGTAAGTATATTGCCCTGTGCCTGACGGCCCTTTATCATTATCTGACTGAAGTCCTGCTCCAGTGCCAGACGCTTCAGCTTGGGTGCAGGCTTGAGTATGACCTTAACGATCTCTGCCTCACCGTTGGCATTGGCAGAGAAGTAGAGCATGCGTGAGTCGGGCTTACCCTGCGTGACAGTGTATTCGCGGTCGTGGATGACACCGGTGATGGCGAACCTCTTTATGTAGTTCCAGCCGTCGTGTCCGTCGCGATACACCACATTATATATAGTGCGCTTGTCGTTCTTGGCGAAGAGACTGATGTAGTAGATGTCCTTGCCCACGAACTTCTTGTCGGCTACGGATGTTATGATGTAGCGTCCGTCGCGGAAGAACACGATTACATCGTCGAGCGGAGAACAGTTGGACACAAACTCATCCTTGCGCATGGAGGAGCCATAGCCTATGAAGCCTTCCTCGCGGTTGACATACAGCTTCTCTGTAGCCTCAATGACCTTGGCAGAGTCGATGACATCGAAGCTGCGTATCTCCGTGCGGCGTGGATAGGCTGCACCATATTTCTTCTCAAGATAGCGGAACCAGTCGATGGTGTAGTCTGTAAGATTGTTCAGCTTACGCTCAGTATCAGCTATGTCGTCCTTCATAGCTGCGATGGCATCGCGTGCTTTGTCGGAGTTGAACTTCAGGATGCGTGCCATCTTTATCTCGAGCAGACGCAGGATGTCGTCCTTGGTGACCTCGCGGAGAAGATGCGGATAGTAAGGCGTGAGACGGAAGTCGATGTGTTCGCATGCCTCATCGACGCTCTTGGCCTCCTCGAACTCGCGGTCCTTATATATACGTTCCTCTATGAATATCTTCTCGAGCGAGGCGAAGTGCAGTTGCTCAAGTACCTCGGCACGATGAATCTCCAGTTCTTGACGCAACAGGTCACGGGTGTTGTCGACCGAACGACGCAGCACCTGACTGACATTGAGGAAGTGTGGCTTCTTGTCATCGATGACGCAGCAGTTAGGGGCAATGCTGACCTCGCAGTCGGTGAAGGCATAAAGAGCATCGATGGCCTTGTCGGACGAAACGCCTGCGGGCAGATGCACCAGAATCTCCACCTTTGCCGATGTGAGGTCTTCCACACGCTTTATCTTTATCTTGCCTTTGTCGTTCGCCTTAACGATGGAATCGCAGATGCCTATTGTGGTACGTCCGAAGGGGAGCTCGCGTATTGCCAGTGTGTGGTTGTCCATCTTGTCGATCTTGGCACGTATGCGCACTGTGCCACCACGCTCGCCGTCGTTGTATTTAGACACATCGATGGCTCCACCGGTCTGGAAGTCGGGATAGAGTGTGAAGTCTTCTCCTTTAAGATACTTCACCGCAGCCTCGCAAATCTCATTGAAGTTGTGTGGCAGAATCTTCGACGACAGACCCACTGCGATGCCCTCTACTCCCTGTGCCAGCAGCAAGGGGAACTTGACTGGCAACGTCACCGGTTCCTTGTTGCGTCCGTCATATGACATCTGCCACTGTGTGGTCTTGGGATTGAACACCACGTCGAGAGCAAACTTCGTGAGACGTGCCTCGATATATCGCATTGCCGATGCTCCGTCGCCTGTCAGGATGTTACCCCAGTTTCCCTGCGTATCAACAAGCATCTCTTTCTGTCCCAATTGCACCAGAGCATCGCCGATGGATGCGTCGCCGTGCGGATGGAATTGCATGGTACGTCCCACAATGTTAGCCACCTTGTTGTAGCGGCCATCCTCCATGAGGCGCATGGTATGCAATATGCGACGTTGCACGGGCTTTAGTCCGTCAATGATGTGTGGCACAGCACGCTCCAGAATGACATAGGAGGCGTAGTCGAGAAACCAGTTCTCGTACATTCCACTGAGTTGATATTTTGTACTCTCGTCGTTCACGTCCGACGGCTTGTAGTTTGAGTGGCCCGTCGGCTCACCCTCCTGCATGCCATCGTGCAGTGCGTCCTTATCGTTGTCTTTAGCCATAGAAAATCGTCATAATAACAGAGGCATACCGTTCACATATCGTTCGAGGAGATGCCATATTTGTGCAAATATACGCTTTTTTATAGAACTTTTTGAGTTGAAAGGGCTACCTTTGTGGCAAAATAAACAAGTATAACACTATTATACGTTTCAGATAAAAATGGCACAAGAAGACGTTTTCAAGAAAATTGTAGCTCATTGCAAAGAGTATGGTTTTGTATTTCCCAGCAGTGACATCTACGACGGGCTTGGTGCTGTCTACGACTACGGGCAGAACGGCGTTGAGCTGAAGAACAACATAAAGCAATATTGGTGGCAGAGCATGGTGTTGCTCCACGAGAACATCGTGGGCATAGACTCCGCCATCTTCATGCACCCCACAATATGGAAGGCCAGCGGACACGTTGATGCATTCAACGATCCTCTCATCGACAACCGCGACTCGAAGAAGCGCTATCGCGCCGACGTGCTGATTGAAGACCAGATTGCCAAGTACGACGAGAAGATTCAGAAAGAAGTAGAGAAGGCACGCAAGCGTTTTGGCGACAGCTTCGACGAGGCTAAATATCTCGAGACATCGCCACGCGTTGCCGAGACGAAGCAGAAGCGTGATGCACTGCACGAGCGCTACAAAGCTGCCATGCAGAAGCCCGACCTTGAAGAATTGCGTCAAATCATATTGGACGAAGGCATCGTTGATCCCATCAGTGGAACGAAGAACTGGACCGAAGTACGTCAGTTCAACCTGATGTTCGCTACCGAGATGGGCTCTACCGCCGATGGTTCAATGAAAGTCTACCTGCGCCCGGAGACAGCACAGGGCATATTTGTCAACTTCCTGAATGTGCAGAAGACAGGCCGCATGAAGATTCCATTCGGCATTGCACAGATAGGCAAAGCCTTCCGCAACGAGATTGTGGCACGCCAGTTCATCTTCCGCATGCGCGAGTTCGAGCAGATGGAGATGCAGTTCTTCTGCGCTCCCGGCACTGAGATGGAATGGTTCAAGAAGTGGAAAGAGACGCGCATGAAGTGGCATCAGACACTGGGCTTCGGTGCAGACCACTACCGCTTCCACGACCACGAAAAGCTAGCACACTATGCCAACGCCGCTACAGACATAGAGTTCCTCATGCCGTTTGGCTTCAAAGAGGTTGAGGGTATCCACAGCCGTACTGACTTTGACCTGTCGCAACACGAGAAGTTCTCGGGCAAGAGCATTAAGTACTTCGACCCAGAGCGTGGCGAGAGCTATACTCCCTATGACATCGAGACGAGTATCGGTGTTGACCGTATGTTCCTTAGCGTGATGTGCGGTTCATTCCACGAGGAACAACTCGAGGGTGGTGAGACACGTACCGTACTGAAGTTGCCTATGGCATTGGCTCCAGTCAAGCTCGCAGTAATGCCGTTGGTAAAGAAGGACGGACTACCAGAGTTGGCAACAGACATTGTGAACGACCTGAAGTTCCACTTCAACACAAAGTACGACGAAAAAGACAGTATCGGCAAGCGTTACCGCCGTCAGGATGCTGTAGGCACACCTTACTGCGTGACCGTGGATCATGACTCGCTCAACGACAACTGCGTAACACTGCGCAACCGTGACACCATGCAGCAGGAGCGCGTGCCAATAGCTGAGCTGAAGAACATCATCGAAGACAGAGTGAGCATCACAAGCTTGCTGAAGAAGCTCGTCTGATTCGAGAACGCAAAAAAGAGAAAACGAGACACACAAGATACCGACGTGAGAAAGAAGAGTCTACTGACATGCATGCTGTCCTTCGTCTTCGCCGCAGGAAGTCTGCTGACCTCCTGCGATGAGGTTGAGGAAACCAGCACATACGATAACTGGCAGGAGCGCAACGAAGCATACACCGACTCCATAGCAGCACTGGCTGGCGGTCGCATAGTAGCTACAGCTGAAGATGCCGACAATATGGAAATCGGTGCTTACTATGCCATTCAGACATCGGCAAGCACCAACGTCAAGAAGGAGTATGTCTACGTGCGCAAGCTGACGAGCAATCCCGATGGTGTGCGTCCATACTACACCGACAATGTGTCGATGTTCTACTACGGAACATACATCAACGGAACTAACTTCGACGGGAACTTCACAGGCTACAGTGCCACAGACCAAGGCACACTCGACGGCACTAAGAACATGCCCACAGAGTTTGACTCGCCGTCCGACTTCACAGTCAACAGCACCATTGTAGGCTGGATATATCCGTTGCAATACATGCGCGAGGGCGAACGATGGATGATTTATGCACCTTACGCCAGCGCGTATGGCACCACGGGGTACTCCAGTATTCCAGGCTACAGCAATCTGATATATGATGCTGTGATGCGCAGGGTCTACGACCGATAAGGCGCGGAATTGCTTACTGCACGTGAAAGCGTATCAGCCCTTCTATGGGCGCACGCTCAATCTTACCTATCCTGCTGATGCCGACTTCTTCTGCGGCTTCCAGCAGGATATCTTTATAGTAGTATGCCACCGAGCCAATGAAGCTGACCGGATAGTTGCGGTAGTCATACTGCATCACGTTGCGGCGGAAGAAAGCCTTGAGGTTCTCCCTCACCATCGTGCGTACAGACTCATTGCCGATGTTCTTGAGGATGAACGGTGAAAAGCTTGCCAAGTATCTGTTGGGGTTCGGACGGCGGTAGACGCAGTCCATTATCGTGCCGACATCGGTATTGTATTCCTTCAGGAACATCTCCTTCAGCTCATCACCAAGCTGGTTCTTGAGCAGATCGCTGATGAAGTTCTTGCCAATTGCCGCACCACTGCCCTCATCGCCAAGAATGAACCCTAGAGACGAGACGTTCTGAGTGATCTTCTCTCCGTCGTAGAAGCAAGAGTTCGACCCTGTGCCAAGGATGCACGCTATACCAGGCTGATCCAGATAAAGCCCGCGTGCTGCAGCCAATATGTCGGAGTTCACCTCCATGTGACGTGTCACTCGCAGCAGACTGCCAATGGCGCGCTCCATCACCCCTACCTTGTCGTAGATGCAACCGGCTCCATAGAAATAGACATCCTCTATTCCAGTCGTCGGGAGCTTTGGTACCAATGCCGTGCTTATCTCGTAGCCCAGCTGTTCGCCTGTGCGCTGATACGGGTTCAACCCTTTGGTGTGTATCTCTTTCCTGTAGCCTTTCTCTCCAAGAAGGCACCACGTAGTGTCCGTAGATCCGCTGTCGGCAATCAGTATCATTTTGCTGTCACTCTGTAAAGATGTTTGGTTATGTCGGCTTCGACGGGTGTAAAGTTATGCCATATTGCAGAAACAATCAAGAAACGACGGCTTTTTCTGTCTTCTTGCCCGACAAGAGCCACATTCCGACGAAGGTGAACAGTGCGTTCAGTATCAGAATCTCGTAGCTGAACCTATAGCCGGCAAACCATGCCTCGGAGTTACTGTCGAGCACAAAGCACAGCACTGGAGCCATAATGGCAACAAGCGGCACGTACCTGTCTCTGACCTTACGCTTGACGAAGACGCCGAAAGCAAACATTCCGAGAATAGGGCCATAGGTGTAGCTCGCAAGGATATACACGGCATCAATCACGCTGGTATTGTTCAGCAGATTGAAGACATAAATCACCACGCCCATCACAACAGCCATAAGTACATGGACACACTGGCGCAGCCTCTTGACCTGTTCTTCGGTCTTGCCCTTGATGCCGAGGATGTCGATGGTGAACGATGTCGTCAGAGCCGTCAGAGCCGATCCCGCAGCCGAATAGGCAGACGACACCAGTCCGATGATGAACAGCACGCCCACGACCACAGGCAGATAACCGCCCGTAGCTATAATCGTGAACAGCGTGTCCGAAGCCTCAACACTGATGCCTTTCTGTGCAGCGAAATAGTAGAGCAGCACGCCAAGGTTCAGGAATATGGCAATCACCACAAACTGCAGCACGATGCTTACCATCATGTTCTTCTGCGACTCCTTATAGTTACGGCAACTCAGGTTGCGTTGCATCATGTCCTGGTCTATGCCATTGGTGGCTATCATCGTGAACACACCTGCGAGGAACTGTTTGGGAAAGAACTGCCGGCTGTTGACGTCGTCGAAGAAGAACACACGGCTCCATTGCTGGTCGCTCAGCACATCCATCAGCGAACTTGCCGTCAATCCCAAGTCCCGTGCGATGAACCAGATGCACAGAATCACCGATACCACCAGACACAACGTCTTCAACGAGTCGGTCCATATAAGGCTCTTCACACCGCCTCGGAATGTGTATAGCCACACCAGCAATACAGTGAGCAGTACGTTGACAACAAACGGGATGCCCAACGGTCCAAACACAATGAGCTGAAGTGTCAAGCAGACAAGGAACAGACGCACGGCAGCGCCAAGCATCTTCGAGATGAAGAAGAACCATGCCCCAGTACGATAGGACGTGATGCCAAACCGTTGTTCAAGGAACTGATAGACCGATACCAGCTTCATGCGATAGAACAGCGGTGTCAGTACATAGGCGATTATCACCTGTCCCACGATGAAGCCCAGCACCATCTGCAGGTAACCGAACTGCGAAGCCTGAACCATGCCAGGCACGGACACATACGTCACACCGGATATGCTTGCACCTATCATGGCAAACGCCACCATGTACCAGCGTGACTGCCGTCCGCCAGAGAAGAAGCCTGCATTGTCGGACTTGCGCCCTGCCAAATACGATACGGTGAAAAGCACTGCCATGTAGGCCACTATTGTAACTATGATTGTTGTCGGACTCATCTTGTCTCTATTCCTTTACTCCTTATTATGTACTTCACTCCTTATTACATATATGAATGTCTAATCTCCGGTATCTATTGCTCCTCCGTGTCGTCATACAGCAGATATGGTTTCCTATCCTTCCTGAACTGTTTTACGTCTGCATGCCATCTGCTCTTTATCTCGTCGGCACCGCATCCGCGCTCTATCATCGGCCGAACATAGTCCACGCCAATCAGCTTCTCGAAGAATGATGTGAAGAACTTGTCGCCTATCGCCAGATTGCGGTATGCATCGATGATATACGTCAGATCCACGCCTTTATGCACTATAGAGTCAATACTCAGCGTACTCAGATTCACTCCGTGACACAACTTATCCTTCTGCGGAGGGTTCTGTGCACCCGACCTGCTGCCAGGCGTGAAGCTGTAGTCGCATCCTTTCATCCGCGGATGTCCGTATATCTGGAACGGCAAATCCGTGCCGCGTCCCACACTCACCGGTGTAGCCTCGAAATAGCACAGCGACGCATAGAGATAGATGGCGGTCATATTCGGCAGGTTTGGCGACGGAGCTATCGGCAGTGACCAAAGCGTCGAGTGCGTATAGTTGAGGCACTTAATCACCGTCAGCTTGCAATGCTTCTTGCTGTCAAGCCATCCGCGGTCGTTCGCCATCAGTGCCAACTCGCCCAAAGTCATGCCATGCAGCACCGGCACCGGCAGTCCACCGACGCCACTCTTGTACTTCATGTCGAGCACAGGTCCGTCCACCAGATGACCGTTAGGATTGGGTCTGTCCAGCAGTACCACCTCCTTGCCGTTATCGGCACAAGCCGACATCAGACGGCACATCGTAATATAATAGGTATAGAACCGCAGTCCCACATCCTGAATGTCTATCAGCAACACATCGAAGGAGCCCATCGTGGCAGCATTCAGTGCATTGCTTCCACCGCCATAGAGCGACACAATCCTCGCCCCTGTCTGTTCGTCGCGCGAACTGCTTACGGCAGCACCTGCATCGGCAGTGCCGCTGAAGCCATGTTCCGGAGAGAAGATTGTCTGCACGTTGAAGCCATGGTCTGCCAGCATGTAGACAAGATGTTTGCCGCCCACAATTCCGGTATGGTTCGAAAATACGGCAATGCGCCTCCCCTCAATCAGAGGAAAGTAGGCATCCGTGCGCTCATCGCCGAGCACCACAGCAGCCGACCCGTCGTCCTGTGCCTTGGCGACAAGACCACCAGTCATCAGAGCCATCAGCACCGACAGACAATATATAATGAGTGTGTTCTTCATCCGCATATTCTTATATTGGAGACAAATATATAGAAAACCACCAACACGTGCAAGAGAAGCCACATGTGCCGCTTTCTTCGCCTTCAGCAACCATAATGTCGCTTTGCCATGCAGGACAACGGCACGCGAACTCCAAAGTCCTACCTTTGTATCACAATCAGGTAGCAAACCGGACATCCCTAGAAGACTACAGAAAGAAGAGGCGTTAGTTTCTCAGATACAGGTAAAAAGATTGTTCCATTGATATGTTTTTAGGATTTAAGATTCAAATAGGTATAACTAAAAGTAAGGAGATTGTTTTTATGAAAAAGATTGCATTAACAGTTTACACAGCATTGGCACTGGCATTCATCGGCGCAGCAAACATGAACGCAGCAAACACGGACAACGCCGGTACGGCGCGCGCGACATACGACGTCGAGTTCATCCGCCTGAGCAAGTATCTTGGCCTCAGCAACAGCCAGAGCCAAAGAGTCTACAACATCAACGAGCTGTTCAAGGACCAGCAGAACAGCCTCGACATCAACAACGACAAGGCCCTGAACATCAACCTTGGACTGATGAAAGGCGTGCTGACGCAGGAGCAGTACCGCAAGTATCTGACCCTACTGAACGTGACAAGCAACAACGCGCGTCTTGCAAAACAAGACAGGTCTTCTGCCAACAACGCTGGCGGACTCTTGGCAAACAGATGAGCGTGTGAAGTTCCTCTATACCGGCATCGGTGTCTGCGCCTGCCTGATTGTCTAACCCTATATTTGTCGATGCCGTAAGCCGCAAAGGCTACGGCATTGACTGTTTTTAAGGAAGCACAAAGCGGCGGTCAGGCACGCCGCACTTCAATCTACGAACTTGTCCTTGTCAAGATATTTTATGACCTTGGCAGGATTGCCTACAGCGACAGCATAGTCGGGCACATCCTTCGTGACGACCGACGCCGCACCCACAATGGCATGTTTACCGACGGTGACGCCCGGAAGTACGCTGCTTCCTGCACCTACCCATGCACCTTTGCAGATGCGTACCGGCTTGCAGGTGATGACATTGCGCTGATAGGGATCATGATTGTTGCTGATGAGTTGCACGTTGGCTGCAATCTGCACATCGTCCTCAATGGTAATCGTCCCTGCCGACATCATCAGGCAACCGTTCATCACGACGACATTCTTCCCGATAGTCACCCCTTGCGGGCGGACAACCGTCAAAGGCGACATCACACGTGAGCCTTCGCCCAACTTCCCTTTGAATATTTCCTTCTGAAGGCTCATCCATTCCTCGGAGAACGGCATGGCATGGTTGAAGCGGTGAACCAATTGTGCATGATGGGCAGCCAGTGCGAGTTGCTCCTTCGTCTGCTTGGTAACATCAATTCTTGTCTCTTCCATTACTATATATAGTCTAAAGATTGTTCGTTCGCGCTAAGCTTTGCGTTCGACACACGAGTATGCTGACGCGTATCCGCTGTAAAGGTAACACAAAAACGTCATCGGCCATTCACTCCATGCACTTTCAGCTTACCCACTCCCAACATGTCCAAATCGGCATTATGGCAACAAAGGCCACGTAACTTACTGATATTCTGCTTCTCCATGAACGTTCAACCATGAGTCCTGTGGACATTCAACCACAGAAACGTCAGTTTTGCATGCCTGTTTAAGTCGATGTCCGGCAAGCGAATGAGCACAAAATGAGATACGTTTGCTTTGTTCTGCGCTCGGCTTGCACTATCTTTGCGCCACTCAACCCAACAGACCAAGCATAAGACAAGGAACAAATGGCGAATATTCTGGTTACAGGCGCAAGTGGCTTCATAGGAAGCTTCGTAGTGGAAGCTGCTCTGAAGCGCGGTCTCCACACGTGGGCAGGAATGCGTAGCACCAGCAGCCATCGGTATCTGCCAAAAGGGGGTGTGAAAACCCTTGATTTGGACTACGAAAACCACAGCGTTCTGTGCCGTAAACTACAGGAATTCGCCGCACAAAACGGTGCTTTCGATTATATTGTCCACTGTGCCGGAGTGACGAAATGCAGCGACGAGACCGACTTCGACCGCGTCAACTACCAGCACACGAAGAATCTTGTCGATGCCTTGAGGCAGACGGGCACGCAGCCGCGCCTGTTTGTCTTCATCAGTACGCTGAGCGTCTTCGGACCGATTCACGAAGATAGTTACGAACCAATCAAGGATACAGACACGCCGAAGCCGAACACGGCTTATGGCATCAGCAAGCTCAAGACAGAACAATACCTGCAAAGCCTGCCCGACTTTCCATACGTCATCTTCCGCCCGACGGGAGTCTACGGTCCGCGCGAGAAGGACTACTACCTGATGGCAAAGTCCATCAGGCAGCACATCGACTTCTCCGTAGGATACAAGCGACAGGACCTGACATTCGTCTACGTAAAGGATGTTGTGAAGGCTGTGTTTCTTGCCATCGACAAGCAGGCAAGCCGCAAGGCTTACTTCCTCACCGACGGACGCGTGTACCAGAGCCGGACTTTCTCAAACCTGATAATAAGAGAGCTGAAGGCACGCTACGTGCTGCGCATCTGCAGTCCGCTGTTCGTGTTGAAGATTGTATCCGCCATTGCCGGATGGCTGGCACAAAGGACACATTCCGTCAGCACACTGAATCTTGACAAGTACAAGATAATGAAGCAACGCAACTGGCGTTGCGACATAACCCCCACCGTGAACGACCTGGGCTACGAACCCGAGTATGGGCTCGACCGTGGCGTCAAGGAGACCATAGAATGGTATAAGGAGGAAGGATGGCTGTAGATTACTTGAAACGGCTGGAACCGTACAAGGGAATGTTCTCTGTAGAGATCATCACTGCGCTCTACACAGCCCTGACATCCATTGCCATCGTGCTACTGTGGGGAGCGCTCGACAATCCGCTTCAAATGCTCGGCGGAAGACTGCTCATCGTTGCAGTCATGGCTGTGCTCATGATGGTCTATCGCCGCTTCCCATGCAAGGCTACGGCATTCATGAGGGTGGCGTTCCAGCTGGCACTGCTTTCGTACTGGTATCCCGACACCTACGAGTTCAACAAGCTGTTGCCCAATCTTGACCACTTGTTCGCTTCGGCAGAGCAGACCATCTTCGTCGCACAACCAGCCTATTGGTTCAACAAGGACTGTCCGCAGACGTGGATTAGCGAGTTACTCAACATGGGCTATTTTGCCTACTATCCAATGATAGCGACCATCGTCATCTGGAACTTCCTGTTCAACTTCAAGATTTTCGAGAAGACAGCGTTCGTGCTTGAGGTCTCGTTCTTTATACTATATATTGTATACATACTGGTGCCCGTCGCTGGACCGCAGTTCTACTTCCCTGTGATTGGCGACGACAGCGTGCTCAGCGGAGTATTTCCCGCAGTCGGCGACTACTTCCGCTATCATCCGGAACTGCTCCCGTCGGCCGATACCGGCGAAGGCTTCTTCTATGGATTGGTGGAACACTCGCAAGCTGTCGGTGAACGCCCTACGGCAGCATTCCCAAGCTCACACGTCGGAATATCGACGATAATCATGATAATGGCGTGGCGCAACAGCCGCCGTCTGTTTGCTGTCATGTTGCCATTCTATGTCCTGCTGTGTTGCGCCACGGTCTACATCCAGGCACACTATCTCATCGACGTCTTCGCCGGATTGGCCTCAGCCGCCATTCTCTACGTTCTGTCGACAAAGGTCTACAAGCGCTGGTTCAACAAGTCGGACCTGCTTCGTCGATGGCTTTGAGGTCTATCATGTCGAAAATGTCAAACAGCTCCTCGCGGGTGTTTGCCCTCAACATGGCAATGCGCGTGTCGCGGAAGTTTGGAATACCCTTGAACAACGGACTGGCAGCAATGTGACGACGCACGTGCAGTATGCCGCGCCGTTCGTCGAGAAGTTCTATGCTGCTGTCTACCTGTCGGCGAAGCACATCGAGCCTCCACTCCGCACTTGGTGGCGGCAACAGCTCTCCAGTCTGCAGATAATGCTTCACTTCCTTGAAGATCCACGGTCGTCCGAAGCTGGCACGTCCTATCATTATGCCATCCACACCATAGCGATCGAAAGCATACTTCGCCTGTTGGGGAGTGGTTATGTCTCCGTTGCCAATTATGGGAATGTTCATGCGCGGATTCTCCTTCACACGTCCTATCAGCGTCCAGTCAGCCGCGCCGGTGTACATCTGCGCCCTGGTGCGTCCATGAATGGTAAGAGCTGCTATTCCGCAATCCTGCAGTCGCTCCGCCAAATCGACAATAATCTTGTTGTTGTCGTCCCATCCCAAGCGCGTTTTCACCGTGACAGGAATCTTCACTGCATCGACCACGGCACGCGTAATCTCCAACAGCTTGGGTATGTCGCGCAACATGCCTGCGCCGGCACCCTTGCCTGCCACCTTCTTCACCGGACATCCGAAATTCAGGTCGATGACATCGGGACGTGCGCGCTCCACCATCTTGGCAGCTTCCACCATCGACTGCGTGTCCCGTCCATATATCTGTATGGCTACAGGACGCTCTTCGTCGCTAATGGACAGCTTCTGCATGCTGCGGTCCACCAGACGTATCAGTGCATCGCTCGACACAAATTCAGTATACACCATGTCCGCACCAAAGCGTTTGCACATCAAACGGAATGCAGGATCGGTGACATCCTCCATCGGAGCAAGCATCACGGGCTTCTCGCCCAAGTCTATGTCGGCTATCTTCATGTCAAAAAAGGTTTTTGTCGGGGACCGTCTGCCACACGTCCGAGCCGCAAAGTTATCCAAAGTTAGTGCAATCTCAAAAAAGATGGCTACCTTCGCAAGACCAATATGCTTACCCCCATCAAGGATGAAATACGACACATCAGACTTTGAAGTGATGGCTCCCGTCGGCTCGCGCGACTCGCTTGCAGCCGCCATACAGGCAGGGGCGAACTCCGTCTATTTCGGTGTTGGCACACTGAACATGCGTTCCCATTCGGCCAACCCGTTCACCATTGACGACCTGAAGGACATTGCCCGCACATGCAGCGAACATGGCATGAAGAGCTACCTGACGGTCAACACCATTGTCTACGACAACGACATGGACCAGATGCACGACATCGTCGATGCCGCAAAGGAAGCCGGCATCTCTGCCGTCATAGCCATGGACATAGCCGTGATGACCTACGCACGCAGCATCGGACAAGAGGTGCACCTGAGCACGCAACTCAACATCAGCAACATCGAGGCTCTGCGCTTCTACGCACAGTTTGCCGACGTGGCAGTGCTGGCACGCGAGCTTAACCTCGACCAAGTGGCTGAAATCCATCGACGCATAGTCGAAGAGAACATCTGCGGGCCGAGCGGAAAGCAGGTGCGCATCGAGATGTTCTGCCACGGAGCATTGTGCATGGCCGTATCGGGCAAGTGCTATCTGTCGCTGCAGGAAGAGAACAGGTCCGCCAACCGTGGCGAGTGCCGCCAGATATGCCGCAGAGGATACATCGTCACCGACCGTGAGACAGGCGACGAGCTGCAGATAGACAACAAATACATCATGTCGCCCAAGGACCTGAAGACCATACATTTCCTTAACAAAATGATCGATGCAGGAGTGCGGATATTCAAGATTGAAGGCCGTGCCCGTGGACCTGAATATGTGCGCACTACAGCGGAGTGCTACAAGGAAGCTATAGCAGCCGTCATCGACGGGACCTTCTCCGATGAGAAGATCAGTGCATGGGACGAACGCCTAAGCACAGTCTTCAACCGAGGCTTCTGGAACGGCTACTACTTGGGACAACGTCTTGGAGAATGGACCAAGAACTACGGCTCTGCCGCCACCGAACGCAAGATTTATGTGGGCAAGGGCGTGAAGTACTTCGGCAACATCGGTGTGGCAGAATTTGTCGTCGAGGCTGCAGAGCTGAATGTTGGCGACAAGCTGCTCGTCACAGGCCCCACAACGGGAGCCGTCTGCCTGACGCTCGACGAAGCACGTGTGGACCTGAAGCCTGTGCCTACGGTGCATCAAGGAGAGCACTTCTCGGTCAAGATGGAGAGGATAAGACCCAACGACAAGCTGTACAAACTGGTTTCCGTGCAGGAAATGCGCAAGTTCAAGGGATTAGAGTAACGACAACACACGCCATCGCAATTATGGACAAGTATATATTTGAACTGCCGATGAAGGTCCGCGACTACGAGTGCGACCTGCAAGGCATTGTTAACAACGCCAACTACCAGCACTATCTGGAACATACACGCCACGAGTTTCTGCTCTCCACCGGTTGCAGCTTCGCACAGATGCATCAGCAGGGCATCGATGCCGTAGTGGCACGCATATCAATGTCGTTCAAGACACCTCTGCGCAGCACCGACGAGTTTGTCAGCAAACTGTACCTGAAGAAAGAGGGCATCAAGTACGTGTTCTATCAGGACATCTATCGCAAGGCTGACAACAAGCTGTGCCTCAAGAGTACAGTCGAGACCGTATGCACCGAGAACGGCCGTCTGACCGACGGCTCCGCCTTCGACAGCATGTTTGCTCCTTATTTATAATAGAGACAACTTCAAGAACACGCGTTGCCGATGACCACGGATGAGAGAATATGCAGCATAGCCCTGTCGCTTCTGTTCAAGTCGAACAAGAGCGGAGCAAGGCGTCTTGTCAGTGAGGTCGGTTCGGCATCAAAGGTATTCAAGATGCGCGACAGCCTACCCGACATCGTTCCCGACATTCAGTCCAAGACGCTGGAACTTGTCAGAAACAGTGCCGAAGCGTTCAAGCGTGCCGAACAGGAGATGCTGTTCATCGAGAAGAAGGGCATCACTTGCCTTACCTACAATGATGAGGCTTATCCCTCAAGGCTCCGCGAATGTACGGATGCTCCCATCGCACTGTTCTTCAAGGGACATGCAGCCTTCAACAGTCCGCATATCGTCTCTATCGTCGGCACACGCCGCATCACCGAATATGGCAAGGAGATGTGCAGCAGTCTGGTGAGCGGAATTGCTGCCGCCTGTCCCGACACGGTCATCGTCAGCGGCTTGGCTTACGGAGCCGACATCCACGCCCATCGTGCTGCCATAGACAACAATATGTCCACCGTAGCCATTCTGGCTCATGGTCTTGACCGCATCTACCCTTCTGTGCATCGCAACACGGCGGTCAAGATGCTCGAAAACGGCGGTCTGCTGACCGAATTCCTTACGGATACGGAGCCAGAACGCTACAACTTCGTCAGCCGCAACCGCATAGTGGCAGGAATAAGCGACGCCACCATCGTCGTCGAGTCGGCAATCAAAGGAGGCTCGCTGATAACAGCCGACCTTGCCAACGGCTATGGCCGCGACTGCTTTGCCGTACCCGGACGTACCACCGACGAACTTTCGGCAGGCTGCAACCTACTAATACGCGACAACAAGGCAGCACTTGTCAACTCTGCCTCCGACTTCCTCAAAGCCATGGGATGGACTGACGAGAGCGGCAGTCATACGACTGTCGACACACAGCTTCCACTGTTCCCAGAACTCGACAATGACGAGAAGCGCATCGTCCAACTGCTTCACGAGCGCGGCGACCTGCAGCTCGACACCCTTGTCGTTGCATCAAACATTCCTGCCTCCCGCATCTATCCGTTGCTCTTCGGCCTCGAGATGAAAGGCATCGTGAAGCCCATGGTCGGCGGCATGTATCATCTGCTCCACCACATGCAGTGAGCGTCAATAAAAGGACACAGCTTTTGGATAATCCACAGCATTGACCTACTTTTGCGTCTATCCCTGCGCCAGACGCACAGAGAGAATAAAAACGAGAAGAAAGAGAAGAAGTGGACAATGAAATAGTTCAGACCCCGATGATGAAGCAGTTTCTCAGCCTCAAGACCAAACACCCTGATGCACTGATGCTGTTCAGATGCGGTGATTTCTACGAGACATATTCAACCGACGCCGTTGAGGCGGCAGCCATACTCGGCATAACCCTTACCCGTCGTGCCAATGGCAAGGAGAAGACCATCGAGATGGCAGGATTCCCGCACCATGCACTGGACTCCTACCTCCCCAAGCTGATACGTGCCGGCAAGCGTGTTGCCATCTGCGACCAGTTGGAAGACCCCAAGCTGACAAAGAAGCTCGTGAAGCGCGGCATCACCGAACTGGTAACCCCGGGCGTAGCACTCAGCGACACCATACTCAACAATCGCGAGAACAACTTCCTGGCAGCCATACACTTCGTGCAAGGCAAGGACCAGTGTGGCGTGGCATTCCTCGACATCTCCACCGGCGAGTTCCTGACGGCAGAAGGCAATCAGGAATATGTCGACAAGCTGATGGGCGACTTCTCCCCAAAGGAAGTGCTGTATCAGAAAGGACTGCGCCAACGTTTCGAACAGGCATTCGGCAACAAATACTGCACGTTCGAGCTCGACGACTGGGCATTCACTCTCGAGAGCGCACGCGAACGTCTGCTACGCCACTTCCAGGTGAAGACACTCAAGGGCTTCGGCGTGGAGAGACTGACAAACGGTATCATTGCCTCCGGAGCAATATTGCAGTACCTCATACTGACACAGCACACGCAGTTAAGCCACATCACCTCGCTTCGTCGCATCGAAGAAGAGAAATACGTGCGGCTCGACAAGTTCACCGTGCGCAATCTCGAGCTCATCGGTTCCATGAACGACGACGGCAGCAGTCTGCTCGATGTCATGGATCACACGATATGCCCCATGGGCGCCCGACTGCTGCGCCGTTGGCTGTTGTTCCCGTTGAAGGATGTCGATGCCATAAACCGCCGGCTCGATGTGGTGGAATATTTCTTCCGCGAGCCGGAGTTCCGCGACCTGATGGCTTCACAGCTACGACAGATTGGCGACCTCGAACGCATCGTGTCGAAAGCCGCCGTCAGCCGCATAAACCCACGCGAAGTTGTCGCGCTGAAGAACGCACTGACAGCCATTCAGCCCATCAAGGAAGCATGTCTCAATTCCTCAAATCCACTGATACAGGACATTGGCTCCCGACTCGACTTCTGCGAGGAGTTGCGTTCGCGCATAGACAGCGAGGTGTCCGACAATCCTCCGCTGCTAGTCGCCAAAGGCGGCATCATAAAGAGCGGATACGACAGCGAGCTCGACGAGCTGCGCCGCATAGCCTATTCGGGCAAGGACTATCTGCTGCAGATTCAGCAACGCGAGATTGAGACAACGGGCATCCCCAGTCTGAAGATTGGTTTCAACAACGTCTTCGGCTATTACATCGAGGTCCGCAACGCCCACAAGGACAAGGTGCCGCGCGAATGGATTCGCAAGCAGACGTTGGTCAATGCCGAACGCTACATCACCGAGGAGCTGAAGGAATATGAGGAGAAGATTCTCGGAGCGGAAGACAAGATTCTGGTAATGGAAGACACTCTGTTCCGCGAACTGCTCCAGGCTCTGCTGGAATACATACCTGCCATACAGAACGATGCCGCCTTGCTGGCACGCATGGATTGCCTGCTGTCGATGGCTGCCGTGGCTGCCGACAACAAATACATACGTCCGGTGGTCTCCACCGACAACGTGCTCGACATCCGCCAGGGCCGCCACCCTGTCATCGAGAAGCAACTGCCGCCAGGCGAGCAGTATGTGCCTAACGATGTGGAGCTCGACAGCGAGAAGCAACAGATCATCATCATCACCGGTCCCAACATGGCGGGCAAGTCTGCCCTGTTGCGACAGACGGCACTCATAGCGCTGATGGCTCAGATAGGGTCGTTTGTACCGGCAGAGAGCGCACACATTGGCATCGTCGACAAAATCTTCACGCGAGTAGGCGCCAGCGACAACATCTCCGTGGGCGAATCCACATTCATGGTCGAGATGACCGAGGCTGCCGACATCATGAACAACCTGTCTCCACGTAGCCTTGTATTGTTCGACGAGCTGGGACGCGGCACGTCCACCTACGATGGCATCTCCATAGCCTGGGCCATTGTGGAGTACATCCACAACAATCCAAAGGCACATGCCCGCACGCTCTTTGCCACACACTATCACGAGCTTAACGAGATGGAGGGACTGCTTCCGCGCGTCAAGAACTACAACGTGTCTGTACGCGAGGTAGGCAATCAGGTCATCTTCCTCCGCAAGTTGGAACGTGGCGGCAGCGAGCACTCATTCGGAATACATGTGGCCAAGATTGCCGGAATGCCGGCGTCAATCGTGAAGCGTGCCAACGAAGTGCTGAAGATGTTGGAGAAAGGACAGGGACAAGGTCCCGTAGGCAAACCGCAGATAGACGGCAGTCAGGAAGGCATGCAGCTCAGCTTCTTCCAGCTCGACGACCCTGTGCTGTGCCAGATTCGCGACACCATTCTCAATCTTGATGTCGACAACCTCACGCCCATCGAAGCTCTCAACAAGCTCAACGACATCAAACGTATACTAAAAGGGAAATAGCGATGCCGCAGACAACGTTGAACGTAACTCATTCTTCCAGATAGCGGCTGTCGTCCTGTCCTTCGTCGGTCCCGTCCGACAGGCGCTGATGCTGCATGGCATGCAGCTGCTTCACAAACAGCTCGTCGTGCTTTATGCGTTGCATTGCCGATTGTGCCGCATTCTGTTGCGACTCCTTCTTGGAATATCCCTCGCCGTCACCCGCGACAAGTCCCTCTATGATGGCTTCGGAGTGAAATGTGGGACTGTTGCCTGCATCGACCGACTGGTCCACGAGGTTGAACGTCATCACGTATTTGCGGCGTTGGCACCACTCCAGCAGTCTCGACTTGTGGTTCTGCTCCAACCGTGCCATCTTCTCTATGTCGATGTAGTCGCGCATGATTCTGTCTCTGATAAACCTCAGGCAGTGCCCGTAGCCTCTGTCCAGATAGATGGCTCCTATCAATGCCTCGAAAGCATTGCCGAACATGTTGTTGTTGTGCGTCGTGCTGTGCTGGGTGAAGCTCGTCATCTTATCCAGTCCCATGCGCACTGCCAGGTCGTTGAGCGTCTCCCTCTGCACAATCTTCGACCGTGTGTTCGTCAGGAACCCCTCACCTTTCTCGCTGTAGCGGTCGAACAGGATGTCGCTGACCACAGCTTCGAGCACGGCATCGCCCAAATACTCCAGGCGTTCGTTGTTGACCGGTCTTCCCTTCTGCTTGTGCAGCGAGTTTGACTTGTGCAACAGTGCCACGCGATAGTACTTCAGGTCGTGCGGCATGAAGCCGAGCATACGGTAGAAAACAAGATAGGACTGCCTGTCCTTGCGGAACGGCAATCCTATCCTGTATATGATATCCTCAAACACCCTTTTTACTCAGAGTACTTCTTTATCAGGAGGCACGCATTGTGACCACCGAAACCGAATGTGTTCGACAGAGCCACATTGACCGTACGCTTCTGCGCCTTGTTGAAGGTGAAGTTCAGGTTGTAGTCGATGTTCTCGTCCTTGTCATCTTCCTCGTGATTGATGGTCGGAGGCACAATGTCATCTCTCACCGACAGGATGCAGACAATGGCTTCGGCTGCACCTGCAGCGCCAAGCATGTGTCCTGTCATCGACTTAGTCGAACTGATGTTGAGCTTGTAGGCATGTTCGCCGAAGACGGCTTGTATCGCCTTCGTTTCAGATATGTCACCCACGGGTGTAGATGTGCCGTGCACGTTGATGTAGTCCACATCCTCTGGACGCAGTCCTGCATCCTCCAGAGCGTTCTGCATCACGAGCTTGGCTCCCAGACCTTCGGGATGCGATGCCGTCAGATGATAAGCGTCGGCAGACATGCCTTCGCCGATAATCTCCGCATAGATCTTCGCTCCACGGGCTTTGGCGTGTTCCAGTTCCTCCAGTATCAGGCAGCCTGCGCCCTCGCCCATCACGAAGCCGTCACGACTTCCGCTGAACGGTCTTGATGCTGTCTCAGGACTGTCGTTGCGTGTCGACAGGGCGTGCATAGCGTTGAATCCGCCCAGTCCACCTGCCGAGATTGCAGCCTCAGCACCACCGGACACAATGACATTTGCCTTACCCAGCCTTATCAGATTGAAGGCATCAGCCACAGCCGTGGTCGATGTAGCACAAGCCGACGCGGTCGAATAGTTGGGACCGTGAAATCCATACATGATGGAGATCTGTCCTGCCGCAATGTCCGAAATCATCTTGGGGATGAAGAATGGGCTGAACTTCGGGCCCTGGTCCAGATGCTGGTGGTAGTAGCCCTCCTCTTCCTCGAATGTCTGTATTCCGCCTATACCCGAGCCGAACACGACACCGATTCTGTTCAAGTCTTCCGTCTGGAGGTCAAGACCCGAGTCTTCTATTGCCTGCTTAGCAGCCACCACGGCATACTGGGTGTAAGGGTCCATCTTGCGGACCTCCTTACGATCCAGATAATCCGTAGCGTTGAAGTTCTTTACTTCGCAAGCAATGTGGGTCTTGAAAAGAGAGGTGTCAAAGTGAGTTATTTTGCCGCAGCCGCTCACGCCCTTCTGGATGTTGTCCCAGAAATCCTGGACGGTATTTCCCAGGGGTGTGATGGCTCCGAGTCCTGTAACGACAACTCTTTTTAATTCCATACTTGACAACTGTATGTGTGTGTGGAATCTTTATTTCTGGTTTGCCTCAATGTAGGCAATGGCGTCACCGACTGTCGAAATCTTCTCTGCCTGGTCGTCAGGAATTGTGAGTCCGAATTCCTTCTCAAACTCCATGATAAGCTCCACTGTATCAAGCGAATCTGCGCCCAAATCGTTTGTAAAGCTTGCCTCCGGCTTAACTTCAGACTCCTCCACACCTAACTTGTCGACAATTATTGCCTTTACCTTTGATGCAATATCTTCTGCCATAATTTCTGTTTTTAGATTTGTTATTGTTTATATTTGTTATCCTGTAGCCGCTGCTACAGCAAAATTCCGCATTCCGCAAGGCAAAAACCGTTGATTGTTTACTTTTACCTTAAGATTTGCTTAATTTTGCGGTGCAAAGGAAAAGACTTTTATCAATCCCCACAAATATTTGATTGAATAAATGCCGTTTTTTGCACACAAGGCACGGAGTTGTGCAGAAGCAGACGGCTCAAAAACGGTCACGCAAAAGGAATATGAACATCGCAATACTCGCCTCAGGCAACGGCACCAATGCCGAGAACATCATCAACAGCTTCCGTCAGAGCACCATGGTCAGCGTCAGCCTCATAGTGACAAACGTCCGCAACGCCTACGTCATCGAGCGTGCCAGGACCCTCGACATTCCCTGCGTCTACTTCTCCAAGCACTTCTGGCGCGACGGACAGGCCATAGCCTCCTTCATGTGCCAGCAGAACATCGGACTGATTGTGTTGGCAGGCTTCCTTGCCAAGATTCCCGACGCACTCATCCATGAGTGGAACCACCGCATCATCAACATCCACCCGTCACTGCTACCCAAGTACGGAGGCAAAGGCATGTATGGCGACCGCGTGCACGAAGCCGTGATTGCTGGCGGCGAGACGGAGAGCGGCATCACCATCCACTACATCAACGACCGCCTCGACGAAGGCCTGATCATTGCTCAATACCGCTGTCCAGTCCTCCCCGACGACACACCCCACACACTGGCGCAACGAGTCCACGACCTCGAATACCGCCATTACCCCCAAGTCATCGCCCAGCTCGCCGATGACATCAAGCGCACACGCTGAACGGATTATGTGTCACGCGTTGCGTTAGATTTATCCGCGGAACTCAAACGGAACCTATATGGTGTTGGATGTTGCATTCTCCCTTCCCCTTAGGGGAAGGTTGGGGTGAAGCTCTTGCGTGTTATGCGTGTTACGTGTTGCGTGTTGGGTTCCAATTATTTTTCTTTTGGACTCGTTGCATGCCCTTTGTTTGTCGGCGAAGTCGACTATATTTGCAGACCCGAAAAACTGAACAATAACAAATACACACACATTGGAGAGATTATGAAGAAGATTAGAGCCGCCGTAGTTGGCTATGGCAACATCGGACGCTATGCAGTGCAGGCACTGGAGGCGTCGGCAGACTTTGAGATTGCAGGCATCGTGCGCCGTCAGGGAGCAGAGGGAAAGCCGGCAGAGTTGGAGGCATATAAGGTGGTGAAGGACATCACCGAGCTGGACGACGTGGATGTCGCCATACTCGCCACGCCCACACGCAGCTGTGAGGAATATGCACGGAAGATTGTTCCGCTGGGAATAAACACCGTTGACAGCTTCGACATCCACGGACTGATTTGCCAGTATCGCGAGACGATGATGCCCATCTGCCGCGAGCACAATGCCGTGTCGGTGATTGCCGCAGGCTGGGACCCGGGGTCGGACTCGGTGGTACGCACGCTGATGCAGAGCCTCGCACCAAAGGGACTGTCGTACACCAATTTCGGTCCGGGAATGTCGATGGGACACTCTGTCTGCGTCCGCTCGAAGAAGGGCGTGAAGGATGCACTGTCGATGACCATTCCTCTCGGCGAAGGCATACACCGCCGCATGGTCTACGTGGAGCTCGAGGACGGAGCAAACCTTGAGGACGTGACACGCGACATAAACGCAGACCCATACTTCTCAAGCGACGAGACACACGTCTTTGCCGTGCCGTCGGTCGATGCCGTTCGCGACATGGGACACGGCGTGAACCTCGTGCGCAAGGGCGTCAGCGGCAAGACGCAGAACCAGCGACTGGAGTTCAACATGAGCATCAACAACCCCGCCATGACCGGACAGGTGCTCGTAAACGTCGCTCGCGCCTCCATGCGACTGCAGCCCGGATGCTACACCATGGTGGAGATTCCGGTTGTGGACTTGCTGCCCGGCACACGCGAGGAGAACATTGCACACCTCGTGTGAGAACGACACCGTCGGGGCGGCGTGCCCCGAAGTACACACATATATATTTATAAGGAATATGCCCGCGCGTCAGAGGGAATGGGAAAGACGTGCGGGCATATTGTTTTTTTTGTTCAGTCCAGCAGCAGCTCGAAGTCGCTGATGCCAAGCCACTTGTCGAACTTCCGCCCCACGTCCTTGAAGTGTGACACCTGCTGGAAGCCCAGGGCGCGATGCAGAGCGCAGCTCGCCTCGTTGCCTTCGGTGATGCAGGCTATCAGAGCCTTGTAGCCGGTAGCGCGGCAGTCGGCAATCAGCTTCTCCATGAGCTGTCTGCCGATGCCTTTGTGCAGATGTTCGTGGTGCAGATAGACCGTTGTCTCCAGCGTGTGGCGGTAGGCGGCACGCTGCTTCCAGCGGTGGGCATAACAGTAGCCCCAAACCATGCCGTCCGACTCGAACACCATGTAGGGCATTCCCTCCGAGGTGAAGCCAGCAACGCGCTCTGCCATCTCCTGGCGACTGATGGGGTCGATCTCGAAGGTGGCTGTACTGTTAGTGATGTACCAGTTGTAGATGTCGGTAATGGCATCGATGTCCTGGCTCGTGACGTTTCTGATCATACGGTTCTCTCTCCTTTCCTTGTCTCGTTAATCTTCTTCTGTCTTGGGGCTGTATTTGGCTCTGAGCTCACCGACACTGCTGCCGGTGAAGTAGTCCTCGATGAAGTCCCACCGGTCGTCGTCGCTGAGGGTGCTTGTGCCGAAGAACATCTGGAACAGCTCAATCTGCTCGTCGAAGATCTGCTCGTTGATGTCGAGAATGCGGTTGCTGTAGCCCTCGCTGTCGACTTGCCTCAGTGTGTCCGGCTCGCGGAACGTCACCATCACTGCCGGTGAACCGCTCCCCTCGACGGTGAACGACAGTCCGCCGAGCATGGAGAGCAGGTTGAGGAGCGTGTTGAGGTCGGAGAAAGGCGTGCAGTAGAACGTCAGACGGTCGCCCGCAGAGCCTGTAATCTTCTGCTGGAACAGCTTCTGATAGCGCGAGAGGAGCAGGTCGAAGCCTCGCGTCACGGTGAACGACAGTTCGTTGCTGGTCCGCTTCTTCACGCTGCTGATGTAGCTGACGCTGCGTCCTTCCTCGGTGCGCGACTCGAGCAGCGAGCGCAGGAAGTGCTTTGCCGAACGCACGTCGAGCTTGTGTTCTTCGAAGATGGCCAGCAGCTCCGACTCGTCGAAGCGTCCTTTGGCGGTGAACAGCTTCAGGCTCATCATGCGCTTCAGGCTCGAGAACAAGGCATCGAGCCGCTGCTTCAGCTCCGAGGAGGCGGTCTTTAGCAACACTTCGTGCTTGCCAACAAGCACAGGACGCATGCCTTCTGCCAGCGTGCCGTTGCTGAGGTGTTGCTTGAACTCCACGTATCCCATGTCGGGGAAGCACTCTTCCCACATGCTGTCGAGCCGCGTGCGGTAGATACTGGGCACGCCCTCTACGGGCGTCAGGTAGCGGGCAAACCGTTGTGCGAAGGCGTCGCCGGTCTTGTCCTGCAAGAGTCCTTCTGACATGAGGTTAAGTGGCATCACCTCGATGATCTTGCGGCCGAAACGCTGCTCTAGGTCTTCCTCAATCCATAGCAGGGCGGTCTTGGTGATTTGTCCAAGCTCCGCCTCATAGTCGGTCTTGCTGCGCGCCCGCGGTATCTTGACGGCAAACTCAAAGTCGGACAGCGACACGGGCATCTGATTACGCCCGCCCTGCATGTCGTGGACTTCGATTAGCTTGTGCAGAATCACTGCGAGTTGTGTCTGCGAAATGTCGCCGAGCTGGTGCAGGCGTGTCATGTAGTAGAAGTCGCGCTCGTGGTAGTCGGTAGCGGCAACGCTGGCGATGGAAGCGTCGCGGCCCGAGCGTCCTATTTCCTGAATGTAGTCGACGAACGTGCTCGGCGGTGCGACGTGATACACACGGTCGATGTCGGGAATGTCAACGCCCATGCCGAAGGCTTTGGTGGCAACAATCATCTTCTTCTCGCCTTGGCGGAACGCTTCCACGATGGTAGCCTTCTGCTCCTTATCCTTCTTGCCGTAGTATGTATCGACCAGATGCCAGTTCTGCACCGCCACCCACGATCTGACGCGCTGGTCCATGCCTCCGGCGAAAGGATAGTACAGTAGCGTCTTGTGTCCTTTCAGGTAGCCGTCGACGCGGCTGAAGATAGCCTGCTGCTTCCTGTTCTCGTATGTCTCGCCTTCCTTCAGCTCCAGCTGGCGTATGTCGAAGCCGATGTTCTTGCGGCGCACGGTGCCTACATAGACCTCTGCCGGCTCCATGCGCAGCGAACGGACGGTGGAGAACACCATGTCGTTCCATCCTGCAGGGTTCCACACTGCCGTGGCTGTCAGCGCAAACACCGGAAAGCCATAGCCCAACTCCTGATGCAGCCCCGTGAGGTAACGTCCTAAAAACCAGTAGTCAACGCGAAACTCCTTGCCCCATGTGGTAACGGTGTGGGCTTCGTCGATAACTACAAGACCAACGTGGCGGTCGCCGGCGAAATGGCGTATGTCGTAGCTCAACAGCAGCTCAGGCGACAGATAGAGAATGTCGGCACGACCGTCCTTGACACGCTGGTACACGTCTGCCTTCTGCTCGGGCGACAGGTCCGACGAGGCGAAGACAGCCTTTGTGTAGCCTATCGTGTTGAGGCTGTCCACCTGGTCTTCAATCAGCGCCTTCAGCGGCGAGACCACGATTGTGAGCATTCCGTATTCCTGTCCGAGGAATATAGCCGGCAGCTGGAACAGCAACGATTTGCCAGCTCCCGTGGGTGCAGTCAGCAGGATGTTCGTGGCGTTCTCTCCACGTGCCGCACGTTCGGCTTCCTCGATAACCTTTTCGGCAATCAGACCTTGCGAAACAGGAATTGTGTTCTTGCCACTGTTGAGGTCTTCGTATATCTCCAGGTTGCGGAAGCCTTCGTAGCCAAAGGTGTTGTTCAGCACAGCCAGTACTTCGGGACGGCAGGCGGCAGGCAGACTGTTGGCGACGATGCCCGTCGGCTTTTGTGTTTGTGTGATGTTTTGATTCGGAGTATTCATTGTGAATGTTCAAGTTCAGAGATTCGTGCAAAGGTAACGAATTTTAAAGGGCGTCATTGCCCTTGAAGAAGACGATGCGGATGTTTCGGTGCAGACTGTCACGCAACTCTTCTTCGGGAATGCCCGTGACGTCTGCCACTCCTTTATATATAGAATGAATGTCTGCTCCGCTGTTGTCGGTCTCGAGAAACAGGCGATTGCGGGGCACGGTGCGAACGGTTGCGGCATTGCACCTATTGCCGAAGGATAAATACATCCCGTGGCGCAACAGCTCTTCTGCCAGTCGTGGATCGCCACGGAAGCCGTGGATAATCCAGGGGACTGTGGGCTTGACGGCTGAGCGTATGTGCAGAAGTTCGTCGACGGCTTTGACAAGATGCACGATGAGTGGCTTCTGCACCTCTTCTGCCAGCAGGCAATGGAATCTGAAGACACTCTCCTGCTTGTCTGCGAAGCCGCCCGCTAGCTTGTCAAGTCCGGCTTCGCCGATGGCAACCACTTGCGGGTCTGCCGCTGCGGTGCGCAGCAATACTTCCTGTGCGTCTACATCTGCTGTTTGTACGTGCCAAGGGTGAATGCCGACGGAGTAGCAGTAGCCCGATTGTGGACAGAAGCTGTCGGGATAGCAGTTGACGATGGCATCGGCATGCAGCGTGTGGGAGTGTATGTCGACGATGTTCATGGCACGGGGTCATATCCGGATCCGCCCCAAGGGTGACAGCGGAGTATGCGCCGCACGGCAAGATACAGACCCTTGAAGGGTCCGTGCTTCTTTATTGCTTCGACGGCATACTGTGAGCATGTAGGCGTGAACCGGCACGACGGTCCAAGCATGGGCGAAATGAACCGCTGGTAGAAGTAGATGGGCAGCAGCAACAGTTGCGACAAGGCGTTCTTGACAAATTCCATTGTCAACGCTCCTGCATTGTGGCGTGCAGCTTCTCCTCAATGATTGAGAGGGCTATGCAGACCTTCTTCGTGATGAACGATGTGTCGAACAGACGGTCGGACAGATAGATAAAGTCAATGGCTATCTTCTTGCCGTTTGCGGTGGCAAACTCCACAAGCCTGTCTTTGTTGAGCCTGTATGCCTCGCGAATCTGTCTCTTCACACGGTTTCTCTTGACGGCGTGCTTGAAGTAACGCTTTGACACGCTTGTCATCACAGCCACCGGCACCTGAAGGTCGTCTGTGGCGTCCATATACACGACGCGCAGTGGGAAGACCGTAAACGAGCGGGAACCGCTCCTGAACATTCTCCCTATTACCTTCTTTTGGTTCAGCCGCTCGGCTTTCGACAGCGTGTGGGGCATAGGTGTCAGCCCTCCGTGCCGGCTGCTTCCGTCTGCTCCTTCAGGAACAGTTCCAAGGCGGCTGTCATCGAAGGAGCCTTGGGGTTGGGGGCGGAGAAGTCAAGACGCAGACCTGCATCCTTCACTGCCTGTGCTGTGACGGAGCCTAAGGTGCCAATCTTTATGTCGCCCTGATTGAAGTCGGGGTCGTTCTTGAGCAGAGATGTCACTCCTGCCGGGCTGAAGAACATCAGCACGTCGTAGGAATGGATTTCTTCGGGAGTGAATTCGGTGCTGACGGTGCGGTACATCACGCCTTCAGTGTGGCTGATGCCGTTTTTGTCGAGCAGGTTCTTTATGTCGTCGTTGTGGACGTCGGACATAGGAACGAAGTATTTCTCTGTCTTGTGGCGGATTATCTGCGGCATGAGGTCGTCAAACTTGCCCGTGCTACCGAAGAAGATCTTGCGTTTGCGATACTGCACGTACTTCTGAATGTACAACGCCACGGTCTCCGTGATGCAGAAGTACTTCATCGTCTCCGGAATGGCGACACGCAACTCCTCGCACAAATGGAAGAAGTGGTCTATGCCGTGTCTTGAAGTAAAGATTATGGCTGTATGGTCAAGGATGGATATCTTCTGCTGCCTGAACTCTTTGGCAGATAGCCTTTCGACCTTGATGAACGGCTTGAACACGATGTCTACGCTGTATTTCTTTGCGATGTCGTAGTAAGGAGATTTCTCGGTAGCCGGCTTGGGCTGTGAAACTAATATTCTCTTTATTTCCACGCTGTCTTAAAAATTAAATACCACAAACTCATTCAACTTCATTATACCAACGACCATATAGAAAAGGGGTATAATTTCCAGGGCACAAAAGTACACAGATATCGGGAAATAGCCATAAGGTTTGTCACAAAAAAGCTTTATCCACTTGAATAATATAAGCAACTTGGACAGGACAACCAGAAGCAGACCGATGTGAACCATGACGGTGAATCTGGGGTCAAGGAAGGCTACAATCAGGGTCACGGGCGGCAAGAGGAAGGATGTGATGCGGAGCACGATGTTGTAGGCCTGCATCCATGCACGCACTCTGTCGCGGTCGATGAACATCCAGCCAATGATGGCGTACATCGCTCTCTTGACGTAGATAAACAGCAGGCAGCACACGCTACACAATAGCATCCAGAGCAGGAACGGGCGGTCGGGCGTCTGCTCGGGATGGATGGCGTGGAGCATGAAATAGGCGAACACCGACGCCAATATGCATGCCTCCGGAATGAGTAATGCCCGCAGCCGGCGGTTTGTCACCGTTGACAGGTTGAACAGCGAGTTGCGTGTTCGTCCGTGTTGCAGGAAGAAGGTCTTGATCTCTTCTGCCAGCATGGCACGGCACTTGGTGAACGCCACCATGCTGAAGAAGCAGCAACACAGCATCAGCAGTATGATGGTGTTGCTCTCTATGACGGGTTGGGGCAGTGGTATGCCCCGCACGGTCAGCATGGCAAGTGTCGTCAAGTGCATCATATCACGACATATTCATCTACAGATTCGTCGTATGGAGGTTCGTTGAGTATCATGTCCATGACCTCGGCGGGGGTTGATGCCACGCTTATCAGCCGTGAACGGTAGCGCTCGCTCATGAAGTGTTCCTCCATGCTGCGCCTAAGGAGTTCCACCAGCGGGTCGTAGTAGCCACGGGTGTTGAGCACAGCTATTGGCTTGCGGTAGAGCCCTAACTTCTTCAAGGCGATAATCTCCATCAGCTCGTCGAAGGTGCCCGGACCGCCCGGCAGTGCCACAGCAGCATCGCCGAGGTCTGCCATAATGCGCTTGCGCTCACTCATGGTGCCGGTCTCGATGACGCGGTCAAGTCCACCGCGCAGCCATTCCCGCTCAACCATGAAATGCGGTATTACACCGATGGCTTTACCACCATTGTCTTTGACGGCATCTGCCACTGCACCCATCAGTCCTACCGAGCCGCCACCGTAGACCAACTCCATATTGTTGCTCGCCATGAGCCGTCCCAGCT
>CAVHJI010000004.1:21687-35024 GCA_963636255.1 Bacteroidaceae bacterium | reverse complement strand
CCGCATTTCTGTATGGCCTCACCCACACACTGTTCGTTGTGATAGGACTGGGCAGTATCTATCAGACGATAGCCCACGCTGATGGCATCGAGCACGCAGCGTTCGCATTCTTCGGGAGTCACTTGGTAGACGCCGTAGCCCATCTGCGGCATCTTCACGCCATTGTTAAGAGTGATGTAGTTCATTTTGTTTATTGCTATTAATAGGTTTTTTTGATGTTCGTGTGTGATTCATGCTCTGTTTCGGTTCAAAGGTATAGATGTTTCGGTTCAAAGGTATATATGTTTTGGTTCAAAGTTATATATGTTTCGGTCAACACGAATATAGGCACTGTCACCGATGTTTATCAACATGTCAACGTATGATGAACCCCTCCAATCAATACGTATGAACCTCTCCATGCAATCTGAGCAGGACGGCTGCGGTGTTGGATGTCGGGGTGATTAAGGCGCGGTGACGTTTTGTCACCTCTCCGTGCTTCGGACCGTGCCATAATTGCAAAGGCACGCTTTTTGTTATCTGACAGGTTGACCATAACGCCACACACACAGTATATATATATATGTATAGGCGTTACGGACAGAAAATATAACTGAAATAAAAGAAAAGGAATGAAGATATGAGCACAGACAGCAACGAGACTTCCGTCAAGACGGAAGAGCAGCAGGAACAGGCTGCAGAGGTGGCAGCAGAGGAGAACACCACGAATACCAATGCGGAGGCTGAGGCTGAAGCGACTGAGGCAGAAGAAGGTGATGACACCGACAAGCTGAAGGCACAAATCGAGGAGATGAACGCTCAGCTTGCCGACATGAAGGACAAGTACCTGCGGTTGTCGGCTGAGTTTGACAACTACCGCAAGCGTACCCTCAAGGAGAAGGCGGAGCTGGTTCTCAATGGTGGCGAGAAGACCATAAAGGCAATACTGCCCGTCATCGACGACCTGGAACGTGCACTGCAGAGCATGGCGAAGACCACCGATGTGGAGGCTCTGAAGGAAGGCGTGGGGATTGTCTACAACAAGTTCATGCAGATTCTCGGACAGAACGGCGTGAAGGCTATCGACACAAAGGAGAAGCCGCTCGACACGGACTATCACGAGGCTGTGGCGATGATTGACGCGCCGAAGGAGGAGCTGAAGGGCAAGGTCCTGGACTGCGTGCAGACAGGATACACTCTGAACGAGAAGGTGATACGCCACGCCAAGGTCGTTGTGGGTAAGTGATAAAAAAGACACGGAAAGGAAGAGTAACATCATGGCAGATAGAGATTACTATGAAGTGCTTGGCGTCGACAAGAGCGCTTCGGCGGACGACATAAAGAAGGCGTACCGCAAGAAGGCGATACAGTACCATCCCGACCGTCAGGTTAACAAGTCGGATGCCGAGAAGAAGGAGGCTGAGGAGATGTTCAAGGAGGCGGCGGAGGCATACAGCGTGCTGAGCGACCCCGAGAAGAGACAACGCTACGACCAGTTTGGCAAGGCTGGTGTCGACGGCAACGGTGCCGGAGGCTTCGGCGGCTTTGGCGGTGACGGCGGCGGAATGTCGATGGACGACATCTTCTCGATGTTCGGCGACATCTTCGGCGGACATTCGGCAGGTGGCTTTGGAGGCTTCGGCGGTTTCGGAGGCGGCTTTGGCGGAGGGTCGGCATCGACAAGGCGCTATCGCGGCTCCGACCTGCGCGTGAAGGTGAAGCTGGACCTGCACGAGGTGGCAACGGGCGTGGAGAAGAAGTTCAAACTGAAGAAGTATGTGACGTGTACCGAATGTGGCGGTTCGGGTGCCGAAGGCGGCAACAGCGGCGGCGTGGAGACGTGTCCGACGTGTAAGGGACGCGGCACCGTGATCCGCACGCAGCGCACCATACTGGGAAATATGCAGACACAGACAACGTGTCCGACGTGTGGCGGTGAAGGTCACGTGATAAAGAACAAGTGCCGGGCGTGTGGCGGCGAGGGTATAGTCTACGGCGAAGAGGTCGTGAACGTGAAAATTCCTGCCGGCGTGGCAGAAGGCATGCAGCTCTCGATGAGCGGCAAGGGAAATGCCGGAAAGCACAACGGCGTGCCAGGTGACCTGCTGATTGTCATACAGGAAGAGCCGGACAAGGAGCTGATACGCGACGAGAACGACTTGGTCTACAACCTGCTCCTGAGTGTGCCGACAGCAGCTTTGGGCGGTGCGGTGGAGATTCCGACACTCGACGGCAAGGTGAAGGTGAAGATTGATGCGGGCACGCAGCCTGGCAAGGTACTGCGCCTGCGGGGCAAGGGATTGCCCGACGTCAACGGCTACGGCCGCGGCGACCTGCTGGTGAACGTCAGCGTCTACATACCGGAGACCTTGAGCCGCGACGAGAAGAAGGCTCTCGAAAGCATGCAGGATTCAGCGAATTTCACTCCTTCGCCGAGCGTCAAGGAAAAAATTTTCAGCAAGTTCAAGAGCATGTTTGAATAAAAGCACTACTTTTGTGCGCCCGAACGCTGCGTGCCGGTAATCGTGACCGTAGACGTTGAGGGTGCACAATTTTTTTGTGCCTTGCCACTATGGCTCAGTTGGTAGAGCAACGCATTCGTAACGCGTAGGTCCCGAGTTCGAGTCTCGGTAGTGGCTCAAATCACCCACACACACTTTTTTTATTGTTGTCATCATGATGGAACAAGATGCCAGTCCGTTCAGCAGCCATCGTCTGAGAAAGGCGAGTCGCGAGATGTCGTCGGAGTGGGCTCTTGGCGTCATGCGTCGTGCTCCCTACATCACGGTGAGCCTTACACGCGATGACGGCGTGGCGTACGGTGTGCCGCTGTCGCTCGCCTCGACCGACGACAACACATGGTACTTCCACTGCGCCCTGAAAGGTGACAAGCTTGATGCCATTGCAGCGCATCCGCAGGTGTGCCTCTCGGCGGTGACGCGCAGCGAGCCAGCCGTCGACACCAAGAACGGCTCGTTCACGCTGCTGTTTGAGTCGGCGATAGCCTTCGGCAGAGCCGTGGTGGTGACCGATGACGAGGAGAAGGTACGCGCCCTGCGTGCCATCTGCGAACGTTTCCTTCCGCAACACATGGATGCTTTCCAGGCGAGCATTGATCGCAGTCTGAAGAGTACGGCGGTGGTGCGCATAGATCTGCTGGCGCCACCTATGGGCAAACGCAAAGCCTACGACAGCCACGGCGAGGAGCTCAAGTGGCAGAGGGAAGAAATCCGCCCCGACGTTTGACGAAGGTGATGAGCCGTCCGAAGAGACGGTCGGCACGGAGTAGGGACGCGTTGCCCGTCAGGATGAGGTGCTCCTTGGCACGCGTGAGTGCAACATTCAGCTTGCGGTCGACCAAGGTCCCGTCGACGTCAATAAACACATTGTCGGTCAGGAAGTTCAGCTGACAGTATTTCCGAATCGTGAATCCATAGATTATCCATTTGCGCTGACTGCCCTGGAAGCGCTCCACGGTGTCGATAGTGATGTCGTGCAGCTGGTCGCAACCATGACGGTCTATCGCTTTGCGCACGGCGGCAATCTGGTTGCGGTAGGGCACGATGATGCCGACGGTCTCCTCCGGCAGGAAGTCTGCCTTCTCCATATTGTATATACGCATCATGACGTCGGCAATGATGTCAGCCTCGGCGGTATTCACCTTGTCCGACGTGTCAGTGAGTGTCGGGGCGGGCACGTCGAGGAACAGCAGACGGTGAGTCTGCAGCATGTCGGTCAGCGTGTCGCCGGTAGTGGCGGCACTGTCAAGACTCTTCAGCTGGTGAGGCAGTGGCACGGGATGCAGGTGGCGGTTGTAGAACGCTGTGCCGGCAAAGGCGGCAACATCGGGGTGCATGCGGCCCTGACACGTTAGCGCATACACCACCTCGTCGCGGTCGTGATAACGCCGCAACAGCCGCTCGAACAACGACAGACGGCAGTCGGTAAGGCCGATGGCGTTGAGCAGAGCGTCGTTGACGCGCGACACCTCCTGCGTCTGTTGGACCACGGCAGGCAGCTGCTTGTGGTCGCCAATCATCACGAACTTCGCTATTGCCGGCTGTCCGTCGTGGCACGCGCTGAGTATCCCCGTGAGGTGCGGCTCCAGAATCTGCGATGCCTCGTCGATAATGGCGAGACTGAAGCTTTTCAGAAGGAACAGGTTGAGATGTGAGTTGATGGCCGTTGTCGTGCCCACGAAGACGCGTGTGCCGACAATCTTCTGCCTCAGCTCCGTCACGTTGGCGACGCTGTCGGTCAAGGCGCTGATGAGATACTTGCGGTACTCCGCTGCGCACGTCAGCTCACTGCCTATGCGGACAAAGTCGATACCCGTCTCCGTCAGCTTGCTGCAGATCTCGTCGACAGCCCGGTTGGTGTAGGACATCAGCAGAACCGACGTGTCCTCTTCTGCCAATTCCTCCAGTAGTGTGTTCAGCATGCCATAGGATGTCTTGCCGGTGCCTGGAGGTCCGATGATGAGGAAGAAGTCGCGTGCCTGCTTCACGCGCAGCGACAGCGTGTCGAAGCTGCCGTAGTGACCTCGGAGTGTCAGGCTGCTGTCGATAGCGGGTTCGCGCTGCAGCAACAATAGGTCGCGCCGCTCCTGAGGAGCCTGCAGGAATGCCAGCATGCCGCGATAGAGCGGTGTGAACGAAGACTCCATGAAATCGTGCTCGATTGCCCACAGCCTGCCGTCGGCATGACGGGTGAAGATGCGTGCGTCCGACTGCGGAGCACGCAGCGTCAGAATGATGTGTCCGTCGGCGGTGATGTCCTTGATGGAACAGCGCACCACCATAGTGCGTCGCGCGTCGGGCTCCTCACCGTCGTGGTAAGGGTAGAGGATTACGATGTCTCCCGTGCGGAAGTTGCAGAGGTCGTTGTCGGTGTTGTCGCTGAAGCGCAGCTTCACCTCGGTGATGCGTCCTGCGGTGTTGTCGTCGGGACTGACCAGCGTCAGACGGTCGTAGATGTTGCCGGCGTGGCGCTTCTCGTCGGCACTGTTCTGCCATGTCGCGGCGAAGCCCGAGTTCTCCTTGGTTTTGTTGCCCAACTTCGCCAGCACGTGTTCGTTGCTGATGAAGGTCAGGAAGCGGAAGAAGTAGGCTCTCTCCAGCTCCGACGCATGGTGCACTGTGTCGAGCACTGCGGCAATCTGCGGTCGCTGGAAGTACTTCCACAACTTGCCGTCCACGCCTTTCTCGTTAAGGATTTCGGGTGTCAGCCTGTCGAGGATGTGCCATGCTCCGTCGGCAGTCAGCCGCATCTCCGACCATGCAATGCCGTTGCGCACCTTGATGGCCTGGAATATCTTCTCGGGAGCCATGCCGAGCGCCAGCAGGCTTTGGCTGTACTTGGAGTAGAGCAGAAAGGCGTGCAACTCTCCGCCGTTGGTATCGTAGCGGTCGCGGCGGTCGTAACGGACGAGCAGCATGTAGAGTAGCAGCTGCACGTAGTGGTCATCGGTCTGCTGCGGACGTACGAAGCCGTCGTAGGGGAAGCGTCCCTTGCCCGACTTCTGCTCGATGAGCACCTTGTAGTCCAGCTGCATGAAGTCCATGCGCCCTTGCAATCCAAGCGTCTCGGAGATGAACGACGGCTCGGTGATGCCCTCCTTGCGGTCGAAGCTGCTGACCTCCTGCGGCAACCATCGGCTGAGAGCATCTTCGATGTGCTGCTTCTGCTGTTGTGCCTCCGTGTGGAATGTCGCGCCGATGTCGGTGGTGAGCAGATTGAGCGCATCGTGACGGAAGAAGTCGGTCACGCTGTCGCGGTACGGGCGTCCTTCGTCCTGCCGATGCAGCTCCTCGTCGAGCAGCTGTCCGGCAAAATTTCCAAGCTCGATGGCCTCGCTGGCGGCTGCCGGCATCAGTCGGTGCACTATGTTGACGAGCGGTGAGTCGGCGTAGTGCGTGAAGCACCGTGCCACCGAGGTCACGTCAACCAGATAGTCGGGCTCCACGATGATGAGCTCCGGCATGATGGTGCCATCGTCGCCCAGTCGCGGGCGCACAAGGTTGAGCTGCATGCCGGCATGCAACATTGGTCGGATGTAGGTCCAGTCGTAGTCGTAGTAGCGGTTGCCGTGGCTGTAGCACGCGCGGCTGTCACCGCTGTCGCCATAGCCGTCGATGGTGCCGTAGATGAGGTCGTCGTCCCATCGGCTCACAATCATCCGCATGCACTCCGTCAGCAGCCTCGGTGCGGAAGATCGCACGGCGTCGTCTGCCGGTAACAGTGCTGCCACACTTGAGGGAATCGGCGTACCGTCGACAAGTGCAATGAAGCGGCACAGGGCTTTCAGGTCGTGACGGCATGACTTCCGCAACTCGTCGTCGGGTGTGCTGCCACGTCGGCGGATGCGCACGCGTGCAGCGTTGGCTGCCATCGACAGCTGCTGCTGTGCCTTCGCCTCCTTCAGCAGATGGTCCATCTTGGCAAAGGGACCGCTGAAGTTGAGCGGTGAGGCTGCCGTGCGCTGGTCCAGGAACCGGAGCAGCACGTCGGCGTAGCGGCGATAGACCGACCGCCAGTCGGGCTCGAGGTGCACGGCATCTGCCAGTTGCTCCATGAGGCTGTCGCCCGTCTCCGGATAGCGCACCTTGGGCGCCTGTGTGTGGTCCTGTCCCGTCATTGCTGTTCACTCCTCTGCCGTGCTGCCCGTGGCGGCAACAACCGTGCAATATTCGCAAAAAATCTCTGCACGTGCAATATTTTCTGCGCTTTATGCTATCTTTGTGCATATAAACACCGTGAGGAGAGTATGAAAAAATACAGCATCGAAGACCTGAAGCAAGAGAGATGGTTCGACCACTATGAGGGTGACATCTTCATAATGGACGACATCAAGAAGTTGCCGCTTATGGAGAGCAGCATTTTTGAGACGGATATACTGCTTGTCATCATCTGCCAGAGTGGCGCGGGCGAAATCAATGTCAACGACCGCCTTTATCGTCTGGAAGCCGGACAGATGCTTGTCTGCATGCCCCATGCACTCTTCAAGAACTATCGCGTACTGACCGACGACTTCAATGTGTTTGTCCTCGGACTGTCGACCTACAACTTCAACCTCTCTCTCTTCAGCAACCGCAATGTCTGGAAGACGTTCTACTACATCTATGCCAACCCGTTGGTGAACCTCTCCGAACACGACATGCACATTCTGTCGCTGTATTATCAGTTGGCCGAGGCAAAACTCAAGTGTAGTGATGACGTATATCACAAGGAGATTGTCAATACGCTGCTACTTGGCGTCGTCTACGAGCTGTTGAGTATCATCGACCGTTCCGACGGCGGCAAATCCGAGGCTGCGAGTCTCGGGCAGGGTGACGTGCTGTTCCGCCGCTTCATAGAGCTGCTTGCACGCCACGAGGGTAAGATGCGCTCCGTAGCAGCCTTTGCCGACGAGTTGTGCGTGTCGCCGAAGTACCTCAGCTCCGTGATCAAGGCCTCGTGTGGCCGTACGGCGCTCGAACTTATTCACGAAAGCTCCATCCGTGCCATCATGCGGCAACTCAAGTACTCGGACAAGTCGATAAAGGAGATTTCGAACGAGATGGGTTTCTCCAGTCTTTCGTTCTTCGGCAAATTTGTCAAGTCGCAACTCGGCGTCTCTCCCAAGAAATTCCGCCGCGAAGCCTGAGGTCCTGCAAGGACTGGTGTTGTGTGTTTGTTTCTCCCTTCCATTTAGGTAAGGGTCGGGGAGAGGCTCTTGGTTGCTAAACCAACCCCTGAAATGTTAAATTTAATCGTCGGCAAAATCAGGACTAGATGGTGGAGCGAGAACGCAAAGAGTGACGGAAAAGTGCGCGAAATGGGGTGATTCAAGGCATCGTGCAGTGCAGAAAAATTTATCGCGATAAAGTTAGTGCAGGTACGCGTATCAGCACAAAACTTATCGCGATAAGTTTTGTGGGCCTTACTCGATAAGTTTTTGGCCCTTTGGAGGGGTGAAAAACGGAGAAAATCCGCCCGGCTCGCATCAGTCGCGCGGATTCGCTAAATGTTAAAATCTTATCAGTGATATGTTAATAAATCTTTCGTGTTTGCATCGAAAGAATTGCTTGAGCGCACCTAAATCCAGACTGTTTTCTCTAAATGTCCAACGCTCGCGTAGCATGTACTGCTGTCGGCAGTGCGTCAGCTTTTGCGTCCTTTGTGCGGAGCACCCTGTTGTGTCCGTGGCTTGCCGTGCGAACCTTTGGGTCGTCCCTGACCACGATGTCCACCGGTGTTGCGCTTTGACGTGTTGTATTCTGGAGCCGGTCCGAGTTCGTCGGGCACCGGAATCTTGTAAACATCACGTTCGATGAACTGCTCAATCTTGCGGAAATCGCCCTGCTCGGTCTCGCTGACGAAGGTGATGGCGAGTCCTTCGCTGTTGGCACGTGCCGTTCGTCCTACACGGTGGACGTAGTCTTCAGGGTCACGGGGTACGTCGTAGTTGATGACAACACGTATGCCGTCGACATCGATGCCGCGCGAGAGTATGTCTGTCGCTACCAGTATGTCCACCTTCCGGGCTTTGAATCGCAGCATCACGTCGTCGCGCTGCGCCTGGTCGAGGTCGGAATGCATCTCGTCGACATTCAGATTCATGCGCTTCAGGGCGCGTGTAATCTCCTTTACCTTCAGCTTCTTCGAGGCGAAGATGATGACGCGCTCGGGCTGTATGTCGTGGAACAGGCTGCGGATGATGCCCAACTTCTGTGTCTCGTAGCAGATGTATGCACTCTGAATGATCTTGTCGGCAGGTTTCGAAACCGCAATCTTCACCTCCACGGGGTCGTGGAGAATGGACTCTGCCAACTGCTGTATTTTGGGCGGCATGGTGGCGGAGAACATTATGGTCTGTCTGTTCTTCGGGAGGAAAGATGCAATCTGCATGATGTCGTCGTAGAAGCCCATGTCGAGCATACGGTCAGCCTCGTCGAGTATGAAGTAGCTCACTTTCGACAGGTCGACGTATCCAAGGCTGAGATGGGAAATGAGGCGGCCGGGGGTGGCAATGACGACGTCGGCACCCATGGTCAGACCTCGCTTCTGCTGCGCGAACATGATGCCGTCGTTGCCGCCGTAGATGGCGAGGCTGCTGGCGTCGATGAAGTATGAAAAGCCTTCCATCTGCTGGTCTATCTGCTGTGCCAGCTCGCGTGTGGGAGCCATTATGACGCAGTTTATCGAGTCTTTGGGCAGGTCACCTTCGGCGAGACGGTTGAGCACCGGCAGCAGATAGGCTGCCGTCTTGCCGGTTCCCGTCTGTGCAACGCCTATGACATCACGGCCTTCGAGAATCGGCGGAATAGACTTTTCCTGTATTGGGGTACACTCCTCGAAGTGCATCGCATCAATCGCATCGAGGACGCTATCGTTCAAATCCAAATCTGAAAAATACATCTTTCTACCTCTATATATAAATGTGCGTGGACGGCCTTCTGCGGAAAGCCGCGCAAAAATACAGATTATCTGACGAAAATCCTAACACGGCTTACAAATCGGGATAAAATGTGTATCTGTATAGCTTGACATTCGTCTGAAATAAATACCTTTGCAAAACGTGTTGCACGTGCATGCTACTGTCGGGAGCTCCTCGGACTGTAATTGCTGTGACGGCTCGCGGGCTGGGTGGCAACAGATGCACGGCAAGAGTTGAATTTTTTTTCAGGGCGCAGAATGCAAGATTTCGCAATCGCTGCGATTACTATATGTGTGCTGTCAGACTGTGTAAAGGAAGGCACAACAGAATAAACATGGACAGTGAGAAAGACAGGGAAGGGGTGATGTTCGCATCCCAATCGTATAACCAGATGATAACAGGATTGGTGATGGCGGCTGATGTGGCATTGTGCTGCATCATCTATTTCATCGTACTGCTCAGTCAAGGCGACCCGGAACAGATGTGGAATCTGCCGGGTGCAAAGTCGTCGCTTGCCATTGTCGGCATTGTCTATATGGTTGTGGTGTTCCGCGGCGGAACGGTCTTCAGCCAGCGCAGTGCCAGGCGTTGGTCGATATTCTACTTGGTGCTGAAGAACGTACTGACTACTGCCTTTGTCTGCACCTTGTTGCTCTATGTCTGCCACGTTCACGTCATGTCGTGGCGTGCCACAGCTCTGATGTATGCGATTGTCCTTGTCGTATGTAGCGGATTCCGCTTGTTGATGTACTGGCTTGTACGCCGTCACCGTCTTCGTCCAGGCAATTACAGTGAGGTCGTGTTCCTTGGCGAGGATAACAACCTCTCGCTCCTGTATCGTGAGATGACGCGAAACCCGCAGTGGGGCTACAAGGTGACGGGCTATTTTGCCGAGACACGCAGTTCCAGTCTTGACGAAGGCGGGTGCCAGTACCTTGGCGGCACGGACAAGATTATGGATTTCATGAAGTCGCATTCGAGTGTGAGTGCGGTGTTCTGCTCGGCGGGGTCGGAAACGAAAGAGTTGTTCGAGCCACTGATGCATTATTGTGTGAGGAACATGATTACGTTCTACAGCCTGCCGTCGTTGGGCAGCAACTTCCATAACCGCTTGTTCTTTACGACCATTGGCAATGTGCCTGTGCTGACCATCTGCGACAGTCCGCTCACTAATCCGTGGAGGCGTTTGGCGAAGCGCACGTTTGACATCGTCTTCTCGCTGCTGTTCCTCTGCACACTGTTCATACCAATTCTCATTGTCGTGGCGATAATAACCAAGGTGACCATGCCGGGACCGGTGTTCTTCCGACAGAAACGTAACGGACTGAACGGACGGACGTTCTACTGCCTGAAATTCCGCAGCATGAAGGTCAACAATCAGTCGGACACGCTGCAGGCCACGGAAGATGACCCCCGCATAACCAAGTGGGGCAAGTTCATGAGACACACCAACATTGACGAGCTGCCGCAGTTCATCAACGTCCTGATTGGAGACATGAGCGTCGTCGGTCCGCGTCCGCATATGCAGCGACAGACGGTGATGTATTCGAAGCTCATAGACCAATACATGTTGCGCCACATGGTGAAGCCCGGTATAACGGGCTGGAGCCAGATCAGCGGCTTCCGTGGAGAGACCACCAAACTGTCACAGATGGAAGGTAGGGTGAAGCACGACATCTGGTACATTGAGAACTGGAGCTTCGGCCTCGACCTGTTCATCGTCTACAAGACCGTCGTCACCACCATCAAGGGCGACGAGAATGCCTATTGAGGCAGTCGCCTTTTGTCCTATGCCTGATTTGCGCTACCTTTGCGCGCGTAAAACCATAAAGGCATTGCAATGATAGGGACAATAGTAAACACATGCACAATCATCATAGGCTCAATAGCCGGTGCGGTGCTGAACCGTGGCATCAAGGAGAAATATAAGGATGTGCTGTACACGGGATTGGGACTGGCGAGCCTCGCCATCGGACTCAATGCCACCGTCAGCAACTTCTCGAAGAGCGAATATCCGGTGCTGTTTATTGTCTCAATAGCTTTGGGAGGTGTTGTCGGCACAGCTCTCGACATTGACGGACGCTTTCATTGTCTCGTCGACCGCTTCAACCACAACAAGTCCGGTGGCGATGGCAGGAGCAAGAACAATTTGGCACAAGGACTTTCGCTGGCAATCCTGCTATATTGCATCGGTCCGCTGTCGATGCTCGGTCCTGTGATCAGTGCGCTCAACGGCGACAACACCTTTCTCTTCACCAATGCCACGCTCGACCTTGTGTCGTCGGCAGTGTTCGCCTCAACTTACGGCATTGGCGTCATTGCCGCTGCTGCTGTGCTGTTCTGCTGGCAGGGCGCATTCTATCTCGTGGCGTCGATATCGGCCGATGCCGTCAGCGACGCACTCATGGCAGAACTGCTCATTGTGGGTGGTCTCATGATTGTGGCGTCGGGCTTGTCGTTGTTGAAACTCAAGGATTGCAAGACGCTCAACATGCTTCCGGCACTGCTTGTGCCCATAGTGTGGTTTGCGGTGAAGTCGTTGTTTTGACTATATATATTTAAGGACTATATATGAGTAAGGACGTATGGATACAGACAAGATACTTTCCAAACTTGGCATCAGTGAGTTGAATGCCATGCAGCGTGCATCGGTCGATGCCTTCAAGATTGACAAAGACCTGGTGCTGCTGTCGCCAACGGGTACGGGCAAGACGCTGGCATTTCTGTTGCCGCTTGTCGATGCACTCGATGCTGCGAGCGATGACGTGCAGGCTGTCGTGCTGGTGCCGTCGCGCGAGCTGGCGTTGCAGATAGAGACCGTGTTCAAGAGCATGGGCACGCCGTTGCGTGCCATGAGTTGCTATGGGGGCCGTCCTGCCATGGATGAGCACCGCGTCATGACGGGCAACCGACCGCAGATCATTATCGGCACTCCTGGACGCATGAACGACCATTTGCACAAGCACAATTTCGATGCGGCGACGGTCCGTACGCTGGTGATAGACGAGTTCGACAAGTGTCTGGAGTTGGGCTTCGAGGACGAGATGTCGACCGTGATAAGCCAGTTGCCGTGCATCAGGAAGCGTGTGCTTACGTCTGCCACCGATGCTGGGCAGATACCACAGTTCGTGGGGCTCAGCGGCAAAGCCGACGGCAAGCGTGCTGGCAAGGACGGAGTGGTGAAGCTGGACTTCCGCCAGATGGTGGAGAGCAGGGAGCGCCTGACGCTGAACGTCGTCAAATCGCCTGAGAAGGACAAACTGAAGACGCTGTTACAGCTGCTGTGCACGTTGGGCAGTGCGCCCACGATGGTGTTCGTCAATTACCGCGAAAGCGTGGAGCGCGTCACGGGCTTTTTGCAGGCAAACCGCTTTCCGTGCGACATGTTCCACGGTGGCATGGAACAGGCTGACCGCGAGCGCTCGCTCTACAAGTTCCGCAACGCCTCATGTCCGGTGCTCGTGTCGACCGACCTGGCATCGCGCGGACTCGACATTCCCATCGTCGAGAACATCGTGCACTATCATCTGCCCGTCAACGAAGAAGCCTTCACCCACCGCAACGGACGCACGGCACGCTGGGATGCCAAAGGCTCGGCGTTCATGCTCCTCGGTCCCGAGGAACAGCTGCCGGAGTACGTAGACAGGCAGGACACTGTGGAGTTTCAGTTGCCTGAAGACACGCCGAAGCCGCCAAGTCCCGAATGGAGCACCATCTACATTGGCCGCGGCAAGAAGGACAAGCTCAACAAGGTGGACATTGTGGGCTTCCTGTACAAGAAAGGCGGACTGGAACGCAGCGACTTGGGAGCTGTCGACGTGAAAGACCGCTACTCTTTCGCCGCCGTCCGGCGCGCCAAAATGAAACAACTTATGACGCTGGTCAGTCATGAGAAAATAAAGGGAATGCGCACTTTGATAGAGGAAGCCAAATAAAGGCT
>CAVHJI010000004.1:1836-21597 GCA_963636255.1 Bacteroidaceae bacterium | reverse complement strand
AGATTTCAACGGTTCGGGTTTGTCACTGATGGAGATTAGCCACCGCGCTAAAGACTTCCAACCAGTAGTCGACGAAGCAGTAGCTTTGATAAAGGAGATTCTTGACTTGCCCGAAGGATATTCCGTCCTGTTCCTCGGCGGTGGTGCCAGCCTGGAGTTCTGCATGGTGCCCTACAACTTCCTCGAGAAGAAGGCTGCCTATCTGAACACAGGTGTCTGGGCAAAGAAGGCAATGAAGGAAGCCAAGCTGCTGGGTGAAGCTGTTGAGGTGGCTTCGTCGGCTGAGGCCAACTATACGTATATCCCCAAGGGCTGGACTTGTCCTGCCGATGTGGACTATCTGCACATAACGACCAACAACACCATTTACGGCACGGAAATCCGTCACGAACTCGACGTGCCCGTGCCAATGATTGCCGACATGTCGTCGGACATCTTCAGCCGTCCCATCGATGCCAGCAAGTATGAGTGCATCTATGCCGGCGCACAGAAGAATCTTGCCATGGCGGGTGTCACGCTCGTCATCGTCAAGGACAGCGCACTGGGACATGTCAGCCGTCAGATACCGACGATGCTCGACTACAGCACACATGTTGAGAAGGGCTCGATGTTCAACACTCCGCCCGTTGTCCCGATATATTCCGCACTGGAGACGCTGCGTTGGATAAAGAAGAACGGTGGCGTGGCCGAGATGGACCGTCGTGCCAAGGAGCGTGCCGAGCTGCTCTATGCCGAGATTGACCGCAACAAGCTGTTCCGCGGCACCGTTGTGCCTGAGGACCGTTCGCTGATGAACATCTGCTTCGTCATGACCGACGAGTATAAAGAGCTCGAGAAGGAATTCCTCGACTTTGCAACCTCGAAAGGCATGGTCGGCATCAAGGGCCACCGTTCGGTTGGCGGATTCCGCGCTTCGTGCTACAACGCACAGCCTCTTGAGGGCGTGAAGGCATTGGTTGAGTGCATGCAGGAGTTTGAACGCAATCACTAAAAAAGACACGGAGAGAAAGCCATGAAGATACTTATCGCTACTGAGAAGCCGTTTGCCGCTGTTGCGGTGGACGGCATCAAGAAAGAGGTTGAGGCTGCCGGCTACGAGCTGGCAATCCTCGAGAAGTACACAGCCAAGCAGCAGTTGCTCGACGCTGTGAAGGATGTTGACGCACTGATAATACGCAGCGACGTGATCGATGCCGAGGTGTTCGACGCAGCCAAGCAGCTCAAGATTGTGGTACGTGCCGGTGCCGGCTACGACAATGTGGACCTGGCATCTGCCACAGCCCATGGCGTGTGCGTCATGAACACACCGGGACAGAACTCAAACGCCGTGGCTGAACTCGTGTTCGGTCTGCTGGTGTTCGCTGTCCGCAACTTCTACAACGGCAAGGCAGGAACAGAGCTGAAGGGCAAGAAGCTCGGCATACTGGCGTTCGGCAATGTAGGCCGCAACGTGGCACGCATTGCACGCGGTTTCGAGATGGACATCTATGCCTACGACGCCTTCTGCCCCAAGGAAGCCATCGAGGCTGCCGGCGTACATGCCGTGGATTCTACGGAAGCGCTGTTTGAGCAGTGCGACATCGTGTCGCTGCACATACCGGCAACCGACGAGACCAAAGGCTCCATCAACTACGACATGGTGAACCGTCTGCCCAAGGGAGGCATACTCATCAACACCGCCCGCAAGGAGGTCATCGACGAGGCTGGACTCATCAAGCTGCTTGGCGAGCGCACCGACCTGAAGTACATCACCGACATCGCTCCCGTGGCTGCAGCCGAGTTTGCCGAGAAGTTCGAGGGTCGCTACTTCGCAACGCCGAAGAAGATGGGTGCGCAGACAGCTGAGGCAAACATCAACGCCGGCATCGCTGCCGCACGTCAGATTGTGGGCTTCCTCAAGGACGGCAACCGCAAGTTCCAGGTAAACAAGTAAGATATAGAGAGACAGAAGGCATGGCAAAGATCAGACCATTCAAGGGCATACGTCCGCCGAAGGAGCTCGTCGAGAAGGTGGAATGCCGCCCGTACGACGTCCTCAGCTCGGAGGAGGCGCGTGCCGAAGCAGGCGACAACGAGATGAGCCTGTACCACATCATCAAGCCGGAGATAAACTTCCCCGAAGGCACTTCGGAGTACGACCCCCGCGTCTATGAGAGTGCCGCCGAGCAGTTCAGCAAGTTCCAGGACCGCGGTTGGCTCCGTCAGGATGCCGCCGACTGCTACTACATCTACGCCCAGACCATGAACGGCAAGACGCAGTACGGCCTCGTGGTATGTGCCAACGTCGACGACTATCTCAACGGCGTCATCAAGAAGCACGAGCTGACGCGCCGCGACAAGGAGGAAGACCGCATGAAGCACGTGCGCGTCAACAATGCCAACATTGAGCCGGTGTTCTTCGCCTACCCAGACAACAACACCCTCGACACGCTCATAATGCGCTATGCCGCCACGCAGCCGGAGTACGACTTCATTGCCCCCATCGACGGCTTCCGCCATCAGTTCTGGGTGATTGAGGATGCCGCCGACATAGCCGTCATCACTGCAGAGTTCGGCCGCATGCCGTCGCTCTACATCGCCGACGGCCATCACCGCTCGGCAGCCGCCGCCCTCGTCGGTGCGGAGAAGGTGCGGCAGAACCCGCACCACACAGGCAATGAAGAGTACAACTACTTCATGGCAGTGTGCTTCCAGGCATCGCAGCTCACCATCCTCGACTACAACCGCGTGGTGAAAGACCTCAACGGACTATCCACCGCACAGCTGCTCGACACGCTGAAGGCGGACTTCGAGGTCGTGCCGAAGGGCACAGCCGAATACCGTCCGCAGCACCTGCACGAGTTCTCGCTCTATGTCGACGGACAGTGGTACAGCCTGACGGCAAAGCCCGGCACCTACGACGACAGCGACCCCATCGGCGTGCTCGACGTCGACATCTCCTCGCGCCTCATCCTCGACAAGGTGCTTGGCATCAAGGACCTGCGCTCCGACAAGCGCATCGACTTCGTGGGCGGTCTGCGCGGACTGGGCGAACTGAAGCGACGCGTTGACAGCGGCGAGATGAAAGCCGCACTTGCGCTCTATCCGGTCACGATGAAGCAGATTATGGACATCGCCGACAGCGGCAAGATCATGCCGCCCAAGGCCACATGGTTTGAGCCCAAGCTCCGCTCCGGCCTGGTCATCCACAAGCTCGCCTGACGCTCTCCTGAGGAAAAGCAGTAGTGAGGGACACCGTTGTGTCATCGGCAGATGACGACGGTGTCCCTCATTCTTTTGCCCATGCCCGAACAGTACGCACTGTCATCTTCGATAATGCGCATTATTGTCTCCCGCAGCACGCGGTATCGGAACAGGAGCTCCGTAGCCCCGATTCCGCCGGTCAGCGGGGACAGAAAACAGGAAGAGCTCCGGACTCGTACGGCAGCGTGCCGCGTCCGAAGCTCTTCTCCTTATATATATCTGCGGGCAGTGCCCGCCGTCTGTCACTTGCCCGTGCGGACAAGGCTGATCTTGCTCTCCTTCATGAAGGCATTGCCCGGCATGGCACCGCTGATGCTGCCGTCGGCATTCTTCTTGAAGCTGAGGGGCACGTCGTGGCCGTAGATTGACATCTTGAAGTTGACTCCGTCCTCGGTTGCCTCGACATCCTTCAGCTGCACATGCTCAGGATAGCCGTCGCTCCACATCTCACCGGTGAGGGTGTTGCCTTTCGCCTTGGCGATGCTGACGTGATAGACCATCTCGCCCATGCTGCTCTCCATGATCATGTTCCACTGGCCCACGTAGTCTTTGGGCTGGGGCTTCGCGCTGGCGTTCAGGCTCATCCCGAGACCCATCAGCAGCAGGCTGATGAACAACAAACTGAATTTCTTCATGACGTTGTTTCTCCTTATCTATAATGGGTACCGATTAGTGTGCCAACGGGCGAATCCAGATGTTGCGGTAGCTGATTGGTGCACTTGGGTCGCCGTGGCTCTGCAGCAGGATGGGGCCGTCACCGTGAGCCTTCACCTGAGGCCAGCCGATGTACTCTGTTGTACCCCAGATCTCGGTGTGGTTCTGCAGCACGATGCCGTTCTGGATGACGGTGATGTAGGGATGAACCTTGTATGTTCCGTCCTCGTTGAAGACCGGAGCGTTGTAGATGATGTCGTAGACGTTCCACTCGCCCGGCTTGCGCATTGCGTTGACCATAGGAGGTGTCTGCTTGTAGATGGCGCCGGTCATACCGTTGACGTAGGTCTCGTTGTTGTAGCAGTCGAGAACCTGAACCTCATACTTGTTCTGCATGAAGACGCCTGAGTTGCCGCGGACCTGGCTTGAGCCGGTGATGTTCTCCGGAATCTGCCATTCGATGTGCAGCTGGTAGGAGCCGAAGCTCTGCTTTGTCTGGATGTCACCCTTGCTCTTGTTGACTGTGAACACTCCGTCATGTACGTCCCACTCTGCAGGACCGCCTTTAGGGCTCTCCCATGCCGACAGGTCCTTGCCGTCGAACAATACGATGGCGTCAGACGGTGCGCTGGCTGTAGCCTGGTCACCAGGTGTAACGATTTTGGGCTGCGGAGTCCAGTACTCAGACATTCCCGGAGTCATTCTTTCCTGCTGCGGGTACTCTTTCTTCTCCTGTGCATTGGCCAGTGCTGTGCATGCCAGTGCCGACAGGCAGACGATAGCTAATCTCTTCATATACACTTTTAAATTTTTAGTGATGTTAATGATTCTGTTCAGCCCCAGCCACCGCAGGCAAAAGGGAGCAGGCACGTGCGTGGATGCGCCTCCTCGTCTCCGGCGTGCTGAAAGCGGTACAAAAGTATCAATTTTTAATACACACATACTTCGTGGCATACAAATTTTGGACTGTGGTCGTGAAAGATGTTGTACCTTTGCCGCCACTATAGGGCGGTGCAGACCGCACATATATATAAAGGAGCAGGGACAGAGAGATGTTGATACAGAATCAGATAAAGAAGATTGTCGCCGTGCACGACCTCTCGTGCGTGGGACACACATCGTTGATGTCGGTCATCCCGATACTGTCGTCGATGGGTTTTGAGGTGTGTCCGTTGCCGACAGCCCTGCTGTCGTGCCACACGCAGTATCCCGAGTATTCGTTCCTCGACCTCACCGACGAGATGCGGCGCATCATCGGCACGTGGAAGTCGCTCGACTTCCATTTCGACGCTTTCTATACGGGCTATCTTGGCTCGCCGCAGCAGGTCGGCATCGTGAAGACGCTTGCCGACACGTTCCGCTGTCAGGACAGTCTGATGGTGGTCGACCCCGTGCTGGGCGACAATGGCGGGCTCTACAAGGGTATGACGCCCGTGATGGTGAGCGAGATGCGCCAGCTTGTGGGCCATGCCGACGTCATCACGCCCAACCTCACCGAGATGTTCCTGTTGCTCGACGAGCCCTATCGCAACGGCGGACTCAAGGACGGCGAGCTGAAGGACTGCCTGCACCGCCTGTCCGACATGGGACCAGGCATTGCCATCGTCACCAGCGTCCCCGTCATCGGCAACGAGCATCTGACTTCCGTCTACGCCTACGAACGCAACAGCAACAAGTACTGGAAGGTGACCTGTCCCTTCCTGCCGGCACACTATCCCGGCACGGGCGACTCGTTCACCAGCGTCGTCACAGGCTCGCTGCTGCGTGGCGACAGCCTCCCCATTGCGCTCGACCGTGCCACGCAGTTCACACTGCAGGGCATACGCTCCACGTTCGGCTATGAGTACGACAACATGGAGGGCATAATGCTCGAGAAGGTGCTCGGCAACCTCAACACGCCTATGCAGGTCTGGACGTTCGAGCTGATTTGAAGAGGGTTCTGAATTTTAATTGTTTCCGTGGGGATTTGTAGAACCCACCTTAATGATAGAGACAAGTCTTTTTCTTTCCACACAAAGATGAAGGAGTTGACAGAGGGGCGTCCGTTGCCCCTGATTCTGAGTTTCAGTCTGCCGCTGTTGCTCGGCAACATGCTGCAGCAGACCTACACACTCGTCGATGCCGCCATTGTCGGACAGTTTCTCGGCATCAATTCGTTGGCAGCCGTGGGAGCCAGCTCCTCGGTCATATTCCTGATACTCGGCTTCTGCAACGGCTGTTGCGGTGGCTTCGGCATACCCGTCGCGCAGAAGTTCGGCGCTCGCGACTACGTGGCAATGCGCCACTACGTCTACAGCAGTCTGCGCCTCTCGGCATATATGTCTGTGGTGCTGGCGGTGGTGTGCAGCCTGCTCTGTGCCACGATACTGCGGCTGATGGCAACGCCCGAGGCGATAATGCACGAGGCATACCTCTACCTGCTTGTCACGTTCATCGGCATCCCGTGTACATTCTTCTACAATCTGCTCTCGGGCATCATCCGTGCCCTTGGCGACAGCAAGACGCCATTCTGGTTCCTGCTGTTCTCGACCATACTCAACATACTGCTCGACCTTCTGTGCATCGTCGTGCTGGGATGGGGCGTGGCAGGAGCCAGCATCGCCACAGTGGTGTCGCAGGGCGTGTCGGCACTACTGTGCTATACGTTCATGACGCGGCGCTTCTCCATCCTGAAGGTCGCTGACGCCAGTGAGCGGCGCATGCAGCACGACTTCACGGGCAAGTTGCTTGTCATCGGCGTGCCCATGGGACTGCAGTTCAGCATCACAGCCATAGGCAGCATCATGCTGCAGAGTGCCAACAATGCACTGGGCACGGCGTGTGTGGCGGCATTCACCTCTGCCATGAGGATAAAGATGTTCATCATCACGCCGTTCGACACCCTCGGGCTGGCAATGGCGACCTATAGCGGACAGAACTATGGGGCGGGCAAGCCGCGGCGCGTGCTTGACGGCGTGAAGGTGAGCATCGGCGTGCTCTTTGCCTACAGTGCCGTGATGTTTGTCGTGCTGATGTCGCTGGGACGCACCTTCGCACTGATGTTTGTCGATGCCGGCGAGACCGAGATAATCGACAAGACCGCACAGTTTCTGCACGTCGCAGCCTTCTTCTTGCCGATGCTTGGCATACTGTGCTCGCTGCGCTACACCATACAGGGTGTCGGCTACACCTCGTTTGCCATGTGCTCCGGCGTGATGGAGATGATTGCCCGCACGCTGGTCAGCCTCTGGGCAGTGCCGTTGTGGGGCTACACCGCCGTCTGCTTCGGAGACTCCACGGCATGGTGCTTTGCCGACGTCTTCCTGATTCCCGCATTCGTCTACGTCTATCACCGTATCAAGAAAATCCGGGCAGCTTGCTGACCGGTGTCGGATGTTGGGTGTCTTAAATTCCCGCTATACACACTACTTGCTCTGATGATACGTATGATTCGTTCAAATGATACGTATGATTCCATCAAATGATGCGCATGATTCATTTCATCGATGTGTGTAAACGGATTGGCAGTACGGGGAGGGTGGGGTGAGGCTCTTGGAAGCTATGGGCGTACTGACCCATAGAAAGGTGGTTCCGCGTCTGCGAAACGGCGGGTTGTGAATGTCATTCTGATTGTTTCCCGAAGGCAAGATGCTCCAGTCTGCTGACAGCCGCCTCAAGGTTGGAGGCAAAGGTCTGGTGGTCCTTCAGGAACTCGGTGTTGCCACATGATATGGCGGCATACAGATTGCCATCCATGTCGTCGGCATAGTTTGAAATGATGTATTCGATGTCGTCCTTCTGCCACGGCAGGGTCGACCGGCGGTAGACGTTCCACTTCTGGTGCAGAAAGCTGTAAGCGGTCTCGATGCTGTCCTTGTCTATTGTCTCCACCGCCGTCACCAGAATTTCTTCAGTTCTTCGGAATACTCGAATCCGGCACTCTTCATCTTCTGCTCCAGCTCCTTGCGGTCTAGACCGTAGTGGCTGCAAACTTCGTCAAGGTTGTCAAACACCTCGTCGCGCAGCAGGAAGTTTATTGCGCTGACGAGCATCGGTATGTCATCTACAGGCAGTTTGTCCATGTCTATTCTGTTTCTTCAGGGTTCTATTGTATGCATCAGGACGGCTACGATGTGCTCCATCCAGATGCGGTCTGTCTCGTCAAATTCGTTCAGACGGTCGCTGTCTACATCGAGCACGCCAGCCACCTGCATGCCGTCGGTGTCTGGAGCCACGAGTGGCACCACAATCTCGGAGCGGCTGCTTGAGCTGCATGCTATGTGTCCGGGAAACTGGTCGACGTCGGGCACCACAATGGTCTTACGCTCCCGCCATGCCGTGCCGCAGACTCCGCGTCCGTAGGCAATGCTGCTGCATGCCACCGGTCCCTGGAACGGACCGAGCACCAGTCTGCTGCCCTTGACCAGATAGAAGCCCACCCAGAAGAAGCCGAATGCCTCTTTCAGCAGCGCTGTCGTGTTGGCGAGCAGGGCCATGGCATGATGCTCGCCCTCGGCAAAGTTGCGATACTGGCTCAGGAACTGCTTGTAGCGTTCCTCTTTCGTCGTTGCATCCAGTGTGAAACCGTGTTCAGCCATGCGTCGTCATTACTCCTATATATATATTATAGTCTGTCGAGCACCGTCACTATCAGGTCCTCGATGCTGTTCTTGTAGTTCGTATCCGCCTCTTTCGCCAGACGGTTGGCGATGACCATGCAGACGGTTGTGGCATGATGGCCCATGAGGCGGCTCAGGCCTGCTATGGCTGAGCTCTCCATCTCGAAGTTCGTTATGCGGCATCCCTCGAACTCAAACTCCTCAATCTTGCGGTTCTGGTCGGGGTCGGCCAGAGGTATGCGCAGCTCACGTCCTTGCGGACCGAAGAAGCCGTTGGCAGCCATCGTCACGCCACGCACCATGTCGTCACGTGCAATGCGCTCCACAAGTTCCTCGTCTGCATTGACCACGTACAGGTTGGGGGCGCACACCGTGTCGTGCCAGCCCATATATTCCACGAAAGCCTTCTCGAAGCGGCTGTCGGTCACGCCCTCGCGTCCGGCATAGAAGTTCAGCAGGCAGTCCAGACCTATCGACTTGACCGAGCAGATGTATGTGCCTATCGGCGTGAAGGGCTGCAGTCCGCCGCAGGTGCCGATGCGCACTATCTGCAGATGGCGTAGCTGGTCGCGCACTGTGCGTGTCTTGAAGTCGATGTTTGCCAGTGCATCGAGCTCGTTCATCACGATGTCGATGTTGTCGCACCCGATGCCTGTCGACAGGACAGTGATGCGCTTGTCCTTGTATGTGCCTGTCACGGTGTGGAACTCGCGGCTACGAGTATCGACCTCGACAGTGTCGAAGTACTTCGACACCTTGGGCACACGTCCGGGGTCGCCCACCAGTATCACGTTGTCTGCCAGCCATTCGGGCTTGACGTGCAGGTGGAACACCGAACCGTCGTCGTTGATTATCAGCTCCGACGGTGCTATGTATCTCTTCTTCTCCGTTGTCATATTCGTGGGGCCTCCTGTCCCTTGGTATTCTTTACTTGTTTGGCTTTGCCTGTCCTGCCGACGGGCGTGCTATGGTCTCGCGCATCGATGTGTCTGCCTCGATGTTCTTCATGCGATAGTAGTCCATGATGCCAAGATTGCCGTTGCGGAATGCTTCTGCCATAGCCTTTGGTACTTCTGCCTCTGCCTCGATGACCTTTGCTCGTGCTTCCTGAGCCTTGGCCTTCATCTCCTGCTCGCTTGCCACTGCCATAGCCCGTCGCTCTTCAGCCTTGGCCTGTGCGATGTTCTTGTCGGCATTCGCCTGGTCCATCTGCAGTGTCGCACCAATGTTGCGGCCGACGTCGATGTCTGCAATGTCGATAGACAGAATCTCGTATGCCGTACCGGCATCAAGACCTTTCGACAGCACCAGCTTTGATATGGAGTCCGGGTTCTCCAGCACCTGCTCGTGTGTCTCTGCCGAACCGATGCTGCTCACGATGCCTTCGCCCACGCGTGCCAGTATGGTGTCTTCGCCAGCACCACCCACAAGCTGATGGATGTTTGCACGCACTGTGACGCGAGCCTTTGCTATCAGTTGGATACCGTTCTTTGCAACGGCTGTGACGGGTGGCGTGTCGATGACCTTCGGATTCACCGACATCTGTACTGCCTCGAACACGTCGCGTCCTGCCAGGTCTATGGCTGTTGCCATCTGGAATGGCAGTTCAATGTTTGCCTTCGATGCCGATACCAGCGCATGCACCACACGCTCGACGTGTCCGCCAGCGAGATAGTGTGCCTCCAGTTCGTCGCGTGTTATGTTGCGCAGTCCAGCCTTGTGAGCCTCAATCATTGCAGGTACGATGACGTAGGGCGGCACGTTGCGGATGCGCATCAGAAAGAGTTGAATCAGCGAGATGTCGACGCCCGAAACCTTGGCTGATAGCCAGAGGAAGAAGGGCACGTAGTGGAAGAATATGGCCAGGAATGCTATGCAGGCCACAACCATGAATGCTGTGAAATAGATTGATCCCATGATGTCTGTGTGTGTTTATTAGGTTTTGGATAAATGTTTCTCTCGGGGTTTATTCTTTGTCGCGCACCACCTCTATGAGGCAGTCGTTGATGCGCACGATGGTGATCGGTGTCTTTGCGTCCATGAAGCCGTCGGCAGACTTCACCTCGACTATCTTTCCGTCGAAGTCGGCATTGCCGATGAGTGCCACGCGTGTCACCGTCTTGCCTTTGTCGCCTACATGCAGGCTCTTTGCTGCCGTGCGGTCAATCTTGGAGTCGATGTCTTTCTTCAGGGCTACGCGGTCGAGTGTCTTCGAGTGCATGAAGCGCATCACTGCCAGCACACCGCCAATGCCTGTGAGTGCCAGTGTTGCCAATCCTGCCAGCATGCCAAGGGTGTCGAAGGCATAGTACACGGCAAAGACCACACATCCAGCTGCCAGTATGGAGGGGAAGCCTGTGCCTGGTATCAGGAACAGGTCGACAAGCAGCAGCACCAGTGCCACAATGAGCAGACATAATATAATGAACAGGTCCATAAGCGTTTCTTGTTTGTGATTGGTTGAATATATGTGTTTCGTGTCACTTGGTCTCCAGTCGTCTGACGTCCTTCTCAGCACTGCGCATCGCTTCATATTGTTCCGCCTTGCGCTTCTCCAGATCAAGCAGCGTCTGCCTCATGCTTTGTCGGTGGCTTGTGTCGGATGTGGCATACTTGTCGCGCAGGTCCGACAGCCGTTGCACTGTGTTGTTATAGGTGTCGGCGACTTGTCTGTACTGCCCGAACGCCTGACGTGCTTCTGCCGAGCGGAAGTCCTCGAGACTGTGGTAGGTGCGGCTGTCGTCGACCACGAATGTGAAGTCGCTATTGTCGGCTTCAGCATGCCGTTCGTCGTCGATGCCTGCCTGTGCCAGTCGCGACAATGCACTGTCGACGTCAGTCTGCTCTTTCCACGTGTCGCGTATACTCGACAGCTGTGCCAGGCTTGCCATCTTGTCTGCACCGAGGTCTTCATAGCTGTAGACCTGCTTCGTGGCATTGGGTATGAAGACGTAGATACACACTTTGCCGGTAGGCTGGTTGCGGTCGGACGCGAACCATCCCAGGTTGTTGAACTCGTCGATGACGTACATGTAGTCGTTGGCTGTCGAGTTGAAAGGCATGCCTATGTTCTCAGCGTCGTAGTAGGTACCCGTGTTGGAGTTATAGCGTGTGACGAAGATGTCGAACCCTCCCAACGAACCGTTGCCTGTTGATGCGAAGTAAGTCACCGCACCGTCGGGCATCACGTAGGGATAGGCAGTGCTTGCCGCAGCTGTATTAATGTTGTCGGGCAGTGGGGTGGGACTGCTCCAACCGCCATCCTGACTGTAGGCCGTGAATATTGCCAGTGTGCTGTCTGCACGCTGGTCGGCATAGAAAATCTTGTTGCCAAGTTCTGTGCGGTACACTGTTCTGTCGCCACGGAACAGTTGTTGCGATTCTGCAGTTCCTTTACTGTCGGTAGTGGTGGCGATGGCTGTGGTGTCTGCCACAATGCCGGAGGTCTGAATGGGAACCACAGCCTCTTCATCGGCAGTGGTTGCTGCCTTCTCTGCGATGCCGAAGAATGGAGCGAACGACATCAGCTGTCCCGACTCACGGCTTATGTGATATGCATCGAGAAACTTGTCCTTGTCCACTACCATGCTGTCTATCACCGTCACGTTCTCCACACCACGTATCATGCGCAGTCCTGTGCGGCTCTTCTCGAGCAGTGCTTCAGCCTCTGCCGATGTACGCTTGCGCTTGGCTTGGTCGGCAATATAGGTCTCGAGTGCCGATATAGCCTCTTCGTAATGGTATGTGTTGCACAGTGCTTCGCCAAGATACAGCTTGCTGCCAGTGGCACGTCGCTTGTCGGCATTGCGCAGATAGGTGACTGCTTCCGCTGTCTGTCCTGTACGTAGACAGCATACGCCATACCACAGATTATAGTTGGCGTTGGCAGGTGTTGCCTTCACCAGCCGTTCGAACACGGGCTTGGCTTCGGCGAAGTTGCCGGCATCATACAGCTTGCGTGCTTCGGCGAGTGTCTGTGCGTGCATGCTTATGTTGGTGGTCGACAGTGCAATCAGCAGGAATGTTAATATTGAAAGGTGTCTAATCATTGCTTGAGGCTTGTTCTGTGCTGTGTGTGTAATGTGTAATCAAGTACCACAAATGTACGATATCTTTAGGTGTATCACCAAATACTTGTCCCGAATTCGCTTAAGCGGCTCCTCTTGTATCAGAAGGCACACACGGCACGGACATAAATCATGGCGCCTTTGGCTGAATATGCATAGGAAGCAGAGTAATCTTCGTTGACGCCGCTCAATTCTTTGAACCGTACCGAATATGACAGGATATAACCGTCCGTCTCGGTTGATGAATAGAAACGGTCTTTGACTATGCTTTCACCGCCGGTTGCGGAAAGTGATTTCTCCACGATGTTGCGGGTCTCGGTATTGCTTATACCGGATTCGTAACTGATGTCACTGTAGTCCACGTCCTTATAGCAAAGTGTGCGCAGCTCCTTTACCGATGGAATGAACCATCCGGTGCTGCCTGCAGGAGCGGGGTTGCTTGTGGTGAAGTCGTCAAGTTTGTCGACTGGCAGCATCACGTAGTCTGCCTTCCCGTTGGCTTTGCAATATGCGTTGTATGCCTTCAGTATCTGTGTGTTCTGATAGCCAAGGATGTAGTTGAAGGGACTGGTATTCTTTTCATCCGATGCTATGGACTTGAAGTCGGACTTCATTGAGTGTGTGAAGTTGTCGCCACTTTGGAAGTCGGCGATGTTTTCCATATTTTCCTGCCATCTCATCTTACCGATATCCTTCAGTGCTATTGCCAGTCCGTGTGTGCAGTCGGGATAGTCGGCAGCCATTATCTTGTCGTCGCTTAGCTTGGCAGGTGTCTTGCGTGTTGCATCTGTGAGGTTGGTCTCTGCAGGTGTCCAGAATACTATGGCTGCTACGTTGGCCTTCTGCTCCGTGGTCAGGGTAGAACCTTTTGGCAGCAGACTGCCGTCGCGCATCAGAAAGTCACCTATTTGTATGTTGTAGTCCTGCGTAATGGTTGTTGCGTTTCCTCCGTCCACTACGAACTTCCGGTAGCTTCCACTGCCGATGTTCTTCAAATCGGTCTTCTGTATGGTGAACTCCTTAGTCCCGTTGGCATATGCCCCCACGATGTTGTCAGTGGCAGACGATGATGGGTTGACGATGTATCGGTGTGTGCCGTCATCAGCAAGCAACGGCTCATACGTGGTGTATGTAGCCGTGGTAAGGGTGTAGTCGGGGACAGTCCCGCCAGTGGTGTTGGTGAAATGATAGGTAGTCTTAGGCAGATCAATGACAGCCAGTGCCATGCGGTGGACTGTCGTGAAGCTGACATTATTGGTACCACCCGAAGTCGTGGACACTGTGCCGCGTGCTGTCATCAGGTCCGATGAAGTGTACTTGCTGTATGTACTCTGATTGGTTTGTGGTTGCCAGCTGCTGATAAGCTGCTTGAAGAAGTCGGCATCACTCATGCCGCTTGAGGTGGTTGTTGCGGTCTTGCCGCTCATGTAGGTATCAGACTGATATGGATAATACAGGTAGTACTGCTCGCCTGTCATGCCGCCAGCCAGTGTTGTTCCTGCCGGTGCACTCCATGTGAGGTTGCCTGAGTCGTCGGCAGAGGCTGTCAGCTTTATGTTGCTATAGGCTATCTCCGTGCCGCGCACTATGTACAGTCCGCAAGTATCACCGTCGGTGAACACTGTGGCATAGCCATTCTCCTCGGCACGCGTGTCTGCCTCGGCAGATGCATATCCGCTGCTGTCGGTGATGGTGAACGTGAGTTGCTGCGTGTCTGCTGCCAGCTGTGCGGGTTCGTTATCGTCGGTACAAGCTGTGAACGTCAGCAGTGCCGTTGCCGCCAAAGCTATGATGTGCCTGAATGTCTTTTCCATGATGCTCTCGGTGTTTTGAAATTGACGTGTGTAAAGCTACGCATTCCGCATCACACAGCAAAGCAACGGAACTAAAATTTCAATATTCAAGAGCCTCACCCCAGCCCTCCCCTAAAGGGAAGGGAGAGTATAACACTCAACACAACACCCAACACTCAACGCCCAACACATCCAATGCCCAACACCTCATATAGTGTCAGGTTTTGGACCATTGTCTGAGTCGGTGCTCGATGGTCTCGTCCATCTCCTTGTCCAGGGAGTTGCGCCACAGGTATTTGCGTGTCTCGTGCACAATGACTCCGTTGAGGAACAGCAAGCTCAGCAGGTTTGGTATCGCCATCAGTGCATTGAAGCAGTCGGCAAGGTTCCATACGGCGGCAAGACTTGCCACTGAACCCACGAACGTAGCTACGATGTAGAGCCATCGGTATGACAGCATCCAGCGGCGTCCACCCAAGTACTCCACCGCGCGTTCGCCATAGTAGCACCATCCAAGGGTGGTGCTGAACGCGAAAGTGAACAGTGCCACCGTCAGCAGTATGTCACCCACATAGGGTATCTTGCCAAAGGCAGCTTTGGTCAGCTCTGCACCGTCGCTGCTGCTGATGTCAGGATAGGCGAGTATGCTCGATACGATGACCAGTCCTGTCAGTGCACAGATCACCACTGTGTCCCAGAAGGTACCCGTGCTCGACACCAATGCCTGGCGCACGGGATTGCGTGTCTTGGCTGCAGCAGCCACTATGGGTGCACTACCCAGTCCACTCTCATTGCTGAACAGTCCGCGTGCTATACCGTAGCGTGCGGCCATCATCACCGTTGAACCGATGAAGCCGCCGGTAGCAGCCTGCGTCGTGAATGCGGCCTTGACTATTGTCACCACGGCTGGCCACACATAGTTGCTGTTGACAAAGAGAATGTAGATGCAGCCAACGACATAGAATATAGCCATGAACGGTATCAGCCAGCCGCATACCTTCGATATGCTCTTCACTCCACCAATCACAACAGCAGCCACCATTAAGCTTATCACTGCACCGCTCAACACTGGCGGTATGCCGCAAGTGTCGCGTGCCAGTGTGGCGATGGCATTTGCCTGCACCGTGCTGCCTATTCCGAACGATGCCAGGGCTGTGAAGGCGGCAAAGAGAACAGCCATCCATTTCCATCCCAGTCCGCGTTCGAGGGCATACATAGGTCCGCCCAACATGCGTCCGTCGGCTGTCTTGGTGCGGTATTTGATTGACAACAGACCCTCACCATACTTTGTAGCTATGCCGAACACACCTGTCAGCCAGCACCACAGCACAGCACCTGGTCCACCGAGAGCCACTGCAGTGGCAATGCCTATGATGTTTCCGGTGCCTATGGTCGCTGCAAGTGCCGTTGCCAATGCTCCATATTGCGACACGTCACCAGTAGAGTCGGGGTCCTTCTCGACCGACAGTCGTATGGCTTTGAATATGTGACGTTGTGGAAATTTGAGTCTGATGGTCAGGAAGATGTGCGTTCCCAACAGGAGGATAATCATTGGCCAGCCCCAGAGCAATGAACTGGCTTGAGACAGAATGTCGTTTAGCTGTTGCATGGTGATTTATTTTTGCGCAAAGATAGCAAAAACAACTCGTGTCGTAGCAAAACGTTAGGCTTTTATCGTTAAAGGTGATATTCTTTTGCATCAGACTCGAATTGGAACTATAGTGTGACCGGTAATAATGAACAGAGCTGTCAATTTATACGTATCATTCGATGAATTCATACGTATGATTTGAGAGATTCATGCGCATCATTCGGTCACAGTGCGCTCCTCACCGTCCTTCTTCAGACCGGATTTTTAGTGACGGGCGGTTATAGCAGGAAGGAATTTGCCGTACCTTCGCAGTCGCACAAAGCAAGAGAGAAATATAGAAAGGAAACATCGATGCACAGCAGAGAAGAACAGATGCAGGCCTTCGGTCGCCTGCTCGACGTCATGGACGAACTGCGGGTGAAATGTCCGTGGGACCGCAAGCAGACCAACGAGAGCTTGCGTCCGAACACCATTGAGGAGACGTATGAACTATGTGAAGCCCTGATAAAGGACGACAAACCCAATATCTGCAAAGAGCTGGGTGACGTGTTGCTGCACGTCGTGTTCTATGCCAAGATTGGTTCGGAGACCAATGATTTTGACATCAAGGACGTGTGCGACCAGTTGTGCGAAAAGCTCATCTATCGTCATCCGCATGTCTATGGTGCTGCCAAGGCAGAGAGTGCCGGCGAGGTCGTTGCCAACTGGGAACAGCTGAAGCAGCATGAGAAGGGTGGCAACAAGACTGTGCTTAGTGGTGTGCCCAACTCATTGCCTACACTCATCAAGGCCTATCGCATACAGGACAAGGCACGTGCCGTGGGCTTCGACTGGAGCCAGCGTGAGGATGTGTGGCAGAAGGTGAAGGAAGAGATAGGTGAGTTTGAAGCCGAGGTTGGCAACATGGACAAGGAACGTGCCACGCAGGAGTTTGGCGACCTCATGTTCAGTCTCGTCAATGCTGCACGCCTATACCATATCAATCCGGACAATGCGCTGGAGCATACCAATCAGAAGTTCATACGTCGTTTCGGATATGTTGAGCAGAAAGCCAAGGAGCAGGGACGTGAACTCAAGGATATGTCGTTGGAGGAGATGGATGCCCTTTGGAATGAAGCCAAGAAGCAGGAGGAGTCAGGCAACTGCTGACTCCTTGTCTTCTTCCGACTTTTTCAATGCCCGGCGCAGGTCGTCATAGACATCCTTGCCATATACCACCCATCCTGCCGAGCACAGGAAGGCGACGAAGATAAACGCAGCTACGGTCAGCGTCTTTCGCGGCTTGCTGGGTAGAAGCGGCACAGTGGCTGACTGTATCACGGCAAACACCGGCTTCGTCTCCTGTACGCGCATCTTGGCAGTTTGCAGCTGTTGTGCCACGGTGTTGTAGACGTTGTAAGCCAAGTCGCGCTCGTTCTGCAGACGCTCCTGCTCGGTCAGGAAGCTCTGTCGGATGATGTTCTGGTTGGCATCGACAAAGTTGGCATACTCGCTCTGCTTGGCACGGTAGTTCTCTTCAGCCTCAGCATACATCTTCTCAGTATACTCCAAGTCCTTGCGTGCCTTGTCGGTGCGATAGTCGGTGACGTATTTCTGTATCTTCGACATGACGCTGTCTGCCACCTGAGCGCATACCTCAGCGTTCTGCATGGAGACAGATATGCTGGTCATGGTCTTTTCGTTCTCGACGGTAATCTTCTCCGATATGGCAGCAGCTATACCCGACTGCTTTCGTGTAAGCCTTTGCGGATCGATGCTGTCTATGGAAGGCTCTTCTTGCTCCCCGCTGAACAACGACATCACAGAGCCTATCAGTGCTCCCGGCGACAGATAGCTCCACCACGCACGACTTTGGTCTTCGCTCATGTAGTCGTACAAGGTCTCGTCGATTCCGGCTTCTTCGTCCGTCACCCTTATCGAGAACAAGTCTACAAGGAACGGTGTGCTTGCCACAATGTCCGAATAGAATGTCGGTCCGATGGCGTCTGCTCCTGCGGCAGAACTGCCAAGGCTGATGCCTGCCATCGATGCCAAAGCGCCCAGACTGCCCGACGAGCCTCCCGTTCCAGTCGACTCCGGTGCCAGCGTAGTCGTAACGGTGTATTCCTTCGGTATGCTCAGTGCCACGACGACACCCACAATCAGACCCACACCGCACATCTTCAGAATCCACTTCCTCTTGGCCCATGCCTTAGTGAAGAGCGCCATCAGGTCAATACCTTCGGCGTCATCCTGCTCCTGCGATGCTATGTATTCAGGTTCCATGCCCATATCAATGTCTTTTCTGTTGTTGCTCATACTTGTGCCTTTATCTGAATAGGGAGACTATAGTTGCAATGACGGCAGCCATCGATGCTCCTGCACTGCTCATGCCCATTATCTCCGAGAGGCTTGTGCGGCGCGTCGAACGCTCCGGCACTATTATCTCACTGCCAGGCTCTATCGACTTGCTGCTGCCGCGCTTCAGCCTTGACACCGTACCGTTAAGATGTATCACGTATGCACGGCTGCGCTTTGCGTTCAGCGCATAGCCGCCCGCCTGACTTATGTAGTATTTCAGTCCTTCGTCGGCCTTGTAGAACACGGTGTTAGGATACAGCACTGCACCACTGATCTTCACCGTATTGGTGTACTCGGGCACCACCAGTTCGTCTCCTTCGCGCAGCACCAGGTCGTAGTCGCTATTGGGCTTGTCCAGAGCCTTCTGCAAGTCAATACCTACGGTGTAGGTCGTTGCCATCTGGCTTATCATCAGGTCAATGGAGTCCTGACTTGCAGTGGCGTAGGTCACGCGCAGTGCATCTTCCTGACGTGTAATCTCCTCTTCGCTCATCAGACGTATCAGGCGTGCACCCTTTACGTAGGCATCGGGCGTTACGCCACCGGCACGCTCGATGATGTCGGACAGACGTTCGTTCTTGCTTATGAGTGCATAGGTACCGCCAAAGAGCACTTCGCCGCTGACCGTGACATTCTGCTGCTCCCTGTAGGCGGGACTCTTGCGGACATACACCTCGTCGAATGGCTGCAGGTAGAACGGCTTGCCGCCGGTGAACAGCTGCTGGTCGATGTCGAACGAGAAGGTTTCGCCCATGGCACTGTTGAACTCCTTGCTCTCAGGGTTCTTGATGCGGCGTGTGACACTGACGTTTGTCGATGCTGCCGATTCCAGCAGTCCGCCTGCCATGACTACGATGTCCTCGACCGTCATGTTGTCTGAGAACAGGTATGTTCCCTCGTTAGCCACCTCGCCATGTATAGCTACTGTGCGCTGCTCCTCCAGTCCTTGTATTGTCGGAATGTAGAGCACGTCGTTGCGCTTCAGCGGAACATCGGCAACGGTGCCATCCATCAGCCCCTGTATGTCTATTGAGATAATCTCATGATTGTAGTCCTCCTTCTCGCGGTCCAGTATGGCTCGGTTCCTGAATGCATCGCCGCGCAATCCTTCAGCTTTCTCAATGAGGCGGCGCACGGTGTTGGTCTCTGCACCTAGTTCGTAGGCTCCCTCGCGGTACACGGCTCCACGTATCTCTACACGGTTCTCATAGCGTTCCAGCACAGAGTCGGCAGTAATCACATCGCCGTCGTCAAGGCGGAAGACAGAGAAGTCCATCTCATCGATATTGTATATCTGCCGCTCGCGTCCGCTGCTCTTGCGTTCCACGCGCAATGCCTTCTTATAGGCATCACCGCTGAAGCCGCCGGCAAAGTCAATGGCTGTCTTCACGGTCTCGTTAGTCTTCATCTCGTAGAACATCGGTCGCTTCACTTTGCCCAGTATCTGCACCAGCGACTGATATGTGGGCACAATC
>CAVHJI010000004.1:0-1826 GCA_963636255.1 Bacteroidaceae bacterium | reverse complement strand
TCCTGCAGACGGTCGCCGCCTGTCAGCTTTCCTTCCAATATATATTGGTATATATCCACCGAGGCAACGGTCTTGTTGTTGCGTACAATCTGGATGGCACGCAGACTACCGATATCGTTGACACCTCCTGCTGCATACAGCGCATGGAACACCGATGCGAATGCCGAGAGCGTGTATGTGCCTGGCACCTGAACCTCACCCATGACGTTGACCGTTATCGAGCGGTTGTTGCCGAGCGTGAAGTTGACAAACGTCGTCGGGTTGGCATCGCTGATGCCCGAGTATATCTTCGAGAGTTCCTGCTTCATGTAGTTGCCAGCTTCCGCAACGGTCTTTCCGCTGAGGTAGACAGGACCGAGGTTGCTGACCTGTATGGTGCCGTCGGGCGATATGGTCTCGCGTATGGTGCTCTCCGATGCACCCCAGATGTCGACTATCACCTCGTCACCCGGGCCAAGACGGTAGTTGGCAGGAGTGGCAATGTTTACACTTGGCTCGAAGGTAAGGTCTTCGTTGTCGAAGATGTTGTGTCCGAAGATTTGTTCTGTCGGGTCAATCTCTTCCCCCTGCTGATTGTACATGGCATACGGGTCTGTCAGCATGTCCAGGGAATTCCGCATGTTCTGGTCGTATGTGCCAATTGTGTCGGAGGCGTTGGTCAACACGTCGAAACGGCTCTCACCCTGCACGTAGTTCTTGCGGTTGGACGTGCCCGACGTGCGATCGTTGCGCGATGACTGCGAGTTCTTCAGCGTGCGTCGTGTACGTCGTGTGATGGGTTGATTGTCGCGCATGCGTGATGCATCTGTCGCAACACCAGTCTGTGTGCCGTTATCACTGCCTTTGCCGTTGGAATATTGGTTGCGGATACGCACCAACTGTTCTTGCGTGACGCCACGCCGCATCAGCTCTGTCGCTATCTGTTGCTGGTTCTTGCCCTGGCTGTTGGCCTGCTGTATGTATTGCAGCACCTGGTTGTCGGACATGCTCTGTGCCAATGCTGCGCCGCATGCCATCAGTATTGCGAATACAACCGATAAGAATCTTCTCATGTATGTCGTGTTATGTTTTTGTCTCATAGATACCCAAAACGTCACTGTAATGCGCTCTCCGGCTCAGAGGCGAAGGGCATATATCCAGTAGGGGGCGAAGATAGTGAATGTTTCTTGCACGGCAAGTCGGAATGTTGTATTTTTGTAGTGCGAGACGCATTTGCGATAGTAATCACAACACCATATAATATAAAGGAAACATGAAAAACAAATTCAAAATGACAATGGCTGCCGTCCTGTGCGGATCGGCAATCCTGCCTTCGGCGGCACAGTACCGTCGCACACCGACCCCTAACGACACACTTCAGTCTGTACGTGTACTTGCCGACGGTTCGGCAGTGTTCAGCATCTATGCTCCCAAAGCACGTACTGTGACACTGGCAGGCGATGGAGACCTCATTCCCTACTTTGGCGACAACCGACCAGTGGTAAAGGAGAATGCCAATGGTGTGTGGGAGATAACAGTGAAAGATGCCAAGCCAGGTGACTACCGCTATCATTTTGTTGTCGACGGCATCAATGTCTACGATCCCAAGGGCGAACTTGCAAGCGAGACGTCTGCCATTGCTAAGATTGGCGACGGCACAGAATACTTTGCCATGAAGGATGTACCCCACGGAGCAGTCAGCCAACGCTATTACTGGAGCGAGACTCTCGGCACATGGCGTCGCATGCATGTATGGACACCTGCCGGCTTTGAGAATTCGAAGAAGAAGCTGCCAGTGCTCTACCTCATACATGGTGGCGGTGACACCGACAATGCATGGCCCGGGG
>CAVHJI010000003.1:0-35191 GCA_963636255.1 Bacteroidaceae bacterium | reverse complement strand
GAGATGTAGTCAGACAGATGGGGTCTCGCCAAACGGCCGACGGAAGGTGCAACCATTGCGCCATTCGGAGCAGCCGTAAGCGGTCTTACCCTTAATGATGCGTCCCTTGTGGCACACGGGACAAGGCTGTCCGATGAGGGCATCAGCAGATTCAGACGCCACGGCTTCGGCTGTGGCGTTTTTCTTTGGTGTCGTCCGACGGCGTGGTGTTGCCGTTTTGCCGGCAGACTTTTCCTTTGATGTCTTGCCTGCAGCGGCGGTTGTCGGCGTGACTACAGTTACCCGACGGTTTGAGTTGTCGGACAAGACCTGTTGCACCAGCTCGCGCACCATCTGCTTCAACTCGTCTATAAAGGTCGGTGCACTATAGGTCTTGCGTTCTATCTGCCGCAATTTTTTCTCCCATATTCCTGTCAGCTCTGCAGACTTCAGCAGCTCTTCGTGGATTATCTGTATCAGCTCCGTGCCCGTCGGCGTCGGCAGCAGATTCTTGCGTTCCTTGCGGATATAGTTGCGTTTGAAGAGAGTCTCGATTATGGCTGCTCGCGTTGACGGACGTCCTATGCCATTCTCCTTGAGGGCATCGCGCAAGTCATCGTCGTCGACGGTCTTGCCCGCTGTCTCCATGGCACGAAGCAAGGTCGCCTCGGTGTACGGACGTGGAGGCTGCGTCCACTTTTCGGCAAGAGACGGACAGTGCGGACCGCTCTCTCCCTTCTTGAACAGAGGGAGCGTCTTGTTCTCGGCAGCGGTGCCGTCGTTGTCACCGTCGGCATCGGACGCGGCATTCTGTGCAGCGAAGACCACACGCCATCCAGGGTCGAGAATCACCTTGCCCGAAGTGCGGAACAGCACATCACCGGCACGTCCCTGCACGGTTGTGGTGGACACTTTGCACTCCGGATAGAACGCGGCAATGAAATGACGCGCCACAAGGTCGAACACCTGCCGTTCGCGGTCGGTCAGAGCCACGGGAGGTTGTCCGGTGGGGATTATGGCATGATGGTCGGTGACTTTGGAGTTGTCGAACACCTTCTTCGACTTCGGTAGCGTTCTGCCGTCGAGTAGCGTGGCGGTGATGTCCTCATATCCCTTCAGACCTTTAAGGATAGTCGGGCACTTGGGGTAGATGTCGTCGCTGAGGAACGTCGTGTCGACACGCGGATATGTGGTGATTTTCTTCTCGTAGAGCGACTGTATGAGCTTGAGAGTGTCGTCGGCGCTGAAGCCGAACTTGCGGTTGCAGTCCACCTGGAGCGACGTCAGGTCGTAGAGCCGTGGCGGATTCTCACGTCCCTTGCGGTCGGTGACGTCGATGACGGTGAAGGGCAAATCCTTGATGCTGCCTATCAGAGCATCGCCAACAGCCTTATCGGTTATCGGCTCAATGCCGGGATTGTCCTTCGGAGCATCGGATGCCGTCGGCTTGCTGTCGGCATCGGCAGCTTCCTGAGCCAAGTCTTCATCGGACTTACGGACAACGGCACTGAACGTCGTGTCGCGGTAAACGGTCTTCAGCTCCCACGACTGCTGCGGCACGAACCGGTCTATCTCCTGCTGGCGGTTGACGATGAGCGCCAGCGTCGGCGTCTGCACGCGACCAACCGAAAGCACCTGACGGTTCTGCCCATACTTCATGGTGTAGAGCCGCGTGGCGTTCATGCCGAGCAGCCAATCGCCGATGGCGCGCGACAGTCCCGCCTCATACAGCGGCTGGTATTTGCCGGCTTCGTGCAGATGCTGGAAGCCTTCGCGGATGGACTGTTCCGTCAACGACGAGATCCACAGCCTCTTGACGGGACAGGTGGCGCCAGCTTTCTGCATCACCCATCGCTGAATCAGCTCTCCTTCCTGGCCGGCATCACCGCAGTTCACGATCATGTCGGCCTTCAGGAACAACCCGCGTATGGTGTTGAACTGCTTCTCGATGGTCGGGCTGCTGATAAGCTTGATGCCGAAGCGCGGTGGGATCATGGGCAGTGCCGCCAGGCTCCACGACTTCCACTCCGGCATATAGTCATTCGGCTCCTTCAGGGTGCACAGATGTCCGAAGGTCCACGTCACCTGATAGCCGTTCCCTTCGATATATCCGTCCTTGCGTTCGTGTGCTCCCAGCACATTGGCGATGTCGCGTGCCACCGACGGTTTCTCGGCAATGCAGACAATCATGATGCTGCGCCCTCCTTTCCGTCCGTGCCGAGCACGTCGCTGATGATGTCCTTCAACAGATATGTTGCATTCTGGTTTCTTGCCACTCCAGAAATAATCTTATACGAATAGGTTATCTTGCTGCCGAGCTCAATCTCGAAGCACCAGTTGTGGAAGCGGTCGGGACAGCGCTCAGAGAGTTTCGACAATTCGAGGTCGTGTGTGGCGATGACGCCGCTGACGGGCATGTCGGCTATCGACTCGAGGAAATAGACCGAGCCGTTGAGCTTGTCGAGCGAGTTCGTCCCCTTGAGAATCTCGTCGAGGATAATCAGCGAATGCCTGCTGCTCGACTGGCAGCTCTGCATCAGCTGCTTCAGGCGTAGCAGTTCGGCGTTGAAATAGCTGATGCCGCGCGTCAGGTTGTCGGTGGTGCGCATGTTTGTAAACAGGTTGAAGACTGAGACTGTCAGGCTGTCGGCAAAGACGGGCATTCCGTTGAGCGCCAGCACGTAGTTGATGCCGATGGAGCGCAGGAAGGTGCTCTTGCCTGCCATGTTGGCTCCCGTAATGATGTAATAGTTGCGGTCGGCGATGCTGAAATCGTTCTTCACCGCGTGATGTCCCACGAACGGATGGTAGAGGTTGTGGGCTTCGTAGACCACGTTGCTGTCGGCAGTCACCGTGGCGGCAGTGGCTTCGGGCTCGTTGAAGCGGAATGTCGCCATCGACACCAGCACATCCATGCGGCTGACGGCATCAATCCAGCCGTACACCTTATTTATATATAGCGAATTCCAGCGCTGCAGACGACGCAGCAGGAAGATGCCGTTCATCAGGCAGGCGTCCGAGAGAAACATCCACAGTCCGTTGCCGCGACGCGTCATGGCATCGAGTATCTTCGACAGACTCCTGAATGCCTCCAGCGCATTGGCATCGTCATCGAACAGTGTCTTCCGTATGCCGGCGTTCAGGTCCGATCGGAATTCCACTTCGTGCATCTGCTCCATCAAGCGGACAAACCCCATGAACTGGCTGTGCAGCCTGCCGATGGCAGCATCGGCATCCTTGAAATGACGCGACGTGATTGCCGCCGTCATCACGAATTGCAAACCCGCCCACAGTGCAGGATAGATGGAGCTGAGCGGCGTGAACGCCGCTGCGGCGACGAGGGCGACAAAGACAACGACCGACAGCAGCACCACAGCCTTCACGAGCGGAGAGCGTGCCACGACACCGAGCTCGATGCCCGACATGGTCCTGGCGGCTTCGAGCATATCCTCGGTTGGTATCACGTCGAGGCGTCCGTCGCTGCAGTTGCCCACAGCCTTGAATCGCGCCATCCATTCTTCGTGTTCCGACACTTCGCGCACAGCCTCAGCACGACGGCTTATGCCGTCCAGCGTCTCCCGGCTGCTGTCAGAGGGCAGTGTGCCGAGCATTGCGGCAAGCCGTTCCCTGCCGCCGCTGGTGACAGTGCGGTCGATGCGGTTGAACAGCGAGTCGTGACCGAAGATGTCGAGGTCGAAGGCATAAGGATGGGAAGCATCGACGTAGGATTTGCCGTCGGGAAAGACGGAGAAGTCACCGTGCAGATAGCACAGCTCGTTGCCGTACGTCCGCAGCAGAGCCTCCAGCGCCTCGATGCGGTCGCTGTTGCGGCGGTCAGCAGTGCGGACGAGCATGTATGCCAGCAGCGACACTAGCGACAGCACGGCATAGACCGTCCGGAACGTCGAGAAGAAGAACACGAAGCCGCAGACAACGAAGACCGCGAACGTGAGCAGTTCCGACGTGAGGAAATACGGGTCACGCCGTTTCAGTGCGCCTATCTGCAGCCTCAGCCGTTCCGTCTTGTCATTATAGTATTCCTTCAGCTCCATACGTCATTATTGTATTCCTTCAACTCCAGGCGTCTCGCCCGGTGTATTCGGGGCTGCAAAGGTAGGAAAAATAAAACAGAAAGGTGAGATGCTCCGCTTGGGGCACCCCACCTTCCATCATATAGAAAATTACTATGACTCTACGCCACGGTTCACTTGGCAGCCGTCTCCGGCTCCTCCTCGAGCAGAATCTCCAGGATTGTGCATGCAGCCTTGGCAACAGATGTACCAGGACCGAAGATTGCGCTCACGCCTGCCTTGTACAGGAAGTCGTAGTCCTGTGCAGGGATGACACCACCGGCGATGACCACGATGTCCTCACGGCCCAGCTTCTTCAGCTCTTCGATGAGCTGAGGTATCAGGGTCTTGTGACCTGCAGCGAGCGACGAAGCACCCACTACATTGACATCGTTCTCGACAGCCTCGCGGGCAGCCTCAGCCGGTGTCTGGAACAACGGACCCATGTCGACGTCGAAACCGCAGTCGGCATAACCTGTAGCCACGACTTTCGCACCACGGTCATGGCCGTCCTGACCCATCTTAGCCACCATGATACGCGGCTGGCGGCCTTCCTTCTTGGCAAACTTCTTTGTCAATTCGCATGCCTTCTCGAAGTCGGCATCGCTCTTGCTTTCTGATGAATACACGCCTGAAATAGTTCTGATGATTGCTTTATAACGGCCAACGATTTCCTCGCAGGCATCTGAAATTTCGCCCAGTGTGCAACGCAGGCCGGCAGCCTTGACTGCCAGGTCGAGCAGGTTGTTCTTCGACTTCTTGCCCTCGTTGAACTCGCGAACGCACTCTGTGATTTCTGCCAGTGCAGCCTTGCAAGCAGCCTCGTCGCGGTTTGCGCGCAGCTTCTTCAAGCCCTCGACCTGCTCGGTGCGGACGGCGGTGTTGTCGATTTCCAGAATGTCGATCGGGTCTTCATGGTCAAGACGATACTTGTTCGTGCCGACGATGGTCTGAACGCCAGAGTCGATGCGGGCCTGTGTGCGTGCTGCACACTCCTCGATGCGCATCTTTGGCAGACCGGTCTCGATAGCCTTAGCCATACCGCCCAGCTTCTCTACCTCCTGAATGTGCTCCCAAGCCTTGTGAATCAGCTCGTTGGTCAGTGTCTCAACGTAGTAAGAACCTCCCCACGGGTCAATCTCGCGGCAGATGCTTGTCTCTTCCTGGATGTAGATCTGCGTGTTACGCGCAATACGTGCCGAGAAGTCGGTAGGCAGTGCAATAGCCTCGTCGAGTGCGTTGGTGTGGAGCGACTGTGTGTGTCCCAGTGCTGCAGCCATAGCCTCGATACATGTACGGCCAACGTTGTTGAACGGGTCCTGCTCCGTCAGAGACCAGCCCGACGTCTGCGAGTGTGTACGCAGCGACATCGACTTGGGGTTCTCTGCACCGAAGCTCTTGACGATCTTAGCCCACAGCAGACGTCCTGCACGCATCTTTGCAATCTCCATGAAGTGGTTCGTGCCGATAGCCCAGAAGAACGACAGACGCGGAGCGAACTTGTCGACTGGAATGCCGGCATTGACACCAGTGCGCAGATACTCGATACCATCGGCAAGCGTGTAAGCCAACTCGATGTCGGCTGTTGCGCCAGCCTCCTGGATGTGGTATCCGGAGATTGATATGGAGTTGAACTTAGGCATCTTCTGCGATGTGTACTCGAAGATGTCGGCGATGATCTTCATTGAGAATGATGGCGGGTAGATGTAGGTGTTGCGCACCATGAACTCCTTCAGAATGTCGTTCTGGATTGTTCCTGCCATCTCTTCCAGCTGAGCGCCCTGCTCCAGACCGGCGTTGATGTAGAACGCCATGACGGGGAGCACTGCACCGTTCATTGTCATGGAGACGGACATCTTGTTCAATGGAATACCCTCGAACAGGACCTTCATGTTCTCCAGTGAGCAGATTGATACACCGGCCTTGCCGACATCACCGACGACGCGCTGGTTGTCGGGGTCGTAACCGCGGTGGGTCGGAAGGTCGAAGGCTACAGACAGACCCTTCTGTCCGGAAGCCAGGTTGCGGCGGTAGAATGCGTTCGACTCCTCTGCCGTAGAGAATCCTGCATACTGGCGGATTGTCCACGGGCGCATCGGGTACATTGCCGAATACGGTCCACGAAGGAACGGAGGAATACCCGACACGTAGTCCAGATGTTCCATGCCCTCGAGGTCTTCCTTTGTGTAGGCAGGCTTAACGCCTATATGCTCCGGTGTTTCCCAGTCTGGAGTCACGCCATTAGCCTTCTGCCATGCAGTGCCGCTGGTGGGTTGCTGCAGGGCTGCATATATGTCGATGTCTTTGAAATTCTTTCTCATCTTTCTTCAGTCCTTTTTTCACTTCAACAGTTTTGCATTGTACTCCTTCAATGTTTCAAGCACATTGCAGCGTACGTGTATAAAGTTCTCTATGCCCTGAGCCTTCAGGTCGTCCATGCAGGCAGGAGCACCGGCAACGATGAACATTGCGCGTCCGTCGAGGTACTTGTAGGCGGGAGCTGCATACTCGGCATACTCGTCGTCGCTTGAGCAGAGCACCACGATGTCGGCACCGGCAGCCAATGCTGCGTCAACGCCAGCCTCTACAGTCTCGAAGCCGAGGTTGTCCATCACCTTGTATCCTGCACAAGCCAGGAAGTTGCACGAGAACTGTGCACGTGCCTGACGCATTGCGAGGTTGCCAATCGTGAGCATGAACGCTACCGGACGGTGTGCAGACTGCTCTGTCTGGAAGCGCAGTGCCTCAAACTCGCTGGCTGCGCGCGAGAAGTTCAGTGTCGGTATGTCACCGCCTTCGTGGCCACAGCAGCAGCAACCCTCAACGGGCTTCTTGCCGTCGGAGACTTCGGTGAAGTTAGGATACTGGTTGGTTCCGACGAGGATTTCCTTGCGGCGTGCCACGTTGGTGTGGCGTGCGGCGTTGCTGTTGTTGACAGCTTCCTGAATCTTGCCACTCTTCACAGCGCTGTAGAAGCCACCGTCTTCCTCAACGCTGACAAACAGCTTCCATGCCTCGCGAGCGATGGCAACGGTGAGGTTCTCGATGTACCATGAGCCGCCGGCAACGTCGACGACCTTGTTGAAGTGCGACTCTTCCTTCAGCAGCAGCTGCTGATTGCGTGCCAGACGCTCGGAGAAGTCGGTCGGAATCTCATACGGAGTGTTGAACGGAACCACCGTCATTGAGTCGATGCCACCCAGAGCAGCACTCATGGCCTCTGTCTGCGAACGCAGCAGGTTCATGTACGAGTCGAATATTGTCTGGTTGAACGACGAAGTCTCGGCGTGGATGTGCATCTTCGCAGCCTCGTGATTGTCGGTATAGGAAGCCACGATGTTCGACCACAGCAGACGTGCAGCGCGGAACTTGGCAATCTCCATGAAGTAGTTTGAGCTTACGCCGAAAGTAAACTTGATCTTGTCGGCAACGACATCGGCAGGAACACCAGCCTCGGTCAGCTTGCTCATATATTCATTTCCCCATGCCAGAGCGTAGCCCAGCTCCTGGTAGATGAATGCACCGGCATTGTTCAGAGCCACAGCGTTGACGCCAATCACGCGGTACTGGCTCAGCTCCTTGGTAGCCTCAATCAGTTCCTTGGCAGCTTCAACTGCGGCGGGCATCTCGTGGCCGCGTGTCATCATCTTGCCGATGAAGTCGAAGTTGATAGAGCCCTGCAGCTTGCTGAGGTCGTAGTTCTGCTTCTTGAAGTAGTCGACAAGCAGCTTGCCCAGGTTGACAGCCTTGCGCTGGCAGCAGCTGAAGTTCAGTTCGATGTACGGAGCCTCAATGCCCTTCAGCAGGGTCTCGGTGTAGGCTGCATCGACATCGGCATGTCCCAGATGGAACGACAGCGAATCGATGCCGCGGTTCAGGATGTCCAGAGCCTTCTTGTTTGCCTCAGCAGGACAGTCCACATTGATTTCCTGACGGATAAACCAAGTGTTATCCTTCTTCTTGTTACCTCTAAGATAGGGGAATTCGCCCGGGAGTGAGTTGATTGTCTTCAAGTCCTTCACATCTTCCTGGCGGTAGAAAGGCTGCACATTGAAGCCTTCACTTGTCTTCCAAACAAGCTTCTTCTCAAACGGAGCACCCTTCAAGTCGGTTGTGATTTTCTCCATCCACTGTTCGGTAGTGACTGGAGGAAACTCCGTAAAGAGTTTTTCTTTGTTTTCTGCCATAGTTTATTTGATTAAAAAGATATTTTTAGTAAGCCTTAAAAAAAGCACCGCAAATATACAGATTTCATTCCACATAGGACTTCTTTTCAACAAAAATGCTGCGATATCCATGTATTGTCAACGCAACGGAGGGTAATTTCAGGTCCTTCATGCATGTACCCTTCCGAGGTGTGCGCCGCGCCCCAGGTTGCGGCATTGCAAACCTTGGCCGTCATTTCATATCTTCCGCTATCTACATCCATAGATATCCTGTATTTTTCCGGAATAAAGCCATCGAGCTCATGGTAGAAGGCCCAGTCTTCATGCTCAATGGTCAACTTTCCTTTGGCGTAATAGCGGGCTGCACTAAGGTCGTACAGGGCAAAGTCTTTCATTCCGAGACGCATGTCATACATCGACGAATGCACTTCATTGAAGGTAATCCAACCCCAATCTTCCCATCCGCCGAGCTCGGCTGCACAGGAATCTACCGCGACATACCTTTCACGGATGCCTGCCCCACTGACCTTAATGGTCTTTCCATTCAGGCAAATCTCCCCCTCAACCATTCCTGCCCAGTTATATCCATATGTTATGCTGTGCTGTGTCAGGTATGAAGGCTTCTCGCGTCCATACCATAGCGGGGCATATTGTGGCCGATGCCAAAGATCTGCCTTGTATATGCCATCTGGGTATCAAGAACAAGATGCCACGAGTTGTCATCAAAGCATTCCACCTGATATTCCGGTCCGCATTTCACAAAGACACTTCTTTCTCTTCTGACTATTTCAAGACTTCCGGCAGAGTGTCTGAACATCCTTGCATGCAGAGAGCCGGGATATGCGCTTATCCTGCAAATAGAGTTTTTCAACTGACGTGAGCCGCCCCTCCCTCTGGCAATGCTGATGTTCACGACATCCAGCTTTTCAAGGTTCATCGAAAGGATAGCGCCACCAAGAGTATAGAGCTCACCATCGTCGCCTGTCACTGAGAACATGTGCAACCAATCGAGGAAGCCACCTCTGACATTATCTTCATCTGTTATTGTTCTCGCCTCGTCAGCAAGCGTTACTCGAGGATTTGCTATTTCCATATCTATAAATGTTTAATGCTTAATTCCATTCAAAGGCTTCACATATTACGTGTCTGCCTCTTCTTTTGGCGTTGTAAAATTACGCTTCACATAGCACCTGCCATTGCAGATTTCGACAGCTTGGCTCTTTCTTTTGACGGACATACAGCATCAGTCTCATCTTCCGCCATAACCCATCGGCATGACATTGGGTGCTAAAATACACGCGGTATGACCGTTGCTATAAAAAAAACACGTACCTTTGCGGCAGTTAAGGTTCGCTTAACCGCGATTAATTGGGAACGGAGTGAGAATCTCCGACTGTCCCGCAGCTGTAAGTTCCACACGACAAAGCCCACGGCACACGCAAGTCACTGCTGTCAATAAAGAATAAACACGAAACGACAGTGGGAAGACGCCGCAAGGGCGGAACGAAGTCAGAAGACCAGCCTTGACATTACTCACTATGCAGACGGCTCTCGATGCAAGGGCGATGCATGCAAACACTACCCACTCTTTCTCCTCGCCCTGCGCCGGATTTTGCAGGAAGTGGAGAATGCCGTATCTTTGCAGCCGTTTTCATGGTATTAGGACGCTGAGGCGTCGAATTTTGTTAGGTAATTAATTGTTTTTCTGAGAGAGAGATGGACTGGATTGAAAATCTGCTATGGGACACGTCGTCCGTGGCACACATCGTTTTTCTTTATTCATTCGTCATAACCCTTGGCGTGCTGCTGGGCAAGCTGAAGGTGAAAGGCGTGTCGCTGGGCGTGACATTCGTGCTCTTCGCCGGCATCCTTGCCGGACATTTCGGCTTCACCGCCGATGTCAGCATTATGCACTTCCTCAAGGACTTCGGACTGGTGCTGTTCGTGTTCTGCATCGGACTGCAGGTGGGGCCCTCGTTCTTCACCTCGTTCCGTCAGGGTGGCGTGACGCTGAATCTGCTGGCTGTGGCAATCATTGCACTCAACATCATAGTGATGCTCGCGGTAACCTTCCTCGACGACCGCATGGACCTGCCGATGATGGTCGGCGTGCTCTACGGTGCCGTGACCAACACTCCCGGACTTGGAGCCGCACAGGAGGCACTTGGACAGATAGGATACAACGGCACCCCGATAGCAATCGGCTACGCCTGCGCCTATCCTCTCGGCGTCATCGGCATCATACTGTCGATACTGCTCATCCGCTGCATCTGCCGCGTCAACATCAAGACGGAGGAAAAAGACCTTGAGAGCCACGAGGTGGACACCAGCCGGCAGCCCCACCAGCTGTATCTGGAGGTCCACAACGAGGCCATCGCCGGCAAGAAGCTGGCGCAGATTGGCGGACTGGTGGGACGCAACTTCGTATGCTCGCGCATCAAGCACGACAGCCAGATTGAGCTGCCCGGGCAGAACACGGTGATTGAGCTGGGCGACCAGCTGCGCATCATCTGCGCCGAGGACGATGCCGCGAGCATTACGGCATTCATTGGACGCGAGGTGACAGGCGTGAAATGGGAGGACAAGGGTTTTCCGCTGGTGTCGCGCCGCATACTCGTCACGCAGCCTCGCGTCAACGGCAAGAGCCTCGGCGACATTCACTTCCGCACACTCTATGGAGTGAACGTGACACGCGTGAACCGCTCGGGCGTGGACCTGTTTGCAGCGCCCAACCTTGAGCTTCAGATTGGCGACCGCGTCACCGTGGTCGGTCCAGAAGATGCCGTGGCACGCGTCGCCAGCGTACTGGGCAATGAGATGAAGCGTCTGGATACGCCTAACATCATAACCATCTTCACGGGCATATTCCTCGGCATACTGTTCGGCAGCATTCCCTTTGCCTTCCCAGGCATACCGACACCGGTGAAGCTGGGACTGGCAGGCGGCAGCCTCATAGTCGCCATCCTCATCGGGCGCTTCGGGCACAAGTTCAAGCTTGTCACCTACACCACCATGAGTTCGAACCTGATGTTGCGCGAGGTGGGTCTCGTCATCTTCCTTGCCAGCGTGGGAATTGAGGCGGGCAACGGCTTCGTGGACACCATCGTGCAGGGCGACGGACTGCTCTACGTGCTCTACGGCTTCCTCATCACTTTCCTGCCGCTGATGATTGTAGGACTGATTGGGCGCCTGCACTTCAAGCTCAACTTCCTGACGCTGTCGGGACTGCTCGGCGGTAGCTACACCGACCCGCCTGCACTGGCTTACGCCACGCAGCAGACCGATACCGATGCTCCTGCCGTGGGCTACAGCACCGTCTATCCTCTGACCATGTTCCTGCGCATCCTTGCCGGACAGGCGATACTGCTCTGCTTGATGTAGTGCGCGTTTCCCGCCGCAAGCATCGGCACAGGACTACAGATTCAGCTTGGCACGGATAAAGCGTTCGATGAAGTCGAGCGTGCCGTCAACACCAAGCACCGACGAGTTGATGCACAGGTGATAGGTGGCGGCAGTGCCCCAACGGTTGAAGCTGTTGTAGTAGTTGTAGTACTCAGCGCGTTTCTTGTCGGCACGGTCCATCATGTCCTCAGCCTTGGATGGCTTAATGTCGTGCAGCTTGCAGAGACGCTCGACGCGGTCTCCACGGTCGGCAGAGATGAAGACATTGGCACAACGCGGATGGTCGCGCAGGACGTAGTCGGCACAACGTCCCACGAAGAGGCACGACTTCTCTGCCGCCAGCTTGCGTATGACGTCGCTCTGCACCTTGAACAGTGAGTCGTGGCTGAGGCAGTTTGTTCCCGTCATAGGGTTGGCGCCAGCGCTGAAGGGGAATCGCACGCCGTAGATGGCGCTGACAATGGGTTGTGCGGCACGCTCGTCGGCACGCTCGAAGAACTCGCGGCAGAGTCCGCTCTCCTGCGATGCCAGATTAATCAGTTCCTTGTCGTAGAAGTCAATGCCGAAACGCTGTGCCAACTTCTCGCCAATCTCGCGTCCGCCGCTGCCAAGCTGGCGTCCGATGTTTATCACAAAATTCCTGCTGTCCATATCTCGTGTTCTCCTTAGTATAGGTTTTTACTGCTTGAGCTTTTTCTCTCTACACGCAAAGCTATGGATTATTTGGGAAGAACAAAACGCTCCACCGGATTTTTAACGAACTTCGATGTGCCCCGCCGTTATGCCGTCGAAGAAAATATTGGAAAAAACTTTGCCCGTCGTGTTGCGCGTGTCAAAATAATGGATACCTTTGCATCCGCAAACAAGGGGACGCGTGATTGTCCGCAAGGACGAAGCTTTGGTTGCTGGGAATTTGGTGCGTTAGTTCAGTTGGTTAGAATGCCTGCCTGTCACGCAGGAGGTCACGAGTTCGAGTCTCGTACGCACCGCGAAGAGATGAGGCTGCTGTGAATGTCACGGCAGCCTCACTTGTTTTCGTATCAGTTATATCAGTTTCAGATTATTCCGAAATGGCGTAGTGCCAGAGCCACGCCGTCGTCGTCGACGCTTGCCGTGACGTAGTCGGCTGCCGCCTTGACCTCGGGCAGAGCGTTGCCCATCGCCACGCCCGTGTGGGCATAGCGCAACATGGGAATGTCGTTTCCACCGTCGCCGAAGCTCATCGTCTCTTCCAGCGCTATGCCAAAGTGGCTGATGATGTCGCTGATGCCTTTCTGCTTGGTGCACCCGAGAGCCGTCACGTCGACAAAGGCTGGATGCCAGCGTCCCATCTCGCAATCGGGCACCACGGGCCGCAGCTCTGCCTCTTGCGTCGCATCGATGAAGGGCGACAGCTGATAGATGTCGCCACGGCTCAAGGCCTCGTCGACAGTCACATCGTCGAACATCACGGGACACTGCAGATTGCGGTAGAACAAATCGCGCAACTCCTGTCCGCAGCGGCACACGCAGGCATCATTGCCTTCCACAACCACACACGTGATGTTGCGCTGCCACGTGTAGCGCAGAATGGCTTCAGCGCTGCTGCGGCTGATGGGCTTCTTGCTGATGAGCGTTCCGTCGGCAGCAAAGCAGCAGGCGCCGTTCATGGTGATGTAGCCGTCAATGAGCCCGCGCTCCTGCAACGGACCGAGATTGTTTATCAGCAGCTGTGCCCTGCCGGTAGAGATGAAGATCTGCACGCCGCGCGACTTGGCTGCCGACAGTGCGTCGACAGCCGACTGCGGAATAGTGTGAGTTTTGAAGCTGACCAGCGTACCGTCTATGTCGAAAAACAATGCCTTTGTCATTAGAATAGCGTCTGATTGAATGTGTGTGCCTCACGTTGAGTTTCCAGCGCAAAGGTACGGAAATTACGCAAAGAAGCGCAAAGACGCGAGCACTCGCAAAAATCGGCAAAGGACGGCAAAAGACTTCAGAAATCTCAAAAAGAGCAGTTGCAGGGAACGCCGAGGTAGCAAGAGGAAGCGCAAAATGCACGACATTAGCGGATTAATAGATTTTCCTTTTTGTTTGCAGATAAAAAAATTGGCTAACTTTGCGCCGTCTTGTTCCGCAACATCCAAAAGGCAAAACCGGCGATGGAGCGGACGAAGAAGGAATCAGGTGAAAATCCTGAACAGTCCCGCTGCTGTGAGTCTCACGCCGGCGAGCTTCCCTCAAAAAAAATGACACACGCCACACGGCACGAAGAGGCGTGCGTGTCGCACGATGTGTGAGGGGAAGATGCCGCGACAAAGCTTGCTTGAACACCAGCGCCACTGCCCTTACGCACACGATGCGGGGCGGGAAGGCACAAGCAAGCCGAGACAAGTCAGAAGACCTGCAAGACAAGCTGAAAAGCTCCACTTCAGCCTCCCGAGGAAAGAGTCTGAAGACCACACTGACGGTATGTGCGTGTGTGCAGACGCATGCAACGACGCACGTACACGAAGATTGTTGAAGAACGAACAACTTTTTATTGCTTAGGAGTCTATGGACAGCCGACGCCATGCCCTTGCTGCATGGTTTTGCTTGATGCTTGGGGCGTGCCTGATTCCCGTTGCGGCAGATGCACAGGAGAACGTCAGGGACACCATCACCGGAAAGGTTCACCAGATTGGTGAAGTCACGGTGAAGGCACGACGCATGTCGCCAAACGTCACGTCGTCGGCACCAGTGCAGCTGATTTCGAGAGATGCCTTAAAGCAACAAGGCATCACGGACATTGCCGACGCGCTGCGCCGCTTCTCGGGAGCCAACATAAAGGACTACGGCGGTGCGGGAGGCATGAAGACGGTGTCGGTGCGCAGCCTCGGGTCGCAGCACACGGCAGTGGTCTACGACGGCATCACGATAAGCGACACGCAGAGCGGACAGGTGGACTTGTCGCGCTTCTCGTTGGACAACCTGCAGGAGATGTCGCTGACCGTTGGCGACAACGACGACATCTTCCAGCCGGCACGCACGGTGGCATCGGCAGCATCGGTGCGCCTGCAGTCGGCAGAGCCGCAGCTGGAGAACAAGCCTTTCGCCCTGAAAGCGGAGATGAAGGTCGGCTCATACGGCATGGTGAATCCGTTCGTGCGCTACGACCAGCGCATAACGAAAAAGCTGAGTACGTCGCTGTCGGGCGACTTCATGCGAGCCGACAACAACTATCCCTTCACGCTCGTCAACGGCAAGCTGAAGACCAAGGAGCGGCGCAACAACAACCAGATTGAGACCTGGCGCGGGGAGTGGAATCTGTATGCACATCCCAGCCAGCGCTCCACGTTGAACACCAAGGTCTATTTCTACGATTCAGACCGCGAACTGCCGGGACAGGTCGTCTACTACAACCTCAAGAACGCCGAGAGGCTGAAAGACCGCAACTTCTTTGCGCAGGCACACTTCCGCACGTTCTGGGACAACGGACTGTCGCTGATGATCAACGGGAAGTTCAACTGGGCAGACACGCACTATCACGACGAGTCGCCGGAATATCCCAACGGTGTGCGCGACAACTACTACCTGCAGCGCGAGTACTATGGCTCGGCGGCAGTGCTGTATGTGCCGCGGCAGGAATGGGCATTCTCCTATGCTGCCGACTACGCCTACGGCACGCTGAACATGAACGCCATTAGCACCAGCAACGCCGCCAAGCCCTTCCGCCACACCGTGCTGCAATCGCTGACGGCACGCTACCGTACACAGCGGCTCACCCTGACGGGCATGCTGCTGGGCTCCATCTACCTGAACGACGTCAAGGAAGGCACGGCGGCTTCGGACGCACGCCGTCTGTCGCCGTCGCTCTCGGCATCGTGGAAGCCGCTGGAAGCTACTGATCTGTACCTGAGAGCTTCGTACAAGGACATCTTCCGCGTGGCGACGTTCACCGAGAACTACTTCGACCGTTGGGGCAGCCGCGACCTGAAGCCCGAAGTGGCACGACAGCTGAATGTCGGCGTGACCTACAGCCACACGAGCAGCGACGGCAAGCTGAACCTGCAACTCTCTGCCGACGGATACTACAACTACGTGAAGAACAAGATTGTGGCGATGCCCTACAACATGTTCTTCTGGACAATGGTGAACCTGGGGCACGTGGACATTTTCGGTGCTGACGTGACAGCCAACGCCACGCTGGACATGGGCGGAGGACACAGCATCATAAGTTCATTGGCATACACATATCAGTATGCAGTGGACAAGACCGACCCCAACTCGGCATACTACGAAGACCAGATTCCCTACACGCCGCGTCATTGGGGCTCGTTCTCCGTGGCGTGGGAGAATCCGTGGGTGAACCTGTCGTTCCACTCCACTGGCGTCAGCAAACGCTACTCGTCGGAACAGAACTCCAAAGCAAACGAGATGGAGGGATACATCGAGTGCGGCGTAGCGGCATACCACACGTTCCAGCTCAAGAAAGGACACGAGATATCGCTGCGCGGAGACATCGTGAACCTGCTGGACAAGCAGTATTCGGTGGTCAAGTTCTACCCGATGCCTGGACGCACATGCAAACTGACTCTAAGTTTAACTCTATAATTAATAAGCAAAAGAGATGAAAACATTCAATCTGAAAGAAGCCATCAGGCTTTTGGCCATGACAGTCATGATTTCGGGCGCGTTCGTGGCATGTAGTGACGACGACGATGAACCGAAACTGCCGGAGAACACCGTTGCAGAACAGGGCGTATTCGTATTCAACAGCGGCAACCAGGGCAAATCCGTGGAAGGCTCGCTCTCGTTCATCGACCTGAAGAACAACACTGTACTGAACAACGCATTCAAGACCATCAACGGCCGCAGCCTCGGCATGACCGTGCAGGACGGCGTGGTGCTGGGCGACAATCTGTATATTGCCGTGTCGGAATCAAACACGATTGAGGTCGTAAACAAGTACACTCTTGAGAGCGTAATCCAGATTCAGCCCACCGATGCACAGGGAAGCTCGCCACGCGACATCGTCAGCGACGGAAAGTACGTGTACGTGTCGATGTACTCCGGACACGTGTCACGCATCAACCCTTCGACAAACGCAATCGACAAGACCGTAGCCGTAGGTCCTAACCCCGAGCAGATGGCAATCGCCAACGGCTATCTCTACGTAGTGAACTCTGACGGTATGAACTGGAACGCCGGCTATGCCAACGGCAAGAGCGTGTCGAAGATCAACACATCGTCAATGACCGAGGAGAAGAAGATTGAGATTGGCCTGAACCCGACATGCATCGGCGCAGACAATGCCGGAAACCTGCTGGCACTCTGCATGGGCAACTACTACGACGTGCCCGCCACAATATGGAAGATCGACAGCAGCGACAACGCTACCGACACCGGAGTTGCAGCCACAATAATGGCAATTAGCGGAAACTCACTGTACATCATCAACTCACCGTGGGGCGCAACAGAAGTCACATACGCCAAGTACAACACGACCTCAATGGCACAGACTTCGAGCAGCTTCGTATCACAGCCGGTAGATTCGCCTGCAGGCATCGCCGTTGATCCTGACAACGGAAGCATCTACATCACATCCTACAATCTGGTGGACGGTTATGCAAGCTACAGCACTCCGGGCTACGTTGCAGAATATTCGTCGGACGGTTCGTTCGTGAAGAAGCACGAAGTAGGCACAGGCGCCGTAAACATGACAATCATGAAGTAAACGCCTGCACCATATTATATATAGGAAAAAGACTTACATGAAGAAAGCGACACAGTACTTTCACATTGTAATAGCAGCATCATTGGTTCTGTTCCTTTCCGCCTGCGGCGGAGGGGGCAGGACCTTTTCTTCTGCCACAGACGAGGACATCAGTCTGCACTATGCCGTGAACCTGAAGCTGATACGCGGCGATGGCTACATAGAAGCCCGACTGCGAAATCCTTGGGACACGACGAGCACTTTGCACACATACGTATTGGTGGACAAGAATGCAGAAGTGCCACAGCACATTCCCGACGGCACGCTGGTGCGCACTCCACTGGAAAATGCGCTGGTCTACACTGCCGTGCACTGCAGCCTCATCAAGGAATTGGGAGCCGTCGGCAGCATCGGTGGCGTGTGCGAGCTGCGATACATCAAGGTTCCCGAGGTCGTCGAGGGTTGCCGCAACGGGAGCATCGTCGATGTCGGCGACGGCATGAACCCCGACATAGAGAAGATTATCGACCTGCACCCCGACGCACTGATGCTGTCGCCCTTTGAGAACAGCGGCGGACACGGGCGCGTGGACAAGCTCGACATTCCAATCATTGAATGTGCCGACTACATGGAGACATCGCCCCTGGGACGCGCCGAGTGGATGCGCTTCTACGGCATGCTCTTCGGACGCGAGGCACAAGCCGACAGTCTGTTTGCCATTGTGGAGGAGAAATACTCCGAGCTGAAGCAGATGGTGACAGCCGCAAATCCGGAGAAACCAACACTGATAACCGACCTGAAGAGCGGTTCGGCATGGTACGTTCCGGGAGGCAGAAGCACAATGGGACAACTGTATGCCGATGCCGGAGCACAATACGTCTTCAGCGACCGCAACGTGAGCAGTTCTACTCCACTGTCGTTCGAGACTGTGTTCGAACGCGGACAGGATGCACAACTGTGGCTCGTCAAATACAACCAACCACAAGACATGACCTACGAGCAGATGGAAAGCGACTATGCTCCGTATGCCGGATTCCGCGCGTTCAAGGAGCGGCACATCTACGGCTGCAACACATCCTATGTGCCTTTCTACGAGGATTTCCCCTTCCATCCGGACCTGTTGCTCAAGGACATGATAAAGATATTCCATCCGGACCTGCTGCCCGACTATGAGCCGAAATATTACTCGCCACTGAAATGAACAACAGAGGAATGATATACGGCACGGCATTGGTCATCGTCATCATACTTCTGGTGACGGCGAACCTGTTCTTCGGCTCGGTGAACATTCCGGCAGATGTCGTGGTACGCATACTGCTTGGCGGCGATGCCGGACGCGAGAGCTGGAGATTCATAGTGCTGGAGTCGCGCGTGCCACAAGCCATCACCGCCATGCTGTGCGGTGCAGCCCTCGCAACATCGGGACTGATGCTGCAAACGGCATTCAACAATCCGCTGGCAGGACCGTCGATTCTTGGCATCAACTCCGGTGCCAGTCTTGGAGTGGCATTCGTGATGCTGGCTGGTGGAGGCACCATAGCCACAGCAGGAATCACAATGTCGGGCTTTCTCGCCGTGATGCTGGGAGCCTTCGTCGGAGCCATGGGCGTAATGGCACTGATTCTGTTCTTCTCGACGCTGATAAAGAGCAACATCATGCTGCTCATCACGGGCATCATGATAGGCTACATCACCTCGTCGGCGATTTCGCTGCTTAACTTCTTCGCCACCGCCGAGGGCGTACACTCCTACACCATCTGGGGATTGGGCAACTTCAGCGGCTTGTCGACACAGCAGCTGCCCTACTTCTCTTCGCTGATTCTGCTGGGATTGGCATTGGCACTGATGCTGATAAAGCCGCTCAACGCACTGCTGTTGGGCGACCGCTACGCCGAGAATCTTGGCATCAACATCAGACGCACACGCAACATGCTGCTCATTGCCACAGGCATACTGACGGCTGCGGCAACGGCATTCTGCGGACCGGTGTCGTTCATCGGACTGGCTGTGCCGCACATTGCGCGACTGATGCTCGGCACCTCCAACCACAACTCACTGCTGCCAGTCACGATGCTGACGGGTTGTGCCATCGCACTGCTGTGCAATCTGATCTGCATGTTGCCTGGCGAGTCGGGCATCATTCCGCTGAATGCCGTGACACCGTTCTTGGGAGCACCGGTGATAATCTACGTCATCGTGAACCAACGCCGCATACAGTATTTCAACTGACGAGAGGGAAAAAGATGGAACACAACGCAGCAATCACAGCAAACGCACTCAGCATCGGATACCGCACAGACCGCCAGGTGTACACCGTGCACAGCGGCCTCAACTTCAGCCTGCGACAAGGCGAACTGACGTGTCTGCTCGGAGCCAACGGTGCAGGCAAGTCCACACTGCTACGCACGCTGTCGGCATCGCAGCCTGCCCTCGGAGGCGAACTGACGGTGATGGGCAAACCGCTGAAGGAATACACAGAGCGGGAACGCTCGCGCACAATAGGCGTGGTGCTGACAGACAAGACCTTTGCCGGCGGACTGACCGTCTACGAGCTGGCAGGATTGGGACGACAACCGCACACGGGCTTTTTCGGCCGTCTGCGGAAGGAAGACAAGCGAATAATCGACGAGGCGCTGGAGAATGTGGGCATCAGCCACAAGAGGCAGAGCTACGTTGCAGAACTGTCGGACGGCGAACGTCAGAAGGCATTGATTGCCAAAGCGCTGGTGCAAGAGTGTCCGCTGATACTGCTCGACGAACCTACAGCCTTCCTCGACGTGGTGAGCCGCATCGAGATAATGAACTTGCTGCACCGCCTCGCGGCAGAACAAGGCAAAGCCATACTGCTGTCCACGCACGACATCGAGCAAGCTCTGACGCTCGCCGACCGTCTGTGGCTGCTCTCGGCAGAACACGGCATGCTGTGCGGCGAGACCGAAGACATGGTGTTGGCAGGACACATGGACAGTCTGTTCGACAATAAGGGCATCTGCTTCGACTATGACAGCGGTTCATACAGTCCAAAGGTCAGCGGAGGACATGACATCTCCGTGGTTTGCGAAGACAAAACCACGATGCACTGGACGCTGAACGCCCTGAGACGCCACGGGTTCAACATCCTGCCTGCGGATGATGAGCACTGCAACATGCGCTTGGAGGTAGCTTCAAAGAATGAGCTTCGGCTGAAGCGCGGCGGGCAAATACTGGACTGCACTTCTTTTGAAGCCCTGATACAACAGATTGAGCTGTAAGGAACCAGCAGTTGCAGTTCCTCACAGCCCAATCCTCACTCCTTTTAATATATATATATACCCTTAGTTCTTGCGGAACGGCGGCTTGGCAACAACAGCCTTGAGCTTGCGTCCGCGCACGTCAATCATGATGGGCGTACCAGCCTTGCTGAAGGCAGTCTGCACGTAACCCAGGCCAATACCAATCTTGCGTGTCGGCGACATGGTGCCCGAAGTGACGATGCCTATCGGTTCGCCGTCGGCATTGAGAATCTGATAGTGCTCACGCGGAATACCACGGTCCACCAACTCGAATCCAACAAGCTTGCGGCTGACGCCCTCCTTCTTCTGGCGCTCCAGCTCAGCACGGTTGGTAAAGTCCTTACCGTCGACGAACTTGGTAATCCAGCCCAGTCCAGCCTCGATGGGCGACGTTGTGTCGTTAAGGTCGTTACCATAGAGGCAATAGCCCATCTCGAGACGCAGTGTGTCGCGTGCTCCGAGACCTATCGGTGCAATGCCAAACTCCTTGCCGGCATCGAACACTGCATCCCACACCTTATCGGCATCCTTGGGGCTGAAGTACAGTTCAAAGCCACCGGCACCGGTGTAGCCGGTGTTTGAGATAATGACATCGGGAACGCCAGCCAGCTCACCGTGACTGAAGTGATAGTAGGGAATGGCGCTAAGGTCGACAGCCGTGAGCTTCTGCAATGCGGCTGTTGCCTTGGGACCCTGCACAGCCAGCTGCGCCGTCTCGTCAGAAGCATTGTACAGCTCTGCACCGACACTGTTGTGGCTCACGCACCAGTTCCAGTCTTTGTCGATATTGGCGGCATTGACCACCAGCAGGTATTTGTTCGGTTCCCAGTAGTAGACGATAAGGTCGTCCACAATGCCGCCTTGCTCGTTGGGGAAGCAGGTGTACTGTGCCTGTCCGGGGACAAGTGCTGCAACGTTGTTTGATGTCACCTTCTGCAGGAACGACAATGCGTTAGGTCCTGTGACCCAAAATTCGCCCATGTGCGAAACGTCAAACACGCCAACACCCTCGACGACGATCATGTGTTCCTTGATGATTCCCGTCGGGTACTCTATCGGCATGTTGTAGCCTGCAAACTCGTGCATCTTTGCACCTAAGGCAATGTGCCTCTCGGTAAATGGAGTTGTCTTCATAATCTCTCTCGGTATTTATCTTCCTATTGTATTTTTTTATGTTTGATTGCTGATTTCTGTCCTTACTTGCCTGCACGGCGTTGTGCCACGAGTGCTGCAATGTTCACCACCACCATCATGGCCTTCTCCATGCTCTGAATGGGCACGTACTCGCAGCGCCCGTGCATGTTCATGCCTCCGGCAAAGATGTTCGGGCACGGCAGTCCCTTGAACGAGAGCTGTGCACCGTCGGTGCCACCGCGGATGGCCTTGACCTGCGGTTCTACGCCAACCTGCCTGATTGCCTCTTTTGCCATGTCGATGACGTACATCACCGGTTCTATCTTCTCGCGCATGTTGTAGTACTGGTCGTGCATCTCCAGCTTCACCGTGCCTTCGCCATATTCGCCGTTTATCTTGTTTGCCAAATGCTGGAATTCGCGCTTGCGACTTTCGAAGCGGTCGCGGCTATGGTCGCGGATTATATAGCTGACAGTCGTCCGCTCAACATTGCCTTCGAACGAAGTGACGTGATAGAAGCCTTCATAGCCCTCGGTGTGCTCGGGAGTCTCGTGGCTTGGGAGCATGGAGATGAAGCGGTTTGCCACGCGAATGGAGTTCACCATCTTGTTCTTGGCAGTGCCTGGATGGACATTACGGCCGACAAACGTCAACCGTGCCGATGCTGCATTGAAGTTCTCATATTCTATCTCACCCACTTCACCGCCATCCATGGTGTAGGCAAAGTCGCAGCCGAAGCGCTCAACGTCGAACTTATGTGCGCCAAGACCAATCTCCTCATCGGGATTGAAGGCTATGCGTACCTTGCCGTGCTTTATCTCGGGATGTTCCTGCAGATGGGCCATGGCGGAAACAATCTCGGCAATGCCTGCCTTGTCGTCGGCTCCGAGCAACGTGGTGCCGTCGGTGACGATTATGTCTTCGCCCTTATGGTCGAGTATCTCGGGGAATCTTCCTGTCGAGAGGACAATACCCTGTGCCTCATTGAGCACAATGTCACTGCCGTCATAGTTCTTCACGATGCGTGGACGGATGTCCTTTCCTGCGGCATCGGGCGATGTGTCCAGATGCGAGATAAAGCCAACCACGGGCACGTCGGCATCGTCGATGTTGGCTGGCAGCGTGGCATAGAGATAACCGTTGGCATCAAGGCAAACGTCGTGCAGTCCCAATGCCTGCAACTCGTCGCGCAGATATTCTGCCAACTTCATCTGTCCTGGAGTGCTGGGTGTCACGCCGCTGTCTTCGCTCGACTGCGTGTCGAAGCTGACGTATTTAAGGAAGCGTTCTACGAGTGTTGCCATATATGTGTGTGTTGCTGATGTTTTTTCTTTTCACTGCGTAAAAGTAGGGAAAGCACTGCTAACGGCAAAGGCTTTTCCGCCAAATCACACCACCGTCAACGACCAGCCCGGCAAATCCGAGCAAGCCCGTAACATTTTCTGCACAATAAGCAAATCCGCTCAATACTGTTTACTATCCGTTCAATAACCGTTCAAAAAAGCCCCGTTTTCGTTCAAAAACCTTCAATTTAGAACGAAACCGTTCAATAAATCCGTGTTTGCCCTTTTAGGCACCCTAAGGATGGGCATTCTTAGGGTCTAAGGATGGGCATTCATAGCACCTAAGGATGCCCATTCAAAGGACCATAGGATGGGCATCCTTAGACCCCAACGATGGGCATCCATAGAAGGCATATTCGGGAATTCTTGCAGAATTCAGGCAATCAGCGTTGAAAAACGTCTCAGACAAGCCTGCAAAACGCCGCCTTACTGTCTCTTGCTGTAGTTTTCCAAGCCCGCGCGAAGCCAGCTGACGTACTTGTCGATGTCTTCGTCGTAGGAATAGGACTTGTTGAGCGGACGTCCGTCGTTGTCGATGAGCACATAGAACGGTTGCGTGTTGGCACCGAACTTGACGCGCTGCAGATAGCTCCATTTGGCACCATACGTGCGCAGCGTGCGCTCCGTGCCGTTCTCGACAACGGTCATCGGCTGCGGCAGCTCTGTCTTGTTGTCGACATAGAGGGTGATGAGCACATAGTCGTTGTTGAGCATGTCGCCGACTGTTGGGTCGGTCCAGACAGCCATCTCCATCTTGCGGCAGTTCACACAACCGTAGCCGGTGAAGTCGAGCATCACGGGTTTGCCGTTCTGGCGGGCATACTCCATGCCGAGATCGTAGTCGTCGAAGCGTGCATGAACATCGTTCTTGTAGAGATTGAAGTCCTGCGTCTGCATTGGCGGTGCAAATGCACTGACAGCCTTCAGCGGAGCGCCCCACAATCCAGGCACCATATAGACGGCAAAGGCCAGCGAACACAGCGACAAGAAGAAGCGTGTCACACTGACGCGGTTGTCGTCATCGTCGTGCGGGAACTTGATCCAGCCCAACAGATAGAAGCCCAGCAGGGCGAAGATGACAATCCACAGAGCGAGGAACGTCTCGCGGTCGAGCAGGTGCCAGCCGTATGCCATGTCGGCAACCGAGAGGAACTTCAAGGCGAATGCCAGCTCGACAAAGCCAAGGCAGACCTTGATGACGTTCATCCAGCCTCCCGACTTGGGCATCGAGTTGAGCCATGCAGGGAACAGAGCAAAGACGGTGAACGGCAATGCCAGTGCTACGGCAAAGCCGAGCATGCCCACTGTAGGTGCAACGATACTGCCCGTCGACGAGACCTCGACAAGCAGGAATCCGATGATGGGACCTGTGCATGAGAACGACACCAGTGTCAGTGTGAATGCCATGAGGAAGATGCTGAGCAATCCGCTGGTTGCATCGGCCTTGCTGTCGACGGCATTGCTCCATTTGGACGGCAACGTAATCTCAAACGCGCCGAAGAACGAAGCCGCGAAGACCACAAGCAACAGGAAGAACAAGATGTTGAATATGGCATTGGTGGACATGGCATTGAGTGCACTGGCTCCGAAGAGCAGCGTGACCGCCAGTCCGAGTGTCACATAGATGACGATGATGGAGATGCCGTAGGTGATGGCATCACGTATGCCCTTACGGCGATCCTTGCTTCGCTTGAGGAAGAAGCTGACTGTCATTGGGATGATTGGCCATACGCACGGCGTGAAGAGAGCAAGCAGTCCACCGATGAAGCCGGTGGCGAAGATAACAATCAACGACTGGTCTACAGTGCCTACAGCATCGCCAAAGCCTTGAAGCTCATCGATGACGGGTTGCCACAAGTCTGAACCTGCATTTGCCGCAGAAGACGGTGCAACGCTCTGTGTGTCGGTGGCAGAAACAGGCAGTGTCTCTTCTGTTGCCGAAGCACTGTTGCTGTCGGCCTGTGCAGTAGCAGCCGGTGCTGAAGCAGAGGCAGACGTTCCTGCATAGCTAAATGGAACTTCGGCAGGCGGCAGGCAGTTGCGGTCGTTGCAGGCAGCGTACTCAAGGAAGCCCTCGATGCGGTAGTCACCACCCGTGAGCTTGAGCTTCTGCACGAAGCGTGCCGACTTTTCGAAATAGCGCACTTGCATCTCAAACAGTTTGTCGTAGTTCGACTTCTCGTCGCCTACAGGCTGCAGCTTGCCGTCGACTTCTGCTCCGCTAATCTTTTCTACGTTGAACGTGGCAGGTATCGGGCCACCACCTTCAAGGTCGGTGGAGTAGATGTGCCATCCTCCATCTATCGTAGCGTCGAATACCATCTCGGCTTCCGTATCGGACAAGCGATTGAACGTTGTCTTGAACTTCACGGGTTCCTGTATCTGCGCAAACGCCAACACAGTGCACAGCATAAGGAGCGTGCAGAGTAAAAGTTTCTTCATAAAAAGAGTCTTTTTTATATCACAAAGTTGTCTTGATTATTTGATTCGGGTTGATGTGCCTCCCATCATGCTATTGCCGGCATAAGTGCATCAGGCTTCATAATCGACGCAGGCGCGGCTTTCCTTGACATCCTTCAGAAGTGCAGCAGCTGCCAGATGGCGGGGATGGTTGCTGTAGGCTTGCACATCGGCGAGAGTGTCGAACTCGCTGTACAGAGCAATGTTCCACTGCTCTGCGGGGTTGATGTTCAGTCCGACTTCCACCTTGCGGATAAACGGTATGACCGTGGGCAGAGCCTCGATGGCGTGCTTGAAATTCTGCATTGCCGCGAGGCGTTGTGCCTCGGAAACATCGCTTTTCAGCTTGAAAAGTACAATATGCTTGACCATATTTGGGTGGTTTTAAGGAATTTGTTCTACATTTGCTTGGTTTTGCATGTTGCTGACCCCAAACGCCAGCCGCTGCAAAAGTAATTGTTTTCCCCAATTTCACAGTTAGGCAGGATGTTAATAATAGGCATTGCAGGCGGCACGGGCTCAGGCAAGACCACCGTCGTAAGAAAGATAATAGAAAGTCTCGGCAACGGGCAGGTGGCATTGATTCCGCTGGACTCATACTACAAGGACAGCAGCAATGTGCCGCCAGAGAAGCGTCAGCAGATAAACTTCGACCATCCGAGTGCCTTCGACTGGGATTTGTTCCGCGAGCACATTGCGGCCTTGAAGAGCGGCAAGAGCATTGATCAGCCCGTATATTCAATGATTACCAGCACGCGACAGGCAGAGACAATACATGTGGAGCCGTGCGAAGTGATACTGATTGAAGGCATCATGGCTCTCTACGACGAGAAGGTCCGCGAGATGACAGATATAAAGGTGTTTGTCGATGCCGATTCGGACGAACGGCTAATAAGGCTGATTGAACGCGACGTGATAGAGCGCAACCGCACGGCACAGGCGGTGATGGAACGCTACACACGCGTTCTCAAGCCTATGCACCAACAGTTCATCGAGCCCACAAAGAGCTATGCCGACCTAATCATACCGCAGGGCGGAAACAACAAGACGGCTATAAAGATCCTGACACAATACATCAAGCGGCACCTGAAGCAATGACGCTGCAAGCTGCATAATATCCACCAAGAACCGGAACCACGATGACGATTCCACGGCACTCAGCGGCTTCGGCGCTGGCGGCATTGCTGCTGGCAACGGTGTTGCTTGCCGGAGGTTGCAACAAGGCGAATGACAGTCGGCGCGATCTGCAACAGATTCAGGACAGCGGACAACTTACCGTGCTGACGATGTACGGCCCTGCATCGTACTTCATCTACCGCGACAGCGCGATGGGACTTCAGTATGAGACGGCACGACAGTTGGCTGCGTACATCGGGGTGCAGATGAACATAGTGGTGGCACGAAGCACACGTGAGTTGATAGAGATGCTCAACAGCGGCGAGGGCGACCTGATTGCCTACGATCTGCCAATCACCAACACCGACAAAGACAGCGTGCTCTACTGCGGACACGAGTTCATAACACATCAGGTGATTGTGCAACGCGACAGCAAGGATGCACTGACTGACGTCACGGAGCTAATAGGGAAGGATGTGTACGTCAAGAGCGGACATCATTACACACGCATGAAGAACCTCAACGACGAGTTGGGTGGTGGCATCAGACTGCATGAGGTGACTGCCGACACGCTGTCGGCAGAAGGCCTGATGGCACAAGTGAATGCCGGAGAGATAGACTATTCCGTAGCCGACAACGACGTTGCACGGCTTAACCGCGCGTACTATCCCAATCTGAACATAAATCTGGCTGTCAGCTTCGACCAACGTTCGTCATGGGCAGTGAGGAAGACGAGCACACAGTTGGCTGCACTCATCGACCGTTGGTCGGCAGAAGCCTCAACGGCAACGGCATATATCAGCAACACAAACCGATACTTCATGCAAGGCAAGCGGCTCGCCACGGCCCCCATCCTGTCGGTTGAAGACGGGCAGATATCTGCTTTCGACGATTTGTTCAAGCGCTATGCTCCTGAAATAGGATGGGACTGGCGGCTGTTGGCTTCGCTGGCATACACCGAATCGAACTTCGACCCCGACGTAGTGTCACGTGCAGGAGCACAGGGACTGATGCAGCTGATGCCTGTCACAGCACACAACATGGGTGTACCCGTAGGACGTGAGGGTGATCCTGAAGAGAGTGTCAGGGCTGCCGTGAAATACCTGTCATACACCAGTACCGTGTTCGGCAGCGTGCCTAATGAAGAGCGTCACAAGTTCGTACTGGCAGCCTACAACTCCGGCATAGGACATGTGCTGGATGCAATGGCACTGGCAGAGAAATACGGACGCGACAAATACGTGTGGGAGGACAACGTGGAGCGTTATCTGCTCTTGAAGAGCAACGAAGAATACTACACCGACCCTGTATGCAAGAACGGCTATCTGCGTGGTGCTGAGACCGAGAAGTTTGTGCGTATCACGTTGGAGCGATACGAACGCTACCGAGAGCTGATTAGAACAGATTGAGTTTCTTCCTGCGTGCCTCGTCTATCGGCATAGTCTCCTGTACCTTGCCGCTTTCAGCATTGCGCTGGCGAATCTCGCCATACTCCTTCTGCAGTTCAGCCTCAAGCTCGTGTTTCTGTCCTTCGTTCATCAGACGCGCAGCCACCGTAGGGTTCTGCGAAGCATCCTTAAGGTGTATCACGGGAGCATGATAGACCGGTGCAATCTTCAGAGCCGTATGCAGCAGAGATGTGGTGGCACCGCCAATGAGCAACGGGATGTCCACTCCAGCCTTCTCCAACTCGGAAGCCACATGTACCATCTCCTCAAGCGAAGGCGTGATAAGCCCGCTGAGTCCAATCATGTCGACTTTCTTCTCAATGGCTGTATGCACAATCTCCTCTGACGGCACCATCGTGCCAAGGTCTATAATCTCGTAGCCGTTGCATGCCATCACCACGGAGACAATGTTCTTCCCGATGTCGTGCACATCGCCCTTGACTGTGGCAAGCAACACACGTCCTGCCGACGCACTGCCTTCCTTCTTGTCTGCCTCGATATAAGGCTGCAGGATGTTCACGGCCTTCTTCATCGTGCGTGCAGTCTTGACCACCTGCGGCAGGAACATCTTGCCTGCACCAAACAAGTCGCCGACCTTGTTCATTCCTGCCATCAGCGGACCTTCGATGATGTTCACCGCACGCGGATACTTCTGTAGAGCTTCGGTCAAGTCGGCCTCAAGATAATCGCCAATGCCTTTGACCAATGCATGCGACAACCGTTCCTCTACCGTAGTGCCTTGACGCCACTCATCGTGATGCACATCGGCAGACTTGCCTCCATCTGCCTTGGCAGCATCGGCCTGTTGCTTGATCTGTGCAGCCAATGTCACCAGACGTTCAGTAGCATCGGGACGGCGGTTCAGAACGACATCTTCTATGACTTCAAGCTCGTCGGCAGGGATGTCGGTATAGAGCACCGACGAAGACGGATTGACGATGCCCATGTCCATTCCCTCACGTATGGCATGATAGAGGAACACGGCATGCATAGCTTCGCGTATATAGTTGTTGCCGCGGAATGAGAACGACAGATTGCTGACGCCACCGCTGACGTGGGCACCTGGCAGATTGCGTCTGATCCAACCCGTAGCACGTATGAAGTCAACGGCATAATTGTTGTGCTCCTCCATGCCTGTGGCTACAGCCAGCACATTAGGGTCGAATATCACATCATGGGGATTGAATCCCTCATCGACAAGCAGACGGTAAGCACGCTGGCACACTTCAATCTTGCGCTCATAGGTATCGGCCTGTCCACGCTCGTCGAATGCCATCACCACTACTGCAGCACCATAGTCCTTGATGTCGCGTGCATGCTGCAGGAATTTCTCCTCACCCTCTTTCAACGATATGGAGTTGACGATGGCCTTACCCTGCAGGCACTTCAATCCTGCCACGATGACGTCCCACTTCGATGAGTCGATCATCACAGGCACACGGGATATTTCCGGCTCCGCTCCCATCAGGTTCAGGAAGGTCACCATCTCCGCCCCTGCATCGAGCAAGCCGTCATCCATATTTATATCGAGCACCTGCGCTCCGTCCTCCACCTGCTTGCGTGCAATAGCAAGGGCTTCTTCGTAGTTCTTCTCTTTGATAAGCCGCAGAAACTTGCGCGAGCCTGCCACATTGCACCGCTCTCCAATATTGACAAAGTTTATCTCAGGCTTCACCTCGAGCAACTCCAGTCCTGACAGCCACATGCAGTCGGGCTTGAGGGCTGGCTTGTGGGGTTTGGCATTCTGCACCAACGGCACATAGCGTGCTATGAACTCATCGGTAGTACCGCAACAGCCACCGACAATATTCACCAGTCCTTCGTCTATGTACTGCCTTATGTCTTCTGCCATGTGCTCCGGCGTCTCGTCATACAAACCCAGGCTGTTGGGCAGTCCGGCATTGGGATATACACTTATATAATAAGGAGCCTTGGCAGCCAAATGACTTAGGAACGGCTTCATCTGCTCCGCGCCAAACGAACAGTTCAAGCCGACAGAGAACAGGTCGGCATGCTGCACGGATGCGAGGAAGCCGTCGAGCGTCTGTCCGGACAAGAGTCTGCCGCTGACATCTGCTACGGTGACCGAAAGCATCAGAGGCACAGTGCGCCCAGCCTGTTCCATTGAGCAGTGTGCCGCATATATTGCAGCCTTGGCATTTAGAGTATCGAAAATGGTTTCTACAAGAATGGCATCAACACCGCCCTCAAGCAAAGCTGTCATCTGTTCGATATACGCTGTCGTGAGTTCATCGAATGTGAGCGAACGCAAGGCTGGATCGTTGACATCAGGACTCATCGAGCACGACTTGTTGGTCGGGCCGACCGAGCCTGCCACGAAGCGCGGCTTCTCAGGTGTACGTTGCGAGTATTCATCAGCTGCCTGACGTGCCAGACGAGCTGCAGTCAGATTCATCTCGCGCACATAAGGTTGCATGCCATAATCTGCCTGACTGACGGCAGTGGCATTGAATGAGTTGGTCTCGATTATGTCGGCACCCGCCTCCAGATAGCGGCGATGGATATCAAGGATTATGTCGGGACGTGTCAGGCACAACAAGTCATTGTCGCCACGCAACTGTCCGCCTACTGAGGCAAAGCGAGTGCCACGGAAGTCTTCTTCCGTGGGATGGTACTGCTGTATGAGTGTGCCAAGAGCGCCATCGAGTATCAGGATACGTTCCTTTACAAGATCCTGCAGTGTCTTCTTCATCCTGACTTTGTTTAGTGTTGCGTAAAAAAAGTGTGTATGTCTGTCGTGGACTGCCGCTGTAGTCAGCCGTCAATGCTTGAACATGCGTGCAATCTCGCGCTTGTCCTCGCGCTCCTTTATGGAGTCACGCTTGTCGTATTCCTTCTTGCCTTTTGCCAATGCAATCACCAGTTTTGCCAATCCGCGTTCGTTGATGAACAGCCTCACGGGGACAATGGTATAGCCCGGGTTCATCGAGTCGTTCTTCAGCTTGATCAGCTCCTTGCGGTTAAGCAGCAGTTTGCGGTCACGAAGCGCAGCGTGATTGTTGTAAGAGCCATAGCTGTACTGCGCAATGTGCATGTTCTTGACCCACAACTCACGACCGGCAAAGAAGCAGAACGAATCTGCCAGACCTGCCTTGCCCAAGCGTATAGACTTTATCTCCGTACCTGTCAGCACAAGTCCTGCGGTGTATGTGTCCAGCAGCTCGTAGTCGTAGGTAGCACGCTTGTTCTTTATGTTTACTGACTGTTGCGCCATTTCCTTATTTCCTCGAAAAACGTTCCACTATTGGGGCTACACCGATGCTTCGAGCATATCGAACAGATAGCCCAGCAGTGTTGGACATACCATCAGAATCACCGACACCACAATGGTGAACGAGAGTCTCTTGTTTTCCTGAACCAGCATCAAGATGTCGCTGGCTGCCCACACGATATAAATGACGTAGAACTGCAGTGCCACGGAAATTATGTAGAAGTCAGGCAACAGTCCTGTCACGACCTGCAGGAGCATCGGCACCGTAAGGCTATAGCCTGCCAGCTTTAGGCACAACTGCATGTCGTCTGCCATGCCGTAGAAGTGCTTGCAGATTGCATTGATGATGTATGCCGAGAGGAAGAAGCCGCCGAAGAAAGTCACCACCACCGTGCAGCAACGTGCCATGGCGTATTGGTAACCGTCGGGACCATCCCATCCACGGTCTATCAGTGCACCGATGAAGACCGACAATGCAGCCAGCCCTATGAGCGGATACACATAGTTGAAAGTCACGTCACCACGGCCCTGAGCACGAATTTCCTCCCATGCCTTGGCAGGGGAGGAAATCAGCAATGACGCTATATGAAAAATCTTCTTGTAGTCCATCAAAGGCAAACAGTCATTATTTCACGGTGTACTGCACGTCGTAGTACTCCGCCTTGGTGGCAGCACCGTCCATGTTGCACTCGTCGCCATTGACATAGGCATGTATGCGGAACTTCTGCAGTCCATTGTCAGGATACTGTGCGTTGTACAGCTTCACCAGCTTGCCTACGTAGAAGGCTTCGAAGTTCGAGGTGAAGCGTGCACGTGTTGTAGTCACGTCGGAGACGTTGTCTGTGAGATACAGGTCCAGCACGCCATCTTCGGTTACCTTTATGTTGTTGTCATCGCCAAGCAGATATGTCAGCGCAAATGTGTGCTTGTTTATCTCGACCTGGATCTCGCTCGACGATACGTTCTCGACCCAGAACATTGCCGGGACAATCAGGTAGTCGTTGTTGAACTTGTAGGGTGCCACACTGCCCTGATTGCTCTGATAGTTCAGGCTATACATCGGAATGTTTGGCACAGGTTCGGTGCGTGAGGGAGCGAGGTTCTCGTTGTCGATGCTTGTCAGCGACGATATGACCTCTATAGGCATGTTGCCACTGGCATCTGCATCACCGGGGTTGTAGCGCACTTCAAAGGTATACATTCCTGGCGTTGCCACCACACTCTGCTTCGGTGTGAGTATTGTGCCGCCATACTGTTCGAAGGTACCGTCACTCTTGTATAATGCCACAATGGTCTGCTCTGCAGAATTCTCGTCGCTGTCGCCGATACACGATGTAAACGTAAGGGGCGAAGCCAATGCTGCGACCGCTAAAATAATGTTCTTGAATAGTTTCATATCATTCGTTTTTTGTTTGGTAAAAGTAGATAAAAGTTTCTATACGCAAAATCGAGAATAATGAAAAATTGTCAAATCGTGCCGGCATCCATCACAATGTGTGCAAACTGCTCCATGTGGTCGTCGACATAGGCTGCTACAGCTGCGGTGTAGTCCTCTTCGTTCTCGATGAACTCCGTCTCAAGGTCATCGAATGCTTCGTACTGCTCATACATCGCCATGAACTCTTCGTCACTGCGTTCCCGCTCCAAGTCTTTGCGGTTGGCATCGTAGATTCTCCTTGCAGCGTGGACTATGCGTGCCACATCTGCCATTCCCCACAAGCGCATCACCTTGACAAAGGGATTGTGGAAGATGTACGCCCCATAGCCGTTCTGTATCAGCTGGCAGAAGCCTCCTTCCATCATCTCGTCGCGGAATATCTTGTAGGCCAACAGCGTGTTCTGATCGGCAGAGAGCTGTTGCATGGCTTCAGCTCCGAAGCCTCCTGCCGCATCCATTGCTTTCGTATAGGCGTCGGTAAAGACCGAGATGAACTCATCCATGCCCTCTGCCGCTGCATGCCGCAGGTCACTGTCGTTGACGGTTATTTCCATCGTTTTCCTTTCTCTACTTCTATAATCTGCATGCCACGCCAGACCTTGCATGGCACGCTTCACTTTTTCTCTCTCCTTGTTATATATATAGGAATCTCTTCCCAAGGTCAGACCACGTTGCCGTCTTCGACCATAATCTCACCGCTGCCTATCACCAGCCGATGGTCTTTGTCGTAGACCACGCCAAACTGACCGGGTGCTATGCCTTGCAGTTGTTCACTGCTCACGATGCGCATCGTGCCGTCTTCCTGTCTTGCCAGCCTTCCCCGACCGAAATCGGGAGTATGGCGAATCTTGAATGTCACATCCACACCGTTCCGCTCTTCGTCGTCGGTCCATGGATTGGCAGTTATGAAGTGGAAGTCCTGCATGCCGAAAGCGTTGCCATACTGCATCTGCGTATCGTAGCCGTGCGACACATAGACCGTGTTCTGCTCTACGTCCTTCTTGATGACGAACCACGGACCGCCACTAAGTCCCAATCCCTTGCGCTGACCGATGGTATGAAACCAAAAGCCTTTGTGATGTCCCAAGATTTTGCCCGTCTCCAGCTCCACTATGTTGCCTTCCTGCTCGCCAAGGAAGCGGCGCACGAAGTCATTGTAGTTTATGTTGTTCAGGAAGCAGATGCCCTGACTGTCGCGTCGTTTGGCACTTGGCAGTCCTGCCTCGGCAGCGATGGCACGTACTTCGCTCTTCATCAGTCCGCCCAGCGGGAACATCAGTTTGCTTAGCTGCAGACTGGTGATCTGTGCCAGGAAGTCGGTCTGGTCTTTCACCGGGTCTACTGCCGTGCCCAACCACACGCGACCGTCTATGTCGTGTGTCGTGGCATAATGTCCGGTGGCAGTCTTGTCGAAGTCCTTGCCTGCCACATCTTCAAAGCATCCGAACTTAATCAGACGGTTGCACATCACGTCAGGATTGGGTGTCAGTCCGTGACGTATCTTGTCTATGGCATAGGCAGCCACACGGTCCCAATACTCACGGTGCAGGTCGATGAGTTGCAACGGCAAGCCATACTTGTGGGCTATGGCAGTGCAAATCTCCATATCTTCCTCGGCGGTGCAGTCCATATAGTCCACATCGTTGCGGCCAATGCGTATGTAGAACAGCGAGGGCTTGTAGCCTTGTCTGCACAACAGATGCACAACGACAGAGCTATCAACACCGCCAGAAAGCAACACCGCTATATTATCCATGTCTCTGAGAAATCCCCCTCATTTTTCTTATCACGGCACAAAGGTAGCAATAATATTGCACTCTACGACAGAAGCCCTGTCGGGCAAGACGCTCGAAGCCATCGGACGGCAAAACAATAAATTGCGTACGAAAGCTTGCAAGTGTCCGACAGAATTCAGACCTTTGCACCGCTTTCGCGCAATCGCTGTCAGGATGGAGAGAAGCCTGGTATGTTGCGTGGTAATGATAAAAAACAATTTACAAATGGATTTAATTAAAATCGCAGAAGAGGCATTTGCTACAGGCAAGACCTACCCGAAGTTCAAGGCTGGTGATACAGTGACTGTGGCATATCGCATTGTCGAGGGTAACAAGGAGCGTGTACAGTCGTACCGCGGCGTTGTCATCAAGATCTGCGGACATGGTGACAAGAAGCGCTTCACCGTTCGCAAGATGTCGGGCACAGTAGGTGTTGAGAGAATCTTCCCTGTTGAGTCTCCGCACATCGACAGCATCACAGTGAACAAGATTGGTAAGGTACGCCGCGCCAAACTGTACTATCTGCGCAAGCTCACCGGCAAGAAGGCCAGAATCAAGGAGAAAAGAGGTTCTTACACTTCAGCTCCTGCAACCGAGGCATAAGGTTCTTGCTGCGTAAGAAGCATAGGGAGGGGATTTTCCAAAAGGAAAGTCCCCTCCTTTTGTTTTGTGTGATGTGTTG
>CAVHJI010000002.1:31680-36693 GCA_963636255.1 Bacteroidaceae bacterium | reverse complement strand
GGATGAACACTATATATATAATAAGGTGATATGTTTAGATTTGAAGAACCAACATACTTATATCTGCTGATACTCGTGCCACTGTTGTTGGCACTGTATCTCTGCAGCAATTGGCATCGTCGTAAGGCCATACGCACCTTCGGCGATCCAGACTTGATGTCGCACCTCATGCCTGAGGTTTCTAAGCATCGACCAGATGTCAAGTTCGCACTGTTGCTGACAGCCGTTGCATTGTTTGCAGTGTTGCTGGCACGTCCACAATTCGGATCAAGACTGGAGACAGTCAAGCGGCAGGGAGTGGAAGTGGTGATTGCACTCGACATATCCAACTCCATGTTGGCTCAGGACATACAGCCAAACAGACTGGAGAAGGCGAAGCGTCTCGTGTCACAACTCGTTGACCGTATGGAGAACGACAAAGTGGGACTCATCATCTTTGCCGGTGATGCCTTCACGCAGTTGCCCATTACAGCCGATTATGTATCGGCAAAGATGTTTCTTGAATCGATATCACCTTCAATGATTAGCCGCCAAGGCACAGCCATTGGCGAAGCGCTCAATCTGGCACTGAAGAGTTTCACCTCACAAGAGGATGTTGGCAAGACCATAATCCTTATCACCGATGGCGAGAACCATGAAGCAGGTGTGGACGAAGCCATGGAGCAGGCACGCGACAAAGGCATACAGGTCAATGTACTTGGCATAGGTTCTACCGAAGGTTCGCCCATTCCTGCCGACGATGGCAGTGACTATCGCCGTGCTGAAGACGGGCAGATAGTCATTACACGCCTCAACGAAGACATGTGCAAGCAACTGGCACAACAGGGCAATGGCGTGTATGTGCACGTAGACAACACCAACACCGCACAACGTGCCATACAAGATGCCATCAACAAACTGGCGAAAGCCGACGTTGAGACACAAGTCTACACCGACTTCGACGAACAGTTCCAGGCTGTGGCATGGCTAATCCTATTGCTGCTCGTTGCAGAAATGATTATAATGGAGAAGAAGAACCCACTGCTACGCAATGTGCATCTGTTCACACGTCGGACTGCAATGGTGGCAGTGATACTGCTTGTGGCAGGTGCTACTGCCAGTGCACAGAAGTCTGAACGCGACAACCTGCGCCGTGGCAATCAGCAATACCGTGATAGTGCATACGTCGATGCAGAGGTAAGCTATCGCAAGGCTCTCGAAGCCAATCCACAATCAACAGCTGCACACTATAATCTTGGAAACTCCATGCTCTTCCAAAACAAGGCACAGGAGGCGATGAGCGAATATGAGGTTGCAGCAAAGACGGAGAAAGACCATGGCAAGCTGGCACAGATACATCACAATGCAGGAGTCGTGTGGCAGTCGGCCAAAGAATATGCACGTGCCATAGAGTTCTATAAGGAGGCATTGCGCAACAACCCTAAAGACAATGAGACGCGCTATAACCTTGCCCTCTGTCAGAAGTTGCTGAAGGACCAGCAACAAAACGGTGGTGGTGGACAAGATCAGCAACAGCAAGACCAAGAACAACAGCAGCAACAACAGAACCAGCAGCAAGATCAGCAGGATCAACAACAAGATCAGCAGCAAGACCAGCAACAGCAGAACGACAACAACATGTCGCGCGAAAATGCCGAACAGATGTTGCGTGCCGTGATGCAGGACGAGCGCAACGTGCAGGACAAAGTGAAACGCCAGCAGGTACAGCGTGGCAGTGTCAAGCTGAAGAAAGACTGGTGATGACAAAAAAGCATACATAGAGAGAAGAGATGAAGAAGATACTTACCATACTCGCATTCCTCAGCATGGCATTGCTCAATGCCATGGCGGACAATGTGACCTTTACAGCCAATGCGCCCGATGCAGTGGCGGTGGGTGACCAGTTCCGTCTGACTTATACAGTCACTACGCAGAACGCCCGCAACCTCGAAGTGCCATCCATCAAAGGCTTTGAAGTGCTCATGGGACCCAATCGTTCCACACAGAGCAGTGTCAGCATCGTCAACGGACAGACCACATCGACCAGCAGCATCACGTTCACTTATATCCTGCTGGCAAATACAGAGGGAACATTCACCATACCAGGCGCAACCATCACCGCTGACGGACAGAACATGGTGTCGAACTCAGTGACAGTGAAAGTACTCCCTGCCGACAGTTCCGACGCGACACAATCGTCGGGAAGCAGTGCTAACAGCAATGCCGGCACGGTGTCAGCCAACGACTTGTTCATAACATGCACCACCAGCAAGACAAAGGTCTACGAGCAGGAGGCAATATTGTTGACCTACAAGATCTACACCAACGTGGATCTGCGCGGCTTCGACAACGTGAAGTTGCCCGACTTCAAAGGCTTCCAGTCGCAAGAGGTGTCACTGCCCAACGACCGCAAGTGGGAACTTGAACACTATCGTGGCCGCAACTACCGCACCACAATCTATCGTCAGTTCGTACTCTTCCCTCAGCAGATAGGCGAGATTGCCATTGAACCGGCACGTTTCGACGCCTCAATAGCCAAAGCTTTGCAGGTGGACGATCCGTTTGAAGCATTCTTCAACGGCGGAGCACGCTATGCCGAGATACGCAAGACCATCACCACACCACGTATACAGGTCACTGTCGACCCACTGCCAGCAGGCAAGCCCGCCGACTATTCCGGAGGTGTGGGAACGTTCACGCTGTCATCCGATATGAGTAGCACCAGTGTCAAGACCAACGATGCCGTAACACTGAAACTCGTCATCAGCGGGACAGGAAACATGAAGCTCATCTCCACGCCCGAGGTCAGCTTCCCCGCCGACTTTGAAGTCTATGACCCCAAGACCGATAATCAGTTTCGTCTTACCAACGACGGCCTGTCGGGTAACATCGCCATCGAGTACCTTGCCATACCGCGCAGTGCAGGCGACTTCCGTATACCGGCTGTCAGCCTCAGCTATTTCGACATCAAGTCGCGAACATACCGCACGCTCACCACACCCGACTACGACCTCCATGTAGAGAAAGGTGAGGGCAATGCCACACAGACCATTGCCAACTACAACAACAAGGAAGACCTGAAGGTGCTGAACGAAGACATACACTTCATCCGCCAGAACGAAGTCGAACTACAGCCTCGCGGCAGCCACTTCTTCGGTACCGCCACATGGTGGCTGTGCTACATCATTCCGTTGCTGATAGCTGTTGTGGCATTTGTCTTGTTCCGCCGTCACATTGTGGAGAATGCCAACGTCAGCAAGGTGCGCACACGCAAGGCCAACAAGGTGGCACAGAAGCGCATGAAGCAAGCTGGCAGACTGCTTGCTGCAGGCGACAGCGACCGGTTCTATGATGAAATGCTCAAAGCTCTTTTGGGATATGCAGGCGACAAGCTAAGCATGCCTGTGTCGCAACTCTCAAAGGACAACATCGAAGAGAAGTTGAACATGTCCGGTGTCGAGCCTGAACTGGTGCAGACATTTACCAGTGTGCTCAACGACTGTGAGTTTGCACGCTTTGCTCCAGGAGATCCCGGACAGAACATGGACCGCCTTTACAAGGCTGCCATAGACATCATCGGAAAGATGGAAAGCTCCATTAGCAAGACACACCATACTAATAAGTAAGCATAATGAAAAAGACGACCACCATATATCTGCTCATGGGCTTGTTGCTGACGGTCATTATCGCAACAGACCTGCATGCACAGGCAACAGAGCCTGATACTCTGTTGCGCGACTCTACAGGCATCGGCAACCTGACGGAGTTCTCCATGGACAACTCATTGGACAATGTCTCCAAACAAGCTGGCGACAGTGCCTACCTGAACGAAGACTACAACTCCGCCATACAAATCTACGAGGCTCTGCTGCGCAATGGCGAAGCCATGGAGGTGTACTACAATCTCGGCAACAGCTACTACAAGACACAAGACTATGCACATGCCATACTGAACTACGAGCGTGCACTGTTGCTCAGTCCGGGCAATAGCGACGTACGCTTCAACCTCGACCTGGCACGTTCGAAGACAGTCGACCGTGAGAACACAGTCTCCGAAATCTTCTTCATGACATGGATAAAGGCCATCACCAACCGCCTCAGCTCCGATGCCTGGGCTCGTTGGGGCATAACCTTCTTCATACTGCTGCTGGCAGGCACTGGTGTCTATCTCTTCTCGAGAGACATACGTCTGCGCAAGATAGGTTTTACCGTTGCCGTGCTCAGTCTCGTGTTCTGTATTCTCAGTAACGTGTGTGCCAACAGTCAGATGAATCGCCTTGTCGACCGACACGATGCCATCATCATGCAACCCAGCGTCACCGTGCGCAGCACTCCCAGTGACAGTGGCACCGAACTGTTTGTTCTGCACGAAGGACATAAAGTCAGCATCACCGACGACAGCATGCAGGGCTGGAAGGAGATACGCATCGCCGACGGCAAGAAGGGCTGGGTCAGCACCGAGGCCATAGAGGTGATCTGAAAGAAGGCTCCATACAACACATCCAAAATCCGGCAATATTATTTTTTTTGTTGCCGGATTTTTTGTCATTATGCCTAATATGTCTAATTTTAAACTCGAAGAACACAACACATGAAAAACAACTTACTAAAACATCTAAAATCATGAAGAAAATCACATTCAATGAACTGCGCCGCATCAAGGACAGTCTGCCAACAGGGAGCATGCACCGCATAGCTGACGAACTCAACATGGACGTTGAAACTGTAAGAAACTTCTTTGGAGCCGACAATTATAAGGACGGCAGCAGCGTGGGACTGCACATAGAACCGGGACCTGACGGAGGCATCGTTGAGATCGACGACACTACCGTGCTCGACCGTGCACTCGAGATACTGAAAGAGAGCGCAGGAGAATAGCGACACACATAATCCAACAGGAGAGGAGATACACCATGGACGACAAATTCACGACACTTGCCACACTGACCTACTCGAAGGCTCTCATCCTGAAGAGCGTGCTCGAGAGCGAAGGCATCGAGACACATCTGCACAATGCCAGCCAGCTGCGACCGA
>CAVHJI010000002.1:14972-31649 GCA_963636255.1 Bacteroidaceae bacterium | reverse complement strand
CGCTCGAAGTCATGCACCGTTCTGACTGGCTGTCAGAAGATGCCAACTCATCTGCGCCACTTGCTGCAGACATCGTCCTCATACCTGTAGACTTCTCACCTTGTTCGTTACGTGCCTGTGAGGCAGGATTCGACCTCGCAGCCCTCACAAACTCAGAGGTGGTGCTGTTGCACGTATGTTTCACGCCCATCTATGCCAACCCTTTGCAGTATGGTGACTTCTTCCGTCTGACCGCCAGCGGTCATGAGGCCGACATCAAGGCAACAATGTCGCAGGTCAATGCAGACCTCAAGAAGTTCTCCGACAGCATTGCATCCAAGATCCAATCCGGTGAATTGCCCGACGTGAAGTACCACTGTGTACTTCGCGACGGCATTCCCGAAGAGGAGATTCTGCGCTACTCACACAAGGTTCAACCACGTCTCATCGTCATGGGAACACGAGGCTCCGGTGGTGAAGACATGGAGTCTATGGGCAGTGTCACAGCAGAGATTATAGAACGTACCGATATACCTGTGTTGGCAATACCGGTGAATGCCCATCCTCACGACTTCTCGGCAGGCGGACACATGGCGTTGCTCACCAGCTTTGACCAGCGTGACCTCATGGCTTTCGATGCTTTGATAAACAACTTCCGCCCGGTGAACTACAGTATTGACTTTCTTCACCTGACGCACGACCCAGCTAATGCATGGAACGAAGTCAAGCTGGCAGGCATCAAGGAATACTTCAGTCGCCAATACCCCGGGCTCAACATCAACTGCAACATACTGCCAAACGACCAGTTGCTACAGGGTCTCGACAGCTACATACGTGAGCATAACATCGACATCGTAGCCACCACGTCCTACAAGCGCAACATCTTCGCCCGCCTCATCAATCCTGGTATGGCAAGCAAGGTGCTGTTCCACAACAACATTCCGCTACTTGTTCTTACGCCACAGTACCGCAAGGAGTAGAGGGCGGCAGTACTCGTTGCGCGTCATCCACAACAGCTGCGTAAAAGTCTTATATTTAAAATGGCACTTTCTTATATAAGACTTTGCCATTTCTTATATAAGACTTTGCCCGAGCAAATATAAGCATCAAAAGACGGGTCAGTAGTACTAACTTTTAGAGGTTAACCTCAATGGCTCCTGAGGTTAACCTTAATGGCTTTTGAGGTTAACCTCATCGGGCACCGAGGGTATACTCATCATGTAACAAGACATACAAGCTGAAGCCTATATACGTTTGACCCAACACCTATATACGTTTGGGGCGAAGCCTATATAGGCACTGTCAAGCCCTTTGGCCTGAGCTTACAAAAGTTGGCAAGTGATTCGGCAATCATAGTCGGAAATCTGACGAGATGAATTCTGATATGACAAACCTTTGACGACAGCTCTTGAGAACATTAATGCATCTTTTCGGGGTTGCTGCCGCCATGTGTTGCAGTGATAAACGCCATGTTTTGACATTCCGGTCCCACGGAGGTGAGGTTGAGGAAGCCGCTGTGTATGCGTCCGTCGTCTGTCGTATGGAGCGGGCATGCTGTGCTTTGACTGTGGCAGAAGTCTGCCGCTTGAGCCGCATTGTCGAAATGTCTGACCTCGAATGTCCCGACGGAATCGCTGTCGAGAAACCTGTCGGCAAACGAGCGACACACCATGCCCATCGTCATGCGCAGATTGTGCTCCACGGCAGGACACACGCCATAGCTGCCGTCTTCTGCCTCGTAGACCAGCATATCGACACCCATATATCCGCTATGCCCTAAGGACGGCACGAAAGCAGTGATGCAGTCTTGGACCTGCAACAGCGTCTGCGGCGGAACATAGCGCGTCAGATGATGCAGTATCGCACTGTCGGATACCAGCACATTTCCCTTATAGCGTCCTGCACTGTCGGCACGGAACAAGGAGTAGCCGGCAAAGCGTGCATTGCCAGATTGCCGGTCGGCATGGAACTCCATGGCAAAGTCCAACACCTTATTATATATAGGAGAAGCAATCAGTACGCCCTGCTCTTCGATGGCTTTGCGGCACCAATTGGCATCACGCTCGTTGAGTCCGCTGTTGCGGCACCACAGCAGCCCCTTGCCACTGCTCGACCATGGCTTCTTGAACACTACGCCGTGTGGCATCCCCTTGATAATCCTGCGGCACTCATCGACCGAATCGGCAGAGAACTGAGATACGTCACAATGCTCCACGCTGTGGAGAGTACGCAACAGTCCGCAGTCTGCCAGTACACTGCGGGAAGACATGCGGCGGCAAAGCGTCAGTTCCTCGTCCGACGGCAGACAGCCTGAACCGATGCCAAGACGGACAAGTCGGTTACGTAGTGAGATGTTCCATCCCCATGGGTGGACGTCGGGTGCATCCACCTTCTTCAACTCACTGCCCGACATCAGTTCTACGGGAATGTCAAGACGCGTCTTCAGTTCCGCCAGATGATGGCGGTCATAATCAGAATCAGACAGCACCACGCTCTTTGGTGCAGCATACCACACTGGTAGCATCGACAGGTCGTTGACCATACGCCTTATGTTTGCCGGCGGCGTATAGTTGGGCTTGTTGGCTGCAAGAGCCATGTCGGAGTCGGGATTGAACAGATATATTTCCATCTCCCAAAAGTAAGCACTTCTGCAAATATGACAAAGAACTTGTATGAATAGCTGTTTTGCAATCTCGAGTTTGCAATAAAAGATTTTTATCTATCTTTGCCATCAGTAAGTAAGACTGAGTTTATGGACAAATTCTACAGGACACACGCTTATCTGGTAGAACACATCGACGTGCCGGTGCGCCGTGAGCTGATGGAACAGATTGACTGGAACCATCCGCTGATTGGCATCAAGGGCACGCGTGGGGTGGGGAAGACCACGTTCCTGCTGCAATATGCCAAGGAGAAGTATGGCACAGACCGCTCATGCTTGTACATAAACATGAACAACCTCTATTTCAGCACACACAGTCTCTACGACTTCGCTGCCGGCTTCGTGCGCGAGGGCGGTCGTGTGCTGCTCATCGACCAGATATTCAAGCATCCGGACTATGCCGCTGAACTTCGTATGTGTCACGACCAGTTGCCTGAACTGAAGATTGTCTTCACCGGTTCGTCGGTGATGGATTTGGAGAGCCGTGAGGAGAGTCCTGAGATTTGCGACATCATCAAAAGCTACAACCTGCGCGGCTTCTCGTTCCGTGAGTTCCTGAACCTGCAGGCAGGAACAGCTTTCGGCTCATGCACGTTGCAGGACGTGCTGGAACATCACGAGGAGATAGCACACGAGGTGACGTCGAAGGTGCATCCGCTGAAATATCTGCAGGACTATATCCACCACGGGTTCTATCCCTTCTTCCTTGAGAAGAGCAACTTCTCTGAGAATCTGCTCAAGACCATGAACATGATGGTTGAGGTGGATATACTGCTGATTAAACAAATAGAACTGAAATATCTGTCGAAGATAAAAAAGTTGCTATATTTGCTGTCTGCCGACGGTCCGAAAGCTCCGAACGTCAGTCTGCTGGCAATGGAAATCGAGACATCGCGTGCGACGGTGATGAACTATATCAAATATCTGCAGGATGCGCGGCTCATCAACATGGTCTATCAGGATGGCGAGAGCTTTCCGAAGAAGCCGGTGACGATACTGCCGCACAACACCAATTTGATATACTGCATCTACCCCGTGAGGACAGAAGAACAGTATGTGCTCGACACCTTCTTCGTCAACAACCTGTGGGGCAACGGCAGCATAAGCACGGGCGACAAGCGTTGCTCGTTCGTCGTCGACGGAGACCTGCGCTTCAAACTGTGTTGCGACGGAGCAAGGATAAGGAAAGACACCGATGCCATCTGCGTGATGCACAACGAGGAGGTCGGGCACAAGGGCAGGATACCTTTGTGGATGTTCGGCTTCCTGTATTGAAAGAGCATACTATTATAAATACATTCATATTCTAAAAACACCAATTATGGCTAAAGAGAAAAAATTCATTACTTGTGATGGAAACACAGCCGCAGCCCATGTATCATACATGTTTACAGAGGTTGCTGCCATCTATCCCATCACCCCGTCGTCTCCCATGGCAGAACATGTGGACGAGTGGGCTGCTGCCGGTCGCAAGAACATGTTCGGCGAGACGGTGTCTGTTCAGGAAATGCAATCCGAAGGTGGTGCTGCCGGTGCAGTGCACGGTTCATTGCAGGCTGGTGCGTTGACTTCTACGTACACCGCATCGCAGGGCTTGCTGCTGATGATACCTAACATGTACAAGATTGCCGGTGAGTTGCTGCCGTGCGTATTCAACGTCACCGCACGTACGTTGGCATCGCATGCCCTCTGTATCTTCGGTGACCATCAGGATGTGATGGCATGCCGCCAGACTGGCTTCGCCATGTTCTGCTCGGGTTCGGTACAGGAAGTTATGGATCTTTCAGCTGTTCCTTACCTGTCTACTCTGGAGAGCGAGGTGCCGTTCATCAACTTCTTCGACGGTTTCCGTACATCGCACGAGTATCACAAGATTGAGGAGATGGACCAGGAAGACATCCGTCCGCTGGTCAATCCTGATTGGATTAAGCGCTTCCGCGACCGTGCCATGAGCCCTGAGCGTCCCGACACACGTGGTACAGCCGAGAATCCCGAGACATTCTTCACACACCGTGAGGCTTGCAACAAGCACTACGAAGCAGTGCCTGCCATCGTCGAGAAGCATCTCGCCGAAATCAGCAAGATCACCGGTCGTGAGTATCACCTCTTCAACTACTACGGTGCACCCGATGCCGAGAACATCATCGTCCTGATGGGTTCTGCCACGGAGGCTGCACGCGAGGCCATCGACTACCTGACAAAGCAGGGCAAGAAGGTCGGCATGGTTGCCGTACACCTGTACCGCCCGTTCAGCGTAGAGGCTATCCGCAAGGCTATCCCCGACACAGTGAAGCGCATTGCCGTGCTCGACCGCACGAAGGAGCCCGGAGCAGAAGGCGAGCCTCTGTATCTGGATGTCAAGAGCGCACTCTATGACGACCCGCGCAAACCGCTGATCGTTGGCGGACGCTACGGTCTCGGCTCTGCAGACACAACTCCTGCCAAGATCATCTCTGTCTTCAACAACCTTGAGCTGCCGACACCGAAGAACCACTTCACCATCGGCATCATCGATGACGTGACATTCACATCACTTCCCGAAGTAGCTGAAATCCCGATGGGCGGCGAAGGACTGTTTGAGGCTAAGTTCTACGGTCTGGGATCGGACGGTACCGTCGGTGCCAACAAGAACTCCGTACAGATTATCGGTAACAACACCAACAAATACTGCCAGGCATACTTCTCCTACGACTCGAAGAAGTCTGGTGGCTTCACCTGCTCTCACCTGCGTTTCGGCGACGATCCTATCCACAGCGCATATCAGGTCAACACGCCTAACTTCGTGGCTTGCCACGTCCAGGCATACCTGCACATGTATGATGTGACCCGTGGTCTGCGCGACAACGGAACATTCCTGCTCAACACAATTTTCGACGGCGACGACCTGGTGAACTTCATTCCGAACAAGGTTAAGCGCTACTTCGCTAAGCACAACATCACGGTCTACTACATCAATGCAACGAAGATTGGACAGGAGATTGGTCTTGGCAACCGCACGAACACCATCCTGCAGTCGGCATTCTTCCGCATCACCGAGGTCATCCCTGTGGATCTTGCCGTTGAGCAGATGAAGAAGTTCATCGTCAAGTCCTATGGCAACAAGGGCGAGGATGTGGTCAACAAGAACTACGCAGCAGTCGACAACGGCAGCAAGTACAAGAAGCTGACCGTAGATCCGGCATGGGCAAACCTGCCAGACGACGCAGCTGTCGAGGACGATGCACCTGCTTTCGTAAAGGAGATTGTACGTCCTATGAATGCACAGGTCGGCGACCTGCTGAAGGTGAGCGACTTCGTGAAGTACGACACCGTAGACGGCAAGTGGCAGTCTGGCACAGCCGCTTACGACAAGCGCGGTGTTGAGGCGTTCGTTCCTGTATGGAATCCTGAGAACTGTATCCAGTGCAACAAGTGCGCATTCTGCTGTCCTCACGGCTGTATCCGTCCGTTCGTTATGGACGAGAACGAGGCCAAGGGCTTCGACGGAGCTGCCATCGACATCAAGGCTCCGAAGGCATTCAGCGGCATGAAGTTCCGCATCGAGACCTCCGTACTCGACTGCCTTGGCTGCGGCAACTGCGCCGACGTCTGCCCGGGCATGAAGGGCGAGAAGGCTCTGACCATGGTGCCGTTCGATCCGGACGACGCTGCCATGAAGAAGGAAGCAGAGAACTGGAAGTACCTTGTCAAGAACGTCAAGTCAAAGCAGGACCTCATCGACATCAAGCAGAATGCCAAGAACTCACAGTTCGCACAGACACTGTTCGAGTTCTCCGGTGCATGCACAGGCTGCGGCGAGACTCCTTACGTGAAACTCATCAGCCAGCTCTTTGGTGACCGCGAGATGCTCGCCAACGCCACAGGCTGCTCTTCAATCTACTCGGCTTCTGTGCCTTCGACTCCTTACTGCAAGAACGAGAAGGGACAGGGACCGGCATTCAACGACTCACTGTTCGAGGACTTCTGCGAGTTCGGTCTCGGTATGGCACTTGCCAACAAGAAGATGAAGCAGCGCATCACCATGCTGCTGAACCAGGCTCTCGACAACGAGTGCGCTCCTGCCGAGCTGAAAGAGGCTGCCAAGGAATGGATTGCAGGCAAGGACAATGCCGACGCATCCAAGGCTGCTGCTGCGAAGCTGAAGCCGCTGATTGCTGCCGGAGCTGCAACAGGCTGCCCGATATGCACAGAGCTGAAGACCCTTGACCACTATCTGGTAAAGCGCAGCCAGTGGATCATCGGTGGTGACGGTGCATCCTACGACATCGGCTACGGTGGTCTCGACCACGTGCTCTCAACGGGTGAGGACATCAACATCCTCGTGCTCGACACCGAGGTCTACTCCAACACCGGAGGCCAGTCGTCGAAGTCGACACCGCTCGGCGCCATCGCACAGTTTGCTGCCAGCGGCAAGCGCGTCAGCAAGAAAGACCTGGGCTTGATGGAGACCACCTACGGTTACGTCTACGTGGCTCAGATTGCCATGGGTGCCAACAACGAGCAGACGCTCAAGGCCATCCGCGAGGCTGAGGCTTATCCAGGTCCGTCGCTCGTCATCGCCTACGCACCGTGTATCAACCATGGCATCAAGGGCACCAAGACCGACAAGCGCGGCATGGGACGCTCGCAGCACGAGGAAGCATTGGCAGTGGAGTGCGGCTACTGGCACCTGTGGCGTTACAACCCATTGAACGCCAAGGAAGGCAAGAACCCGTTCACACTCGACTCCAAGGCTCCGCAGTGGGAGAAGTTCCACGACTATCTGATGGGCGAAGTTCGCTTCGCATCACTCAAGAAGCAGTTCGCAGAAGAGGCAGAGGAAATCTTTGCCGAGACCGAGAAGAGCGCAAAGCGCCGCTATCAGTCATATCTGCGCAAGAGCCAGGAAGACTGGAGCGAGATTATCTAAGGCAGTGAATCCGTGCTTGCGCGGCAAGCGCAGCACACGCAGATTCTGAATATCAGGAGAGCCGGACGCCTCATCGAAGGTGTCCGGCTCTCTTTCTCTTTTCATCGTCTTCCCTTCCTCTTTTCCTCCTCTGTTCTCATCTTATCTTCCCAGTCCTTCAAACTGTGTCAACCTTAAAGGACTGGAGTCTCATGCGGAAGAGACTGGAGTCCAATGCGTACTGGATTGTAGTCCCATGCTGAAAGTACTGGAGTCTCTCAAGCTTTAGACATCTTGGGAGACTGGGCTGGAGCGTCGGGCGAGCAGGCAAGCCCGGCATGTTCTTTTTTTTCGCACAAAACGCCGCATCGGGAATTCTCTCTTTGCGATGCGGTGAGCAACGTAATGATTTTTTACTACTTTTGCTCCACCGATTGCAAAATGTAACATTAAAACCTATTGGAGTAATGAAGGAGAAGATACCCTACAAGATCTACCTGTCGGAAGACGAAATCCCGACACAGTGGTACAACGTGCGGGCAGACATGAAGAACAAGCCTGCGCCGCTGCTCAACCCTGCAACAGGCGAGCCGTTGAAGTTGGAAGAGCTGGAACCGATTTTCTGCACTGAACTGTGCAAACAGGAGATAGACAACGATACCCGATGGTTTGACATTCCGCAGGAGATTGTAGATTTCTACAAAATGTATCGGCCTTCGCCACTCGTACGCGCCTACTTCCTTGAAGAGGCGCTCGGCACGCCGGCGAAGATTTACTATAAGTTCGAGGGCAACAATACGTCGGGCAGCCACAAACTGAACTCTGCCATCGCGCAGGCGTACTATGCCAAGAAGCAGGGACTGAAGGGTGTCACCACGGAGACCGGTGCCGGACAGTGGGGCACGGCTCTGAGCATGGCGTGCGCCTTCTTCGGTCTGGACTGCAAGGTCTATATGGTGAAGGTATCGTACGAGCAGAAGCCCTTCCGCCGTGAGGTGATGCGCACTTACGGAGCCAGCGTCACACCGTCGCCAAGCACCACGACCAACGTCGGCAGAAAGATTCTGGCAGAGCATCCCAATACCACGGGGTCGTTGGGTTGCGCCATATCCGAGGCAGTGGAAGACGCAGTGACGCACGAGGGCTATCGCTACGTGCTTGGCTCGGTGCTCAATCAGGTACTGCTGCACCAGACGGTAATCGGCCTGGAGACGAAGAAAGCTCTCGACAAATACGGCATCAAGCCCGACATCGTCATAGGCTGTGCCGGTGGCGGTTCCAACCTCGGAGGTCTCATCAGCCCGTTCGTCGGTGAGATGCTTCGCGGCGAAGCCAACTATCGCATCATCGCCGTAGAGCCTGCATCATGCCCCAGCTTCACGCGCGGCAAGTTCGCCTACGACTTCTGCGACACCGGCATGATTTGTCCGCTTGCCAAGATGTACACCCTCGGCAGCCAGTTCATACCGTCGGCAAACCATGCAGGCGGATTGCGCTTCCACGGCATGAGCACCATACTGTCGCAGCTCTATCACGACGGACTGATGGAGGCACGTGCCGTAGAACAGACGTCGGTGTTCCAGGCCGCAGAGCTGTTTGCCCGCACCGAAGGCACACTGCCGGCTCCGGAGAGCAGCCATGCCATACGCGTAGCCATCGATGAGGCTCTCAAGTGCAAGGAGACGGGCGAGGCAAAGACCATCGTCTTCGGCCTGACCGGCACGGGCTACTTCGACCTCAAGGCGTACGAACAGTACAACAACGGTACGATGACTGACACCATCCCGACTGACGAGCAACTGCAAGAGAGCTTCGACAAGTTGCCCAAGATCAAGGAATAAGGCGCGGTCGCCGGAGCCACAGCTGCCGCAAGCCTTGCGGCGGCGCAAACCGCAGAGGCAAGGCCTGCGACTGAAATAAACCAAGAGAAAGCCCATGTAACGAACCGTGACGCGTGTGCCACAATCTGTTACATGGGCTCTCTTTGTATCCTTACCCGACCTTTACTTCTCGGGAGTCTGTGCCAGCGTAGCTACAAGGAAGTCGAAGAACTTCTGCGAGCTTGGAATGTTGGCACGCTCGTTAGGCGTGTGCGGCGACTGCAGCGTCGGTCCAAAGGAAATCATGTCCATTGCTGGATATATGGCACCGATGATGCCGCACTCCAAGCCGGCGTGTATCACCTTCACCCGCGGCTTCTCGCCAAACTGCTGCTCGTAGCTCGTGACCATGGCCTTGAGTATCGGTGACTCGACGTTGGGCTGCCATCCGGAGTAACCGCCCTTGAACTCCGTCTTCATGCCTGCCATGTTGAAGCACGACTCAAGACAGTCGGCAAGATAGTCCTTCATGTCGTCGTTGGAGCTGCGTGCCAGAATCTGGAACTCTGCATTGCCGCCGGCAATGTTGACGATGGCGAGGTTCGACGATGTCTCCACGGTGTCGGGCACTGTCGGGATGTAGCGCACGACGCCGTCGTGGCAAGCCATCAGAGCATCGATGAGGTTGTCCTGAACCTCTACCGGCACGATGCCCGCGGGCGTCTCGGCATCCTCGAGCTTGAGGGATATGCCGCTTTCTATCGGTGCGTATTCCTTGTTGAGCTGCTCCTCATACTCCTTTATATATGTATTGAGTTCGGCAACGTCGTCGGGGTTGACCATCAAGACAGCCTCGCCCTCGCGGGGAATGGCATTGCGCATGTTGCCTCCGTGGAAGGCAGCGAGCTGTGAGTCGAACTCCACAAGCACGTCATGGACAACGCGCGTCAGCACCTTCACGCCGTTTGCGCGTCCCTCGCAAATCTCCATGCCCGAGTGACCGCCGCGCAGTCCCTTGAGCACAATCTTCTTTGCCGTGAAGTCCTTGGCTGGTTCTGACTCCTTATACTGCATGGCGGCGATGATGTCCAGTCCGCCGGCGCAGCCGATGTACAGTTCACCTTCGGTCTCGGAGTCGAGGTTAAGCAGTATGTCGCCCTTCAGCGTATCGGCCTTCAGGTTGAATGCTCCGTACATTCCTGTCTCTTCATCGCGTGTAATCAAGGCTTCGATAGGTCCGTGCTTGATGGTCTTCGACTCGAGCACAGCCATGATGGCAGCCACTCCCAGTCCGTCGTCGGCACCAAGTGTGGTCCCTTTGGCACGCAGCCACTCGCCGTCGACCCAAGTCTCAATGGGGTCTTTGGTGAAGTCGTGCTCCACGTCGGCAACCTTCTGGGGCACCATGTCCATGTGTGCCTGCAGTATTACGCCCTTGCGGTTCTCCATGCCCGGAGTGGCGGGCTTGCGGATGACGACATTGCCGGCATTGTCCACGAACGACTCCAGTCCCAGGTTCTTGCCGAAATCCACGAGGAAGTCGCTCACCTGCTTGGTGTGTCCCGATGGACGCGGTATCTGCGTCAACGAATAGAAGTTTCTCCAAAGCTCCTGCGGAGCCAAATCCTTAATTGTACTCATAAGTCTGTCGATTATTAGTTTTGTTGCATATCTTAGTATGTGCGAATATACAGACATTCCGCAACATTAGCTGTCCGTCGCACTAACATATTTTCTGGTCGGGTGGAAAATCTGTGGACGTACAACCTCGGAGTGCGCGGCGCACCAGTCATAGCCCTTGCAGTTTAGACATACCGACATCTATGTATAAACACGTCTTTTTGCTTGTGTCCCGAAAAAGTTTTAAATTTGTGCGGTTACGAAACCAGATGCTATGCCTTATATCTATAGAATACTATTGACACTGAACGTGCTGTTCCTTTTGCAGGGAACAGTCGCGTTGGCGCAGCCCAGCAACAGGCAGAGGACTGCCGATATGCAGGCGGGCATCCGGTACAACGAAAGCATATATCTCGTATCCAACTATTCTGTCGTCAACACAAACCTCGAGAGCCGCGAGAACCTTACAATCCCCGAGTTGCTGCGGCGGTCGGTAGAGGGCTTCTACTTCTACCTGCGCCACAACGACAAGACTGGAAGTGTTGAGGTGCGTCGTCCCGACGGATCATTTACGGACTTCGGCCCTGTGCTCGGCGACATCAGCTCGGCTCTTGAGAGCGACTCATTGAAGTTCGTCACTCTGTTCCTCGACTTCAACATCGATATTGAGTTGGGCGACATGTTCAGCAGCAGCGGATTGGCCGACATGGTGGCAGTGCACAAAGAAGGCGAAGACTGGCCGTTGCTGTCCGATGCCGTGAAGGACAACAGGCGGCTAACCATATTCGAAGTGACAAAACACGTCAACAGTCCCGCGTGGATGAACGTGATGGACGATTACGTTGAACACACCGACCGCTCGTGGGGCAACTACAGTCGGATGCCCGAGCAGAGCGACCGCAAGCTTGAGAACAGTCTTTCGCTCTTCGACGGCTACCGCATGCTGACGAACCGCAACTTCAGCAACGACGACATCACAGAGATGGCACGCCACACGCCATACTTCATAGAGAGCTTCCGCGAATATTGGGTACGGGACGGACGATTGCCGAACTTCGTGCTGACAGACAAGTACTACCCGTGGATGGAGACGCTGCTCCGCACACTGAGAGACTACGACATGGCGTATGGACTGGTGACGAACGGCAATGAGCCGATAGCCTACGTCAACTGGGACGAAATGTCGAATGCCACGACTGGCACATTCTGCTTCCCGCTGGAACATGGAACGGAGCTGATGCTGGCTCCTTCTGTGCCGGGCTACACCGTAGAGCCGCAGAAGATATACGCCAAGAGCGAAGGCCGAAGGACAAACATCGGCGTCTTCAGCGCCACACCGATAGATATTGGTGAGGATGTGGAATTGTATCTGACGTTTGACAGCGATGAGCCTGAAGACAAATCAACCAAGCGACGCAAGTTGAGCGCCTACAACGTGTCAGCCAACTTCGAGACTACACGCGGCCGCTACTACGTGTTTGGCAATGATTCGCGCATAAGTCTGCCGACGGCATCGGAGATGAACATCCGCGATCACGACTTCACAATGAGCGCGTGGGTCAAGATTCCAGAGTACCTCCCTGAGAAGGGCGACTACTGTGTGATTGGAGCACGCAACAACGCCTACCAGCACGGCCTGCATCTGGTGATACGCGACCAGAAGCCGTTCATGGGATTCTTCAACAACGACCTTCAGGGCAACACCACCATCGAGGCGGGCAGATGGTATAATATAATATGGAGATACAACAAGAGCAACGGCGAACAAGCCATCTATGTTGACGGCAAGTTGGATGCCGTGTCGACAGGCCGTCCTCCATATATGGGCAGCGACTCGCTCTACGTCGGATACAACCAGACCGTGCAGTCTAACTTCGTGGGCATGCTGGACAATGTTTGCATATGGTCGCGCGTGTTGAGCGAGAAAGAAATTCTCGGCATAAGCAATCAGATAATCGACATAAGCGTAACGGGCAAGTCCACCGGTCGTCGTACGGCAAACATCCTGCTTACGCTGGTTGCCGTAGCCATAGTCTTCACTGCTTTGTGGACGATATTGGTGCACCGCTTGCATGTGTCGCAACGGAAGAAGGCGGCGGCAACCGCAGCGTTGGAGGCTGAAAAGCACTGGAATAGCACCGCCAAACCGCAGGATCAAGTGGCGCAAACCTCAGCAATAGGGGCGGACAACAAACTGGAGGAGAAAACCGAGCGTCCGAACTCGATAATGCTGTTCGGCGACTTCTGTGTACTCGACAAGGATGGCGTAGACATAACGCAGCTGTTCACCCCCAAGCTGAAGCAACTGTTCATGCTGCTGTTGCTCTATTCCTCAAAAGGTTACTCCGGCATTTCCGGTAGCGATATCAGTGATGCTATCTGGGGCGACCGCGACAGCAAGAACATACGCAGCTTGCGTAGTGTCTCCATATTGAAGCTCCGCAAGATACTCGAGCGCATGGACAAGATTGAAATCTGCTATGTGGGCAATAAGTATGTGTTGCGCTTTGGCGGCAACGTCAGGTGCGACTACACCGTTTGTCTTGACATGATTGAGAGCCATAGCATAAACACCCTCGACGACTTCAAGCGCTTCTACACGATAATCGATAGGGGAGAGGTCTTCAAGGACGAGTCGTTCGACTGGCTCGACGACTTCAAGAGCAAGGTCTGCAACTACATCGTTGACACGCTGACGAAGTATGTCAGCAAATACCTGCTCGACGGCGAAGCCGAGAAGATTATCCGTATAGCCAACCAGATCTTGCTGAACGACCCCTGCAATGAAGAAGCTCTGCATTATAAGATTGCAGCCCTGATAAGGCAGAACAACGCCAAGAGCGCACAATATACGTACCATAAATTCTGCTCATTGTATTCGAAGATGTACGGTGAAGACTACCGTATGAGCTTCGATCAGATAGTCGAAGCGACGTCCGACAAGCAGAAGATAGGCCATGAAGAAGGAAAAAGTTGAAGAAAAAACACAAAAAGTTTTCGCGTTGAATATAAGATAGATACAATATGAATTAGTCGCTGGTTAGCCGCATCTTAATTATCCTTTTGGCTGGTTTTAAGTTTTGGTTTACGCGTGTGTTTTTACTTTGTGGACGCAAATAGCACGAAGAACAACTTAGTTCAAAATAACCTTTTAATTCTAAACACCATGAGTAAAGAAGAATCAACAATGAAGCTCTCTCGCAGAAGTTTCATGAAAACAGGAGCAGCTGCTGTTGCAGGCTTCACAATCGCTCCTAACGTGATTTTGGGTAAGACCCACGGACACACACCTCCAAGTGATCAAATCAACATCGCCGGTATCGGTTTCGGTAGCCAGGGCGGTGGCGACCTCCAGAACATCATGTCACCGGAAGTAGAAGTTAAGGAGCGCAGCTCCGGCATGAAGTATGCTGCGATGCAGCCGTATGCAGGCATCCAGCAGAAGCGCGAACGCCGTCAGTCAGACCAGATCCTGCAGATGGGCGACGCACAGAAAGTAAAGAAGCACTTCGCAAACATCTACGCTCTGTGCGATGTTGATACAGAATATGCAGCATGGATGTTCAATAGCTATCCAAGTGCAAAGCGCTACACGGACTTCCGTGAGATGATTGCCAAGGAGAAGGATATCGACGGATATCTGATTGCAACTCCTGACCACCTGCACGCTATCATCGCCGCTACAGCAATGAAGGCTGGCAAGGCCGTATTCGTTGAGAAGCCTATGGCTAAGACTATTAAGGAAGTCCGCTATCTGGCTGAGTTGGCTAAGAAGACCGGTGTCGTTACACAGATGGGTAACCAGGGACATAACATCGAAGGTACATATCAGACCGTTGAATGGATACGCAGCGGCGTTATTGGCAACGTAAGTGAGGTTCACATGTGGTCAAACCGCCCGATGTGGAAGCAGGGATACTTCGATCGTCCAGCCGGACAGGCTATTCCTCAGAACTTGGACTACGACCTCTGGTTAGGCCCGGCTCCCGAGAAGCCTTACAATCCTAACTGCTTGCACTTCGCATGGCGCGGCTTGTGGGATTATGGTACAGGTGCTATGGGCGATATGGGTGCTCACACATTCGACGCTCCTATCTGGGCACTCGGACTTGGCATGCCCGACAAGATTTCGGCTACGACCACTCCTTATAATAATGAGTATCTCCCGCAGTCAGAGCAGGTACAGTATCACTTCGCAGCACGCGAGGTTCCTTCTCTCGACGGCAAGAAGAAGATCAAGATGCCTGAGGTCAACGTTACATGGTCTGACGGCGGTATCAAGCCTCACCGTCCATATCAGCTGGAGAACGGTCGCGCACTGCGCGAGTGTCTCTACATCGGCGACAAGGGCATGATGATGCACGGCACACACGGTGCAAGTCCGGAACTTGTTCCTGAGAAGCCGGGCTTCAAGGCTCCGAACAAGGTTATCGCTCGCCCGAAGAACATCTACGAAGACTGGATCGACGCTATCAAGGAAGGCCGCAAGGCAGCCAACGATTTCGAGATTGCATCGAAGCTGACTGAAATCATGTTGCTGACCAACATCGCCGTTGCTGCACAGAACACCAACATCACATTGGAATACGACGCAGCAAACATGCGCATCACCAACTGCGAAGAGGCAAACAACTACTTCCACTACGAGTATCGCAAGGGTTGGGAGCTTCCTGAGATCTAAAAAACACCGTAACCGACAAAAAGTAAAGAACGATGAACAAATCAAGACGTGAATTCTTAGGTAAGTCCTTTGCAGCTCTTGGAGCAGTAGCATTGGCACCCTCCCTCTTGAGTTCTTGCTCTGGCAATAAGGACGCATCTGCAGCATCTGCTGCAGATGGCGCCACTGCCAACGGCAACCCAAGCTCTGTGTTCAACGGCGTGGCTATAGGCACAATCACCTACAGCTGGCGTTCGATGCCTGGAGGGCTGGAGAATATCGTGAAGTATTGCCATGAGACTGGCATCAGTACCATAGAGCTGATGAGCAATGACCTTGAGTCATACCTCGGAGCACCCGAAAGCCCTATGATGCGTATCATGCAGGAGGCAAGAAAGAATCAGCCGCAGCAGCCGGCAGGTGGAGCACCTGGCCCAATGCGCAGACCCTCGTTCACTCCGGAGCAGCAGGCTGAGATAGACAAGTACAATGCTGATGTCAAGGCATGGCGTATCAACATCGACATGGACAAGGTCGCTCAGGCAAAGAAGTTACTCGACGACAACGGCATCGAGGCTCACATCGTGAAGTTCTCTCCGTCTTCATGGTCGGATGAAGAAATAGACTACGCTTTCAACGTTGCCAAGGCAATGGGAGCAAAGGCTGTTTCTGAGGAAGTAGGTATGGAAATGGCACAGAAGCTGGCTCCGTTTGCTGAGAAGCACGACATGTATGTCGTTTGCCACCAGCATATGCAGTTTGCTGACCCCGACTTCGACTACGACAAGATACTTGCAGTATCTCCTCGCATCATGATGAACTTCGATTCAGGACACTTCTTCGGTTCGACAGGACGTAACCCAATCGAAATTATCGAGAAGTATCACGATCGTATCTTCAGCATGCACATCAAGGACAAGACCGGTCCTAACACGCAGCCTACACCTAACACCAATCAGGTTTGGGGTCAGGGCGAGATGCCTTTGGAAGAGGTGCTGACATACATCAAGGACAAGAAGTACCCAATCTATTGCGACATAGAGCTGGA
>CAVHJI010000002.1:0-14962 GCA_963636255.1 Bacteroidaceae bacterium | reverse complement strand
ATGTTAAGCCTTGGTCGGATGCCGTTAAGGAAGTGAAGACTTGCGTCAACTACGCAAAGCGTATTCTGCTTCTGCCGTAATCGTCCCTGAAATTTAGATTGCAACACTCTTGGAGCTGGATGCCTCACGACAGGTGTCCGGCTCTTTTTGTGTCTCTTCATGCAGAAAAAATGTCCTGCATTTGCATTGCTGTTATAGAGAATGTGTTTACTTTTACGCGGAGTTGAGAGACTCCTATAAGCAACTTGTTTAATTAAAATAAAAGCAATCATGGGAAAATCAAACGATTCAATGATGTTCTCTCGCAGAAGTTTCCTTAAGACAGGAGCTGCAGCAGTAGCAGGATTTACTATTGCTCCTAACACAATCCTCGGCAAGGCTAACGGCCACACGCCTCCTAGCGATCTTCCTAACATCGCTGCAATTGGTGTTGGTAGCCAGGGTGGTGGTGATATTCAGAACATAGCTACACCTGATGTGCCTATCAAGCGTAGAACCTCAACACGTAAGTTCGGCGGCTGGACAAACAACCACTATGCAGGTCTTGAGCCTAAGAGAGAAGCTCCTAGAGCATCAGACCAGGCTGTGCAGATGGGTGATGCCGGCAAGAAGGAGTTTCACTATGCCAACATCTATGCAATATGTGATGTCGATACCGACTATGCAGGCTACATCATGGACGGCTATCCAAAGGCAAAGCGTTACACTGACTTCCGTGAGATGCTCGATAAGGAAAAGAACATCGATGGCGTATTGATTGGTACTCCTGACCACTTGCACGCCATCATTGCGGCTTATGCAATGCTCGCCGGCAAGCACGTCTTCGTTGAGAAGCCTATGGCAAAGACCATTGAGGAAGTCCGCTATCTGAAGGCTCTTGCCAAGAAGACAGGTCTTCAGACACAGATGGGTAACCAGGGACACAACATCGAAGGTACATACAAAACTGTAGAGTACATCCGCAGCGGTGCCATCGGTGATGTAAAGGAAGTCCACATGTGGTCAAACCGTCCGGTATGGGCACAGGGTGACATCCAGCGTCCTGCTGGCGAGGCTGTTCCTGCCAACATGAACTACGACTTGTGGTTAGGCCCGGCTCCTGAGAAGCCTTTCAGCGAGAATACAACTCACTTCTTGTGGCGTGGTCTTTGGGACTATGGTACAGGTGCAATGGGTGATATGGGTGCTCACACATTCGATGCTCCTATCTGGGCACTTGGTCTTGGCATGCCCGACAAGATTCAGGCTACTACAACTCCGTTCAACGACGAGTATCTGCCTATGGGCGAACTCTGCCAGTATCACTTCCCTGCACGTATGGTTGATGGCAAGCAGATGCCTGAAGTCACAGTCTACTGGAGCGATGGTGGCTTGAAGTTGCCGCGTCCTTTCGAACTCGAGAAAGACCGTCAGCTGCAGGAGTGCCTCTACATCGGTACAGAAGGCATGATGATGCACAGTACTCACGGTGCAAATCCTGAGTTTATCCCCGCACGTCCGGGATGGAAAGAGCCTGCAAAGACATTGCATCGTCCTAGCAACGTTTACGTTGACTGGGTTGAGGCAATCAAGGGCGAGCACGATGCAGCCAACAACTTCGAGATTGCTTCCAAGCTGACCGAGATCATGTTGCTGACCAACATCGCAGTCCTGTCGCAGCAGCGTAACGTAACTCTTGAGTACGACGCAGAGAACATGAAGATTACCAATCTTCCTGAGGCTAACCAGTTCTTCACACGCGAATACCGCAAGGGTTGGGAGCTGCCTAAGTTCTAAGGATAAACATCAAAGACAACCTGATAAAGGTTGTTGCAATACGAAGAGAGCACATTATTTATTGGTGTGCTCTCTTTTTTGTGTATGCTCGGCACGAACATAGTCAGGACCGGTAAACTGTGGGAATAAACATCGACAACAGGACCTATATTCGTGTTGTCCAAGACGTATATACCTTTGAGTCAAGACGTATATACCTTTAGGTCAAGACATATATACCTTTGAGTCGATTCGAGTATACCCTTTGCGCGGGGACAATATTTCTCCTAAAAAGACACGTACGTGTGTGATGGGCAACGGACGTACGTGCGTGTCGTATCCCGAGATCTATTCAGTAGTGCGTTCTCTTGTTATAGTCAGACGCATCCATCCCCACACTCCAAGGACTATGACGAGCAGTGTCTGTATGGCATGCACAATCAAAGCGAAAGAAGCTGCATCTTCATAGCCCACACCATAAAGCATCATCATCGTGATGACTGCAAAATGCCATGGACCTGCACCGTTGGGAGTGGGCACTATCACAGCAATGGTTCCACCGACAAACATCACAAGCCCCCCAAGCGCATCAAGCTCCAATGTGAAAGAGAAGCACAGGAACGTTAGATAGAAATGCAGGAAGTAGCAGACCCATATGGAAATGGTGAGCAGCACGAACAACGGCAGATTCCTGACCTTGCCGACAGACCACACTCCTTGCCAGACGTTGTGAAAAATCTCGCTCATCTTCCGTCCTATGGGGAGAGTCTTCAGCAGTAAGATGACCACACCCACTGCACCAACCACACAGAATGCCGAGACATAAAACCACGGCGACTGCACCAAATGGCTTAGCGAAGGTATCTTCGTGCCCGTCTCATGGAAGAAACGTACAAATACAGGCATCTGCAGGACAAAAGTCAAAGCGCAGATAACGATCATGCACAGGCAGTCTATAAGCCGTTCGGTGACAACCGTACCCACTGACTTCGGGAATGACACACCGTCATACTTCTTCAGTATGGCGCAACGCGCCAATTCTCCCACTCTCGGCAAGACAAGATTGGCTGCATACGACACAAATATAGCATCGACACAATCCAACGCCTTGGGCTTCTCGCCCAACGGCTCCAAGGTCTGCTTCCAGCGAAGTCCTCTAAGCACATGGCTGAGTATGCCGAACACCAGCGAAATCCACATCCATGTCCAGCCTATCTGGTTCAGCAGCACATCCTGTACTCGTGAGAAATCAAAATCACGATATATCCAATATAGTACGAAAGCACCCAGCAGAATCGGAATAACCGTCCGCGACCATCTTTTTACCCGTTCTGTCATACTTTATGCTTCAAAACTTGGAATCAGAGAGATGTTGCTAACTCAAAATAAAGTACTTTTGCACACTGTGGGAGGTGGGTAGGACTGCTTTCATACAACGGTTCCTACACTCAAAGCAAGCCACAGCACAGGGTGTGTAGGGCTGCCCCACGAGCTACCGACAAAAGTAACCATTATAGATTGGATGAAGTCAGTAAAACCGAAAAAGTTTTTAGGACAGCACTTTCTGACGGACTTGCAGATAGCCAGCGACATCGCCGACACGGTGGATGCTTGTCCTGCACTCCCGATACTTGAGGTCGGACCTGGTATGGGCGTACTGACGCAATTCCTCATGAAGAAAGACAGACCGCTTAAGGTCGTCGAGCTTGACCATGAGTCTATAGAATACCTGCATGACGCCTATCCCCAGCTTGAGGGGAACATCATTGAGGCAGACTTCCTGCGTATGGACCTGCACAGCCTGTTCGATGGTGCTCCGTTTGTGCTCACTGGTAACTATCCGTACAACATCTCCAGCCAGATATTCTTCAAACTGCTCGACTGCAAAGACTTGATTCCCTGCTGCACGGGCATGATACAGAAGGAAGTGGCCGAGCGCATCTGCGCCGGTCCCGGCAGTAAGACCTACGGCATATTGAGTGTCCTGCTTCAGGCATGGTTCGACGTCGAATACTTGTTCACCGTCAGTGAGCATGTGTTCAATCCGCCGCCAAAGGTCAAGAGCGCAGTCATACGCTTGAAACGCAATGGCATAACCGACTTGGGCTGCGATGCCGTACTGCTCAAGCAGGTTGTGAAGACCACGTTCAACCAGCGCAGGAAGACACTGCGCAACTCCATAAAGAACATCACCGGCGGCGATTGTCCGTTCATTGCCGATGCTTTCTTCAGCAAACGTCCGGAACAGCTGTCGGTACAGGAATTCATCGACCTCACCAATATGGTCGACGAATACCTTAAAGGCAGTAGGAACACATCCGTTTAACACACACACAACAAAGACAGAGAGAACTATGGACATTGACCACAATTTCATAGAAAAGACCAAAGAGCTTGTCGAGCAGAGAGATGCCAAGGCTCTTAAGGCTCTGTTGGCAGATATTCACCCTGCCGATATAGCCGAGTTGTGCAATGAGCTGGACTTTGATGAGGCTCGTTACCTCTACCAGTTGCTCGACAACGAGAAAGCTGCCGATGTGCTCTCCGAGATGGACGAGGATGTCCGTAAAGACCTCCTCGAAGGATTGCCGTCGGAGACCATCGCCAAGCGTTTTGTCGATAACATGGACACCGACGATGCCGTAGACCTCATACGCGACCTCGATGAAGACAAGCAGGAGGAAGTCCTCTCGCACATCGACGACATGGAGCAGGCAGGCGACATCGTAGACCTGTTGAAGTACGACGAAGATACTGCCGGAGGTATAATGGGCACCGAGATGGTGACCGTCAACGAGAACCTCAGTATGCCCGAATGTCTCCGCGAGATGCGCATGCAGGCCGAGCAGATGGACGATATATATTATGTATATGTTGTTGACGATGACGAACGTCTCATTGGCGTGTTCCCGTTGAAGAAGATGATTACCTCACCGTCGGTGTCGAAGGTGAAGCATGTGATGCACAAAGACCCGATTATGGTGCACGTAGATACACCTATCGACGATGTGGTGCAGGCCATTGAGAAGTACGACCTTGTGGCAGTGCCTGTAGTGGACAGCATCGGACGTCTGGTAGGACAAATCACTGTCGATGACGTCATGGATCAGGTTCGCGAACATTCAGAACGCGACTATCAGTTGGCATCGGGTCTCTCGCAGGACATTGAGACCAACGATAATGTGCTGCGTCAGACATCAGCGCGTTTGCCTTGGCTGCTCATCGGCATACTTGGAGGTATAGGCAACTCACTCATCCTCGGCAATTTCGACACCACCTTCGCTGCACATCCTGAAATGGCTGTGTTCATCCCGCTGATTGGTGGTGTGGGTGGAAATGTAGGTACACAGTCGTCCGCCATCGTGGTACAGGGACTTGCAAACAATTCGTTCGACTCCAGTCATGCCCTTAAGCAGGTGGGCAAGGAAGCCTTGGTGGCTTGCATCAATGCCACCATAATATCGCTGCTTGTCTATATCTACAACTTCATGGTGCATGGTGCCGCCGCCACAGTCACCTACTCAGTGTCAATTAGCGTATTTGCCGTGGTGATGTTCTCATCCATCTTCGGCATGCTCGTGCCAATGGCGTTCGACAAGCTGAAGATAGATCCGGCAATTGCCACCGGTCCTTTCATCACCATCATAAGCGACATCATCGGCATGGTGATATATATGGGCATCACGACTCTGCTGGCGTGACAGGCAAAAACGGGCAAACATGCGCAACAGCAAAAAAAGTCACCATTAACGGTATGATATAAACTTTTAAATTCATTATTTTGTGACCCGATAAAGCACAGATTAAGTGGATTACATTAAAAAACTCTTACAAATGACGACCGAGACTCTTGACAATGCGATTCCTGAAGGACAGGATGTGCAGAAAGAAACCAAGCTGAACGAAGACATAACACCGGCACCTGTGTCGGCAGACAATGCAGGCGAGGAAACGGATGTGCAGCAGGAAACTGCTGCTGAGCCGCTATCAGCAGCAGAGGAAGCACCGACAGACGATGAGGCTGTGCACAGAATGACGAAGGAAGAAATACTTTCTCGCTTCAAGGAGATAGCCGCCGATGTCGAAAACGCTTCTAAGGCAGAGATTGACTTGCTGAAGCAGACGTTCTACAAGTTGCACAACGTCGAGATAGAGAACTCCCGCAAGGCATTCATCGAGGCTGGCAACAGTGCCGATGCTTTTGTACCTGCACCTGACCCAGATGAGGAGGAACTCAAGAAGGTTATGGCTGTCATCAAGGAGAAGCGCAACGAAATCAACGCGAGCGTAGAGAAGCAGAAAGAGGAGAACTATCAGGTTAAGCTCACCATAATAGAAGAGTTGAAGGACTTGATAGACTCACCCGACGATCCCAATAAGAACTACGCCGAGTTCAAGCGCCTGCAGCAGCAGTGGAACGAAATCACCCTGGTGCCGCAGAACAAAGTCAACGAACTGTGGAAGAACTATCAGATAAACGTCGAGAAATTCTACGACCTGCTGAAGCTGAACAACGAGTTCCGCGACTACGACTTCAAGAAGAACCTTGAGATTAAGACTCGTCTGTGCGAAGAGGCAGAGAAGCTGTCGCAAGACCCCGATGTCGTTTCGGCATTCCATCAGTTGCAGAAGCTGCATCAGGAATACCGTGACACAGGTCCTGTAGCAAAAGACAAGCGTGAGGAGATGTGGAACCGCTTCAAGGCAGCCTCGGCAGTCATCAACCGCAATCATCAGCAACACTTCGAGGAACTGAAGAAGTCCGAGCAGGACAACCTCGACAAGAAGACTGTCATCTGCGAAATAATGGAGGCAATCGACTATACCGAGCTGAACACATACAAGCAGTGGGACAACAAGACCAAGGAGGTCATATCGCTTCAGGAGAAGTGGAAGTCCATCGGCTTTGCTCCGCAGAAGATGAATGCCAAGATTTTCGGACGTTTCCGCAAGGCTTGCGATGAGTTCTTCAACCGCAAGGCAGAGTTCTACAAGGCCACCAAGTCGAAGATGGACGAGAATCTGTCGCTGAAACGTGCTCTGTGCGAGAAGGCAGAAGCGCTCAAGGACAGCACCGACTGGAAAGTCACTGCCGATGAACTGGCAAAGTTGCAGAAAGAGTGGAGGACCATAGGTCCTGTGGCCAAGAAGTATTCCGACCAGATATGGCAGCGCTTCATCAGCGCATGCGACAGCTTCTTCGAACAGCGCAAGAAGGCCACGTCATCACAACGCGATGCAGAGGTCGACAATCTAAAGCGCAAGAAAGAGATTATAGAGAAGCTGAAAGCCCTCGTTACCGAAGCAGGAGACGACCTGCAGCAGAAGATTAGCGAGTTGCAGAAGGAATGGAACGAGACCGGACATGTGCCGTTCAAGGACAAAGACAAGATCTACAACAAATACCGCAGCTTGGTCGACGAGCTCTACTCCTCCATCAACAGTGAGAGGACAAGCCGCCGTCTCAACAAGTTCCGCTCATCCATAAGCAATCTGCAGAGCGATGGAGCACAGTCCGTAAGCCGTGAACGCGACAGGCTTGTCCGTCTGTGCGAGAACCTTACCAGCGAGCTGCACACCTACGAGAACAACCTTGGTTTCCTGAACGCAGCAAGCAAGTCGGGCAATAGCATCCTCAATGAGCTGCACCGCAAGATGGACAAGCTGCGCGATGAGATACAGCTCGCGAAGGATAAGATCAAGGCAATAGATAATGGAGGCAATGCTCCTGCTGCAGCCGACAAGCCAGCTGCAGACAGCAATCCTGATACAGACGCCAAAAACAATGCATAGCAATGAACGATAACAAGACTACAGATTTCAAGCCTATTGTCGTCCTCATCGATACGCAGGCTCTGCGCAACGTACAGCGTATAAAGGGACAACTGGAAGAGACTCTCGGCCGCAGTATTCAGCCCATGGACTTTGTAGGTTGGATTGAATTGCTTTGTATGGAGGCTTGCGTCGGTGATGTCGGCTGTGAGATTCAGGTCTTGATGATATGCGACAAGGACAATGCCGACATTAGCATCGTCGAACCGTCCGACCTCAAGCAGCTCGACGGCATGGCTACGCAGACACAGAGTGGCGAGATGCAGTTCGCTCTGTTGTCGACCGAAGACATGGTGTCGACCGATGCCATGTTGCTCGATACACTGCAGACCCTGTTAAGGCAGAACAGCTTACAGCACCTTTTGGTCGTGTCCAGCTGCATCAGTGCATGGGACGATATTCATGCTGCTGTCGAGGCATTGAAGCATGAGAAGTCCGACGGTAGTCAGCACATCCCCGACATCATGCTGTTTGAGTTTGTCAAAGACGGCGAAAGCGGCACGTCAGGCATCAGGAGAACCAATGTGGGGCAGTCTATGTCCTTAGCCTTTGGCCTCTAATAGGCAACGACGAAATCAATACACTACACAAATGAAGACAGTTTACGACTACACAGTCAAGGATCGTAAGGGTCATGACGTGTCACTGAAGGAATATGCAGGCGAGGTGATGCTGATTGTCAACACAGCAACACGTTGCGGCTTCACACCACAATATGCCGAGCTTGAACAGCTCTACGAGAAGTTCCGCAGTCAAGGCTTCAACATCCTGGACTTCCCTTGCAACCAGTTCGGACAGCAGGCACCCGGTACAGCCGATGAGATAAAGGAGTTCTGCCAGCTTAACTATGGGACACGTTTCCCGCAGTTCAAGAAGATTGAGGTCAATGGCGACAAGGCAGACCCATTGTTCAAGTTCCTCAAGAGTCAACGGCCGTTCGGAGGCTTTGACCTTAATCATCCCATCGGCAAGATACTCGACGAGATGCTATCGAAAGAGAACCCCGACTACAGGAACACGGCAGACATAAAGTGGAACTTTACCAAGTTCCTCATTGGCAAGAAGGGTGAAGTCATCGAACGCTATGAGCCGACGACCGACATCTCTGTCATTGCTGAAAAGATACAGACACTCCTGTAACCTATATATAATAAGGAGTAACACACACGTAAGGTCAACATCAAAGCCATGAGACTGACACTCACACTCCGGCTCATATTGATGCTGACGGTGGCACGTATAATCCCCTGCCTGGCAAACGACAGCATTGCCGCGCAGGGGCTTTTCGTCCCTGCCACAGACCGACACATCGAATACATCGGACGTACTTGCACAGACCCCAATGGGCATGTGCTCTTCAGCTATCCGGGCACACAGGCCGTCGTGTCGTTCAGCGGTACATCCCTCAAGATGGTTGTCAAGCCACACAGCGGATACTTCATGGCGCAGATTGACGATGAGGCACCTCACAAAGTGCCGTGCATGGCAGAGACGGACTCCATCATCAGTCTTGCCCAATCCCTCCATTGTGGCAACCACACTGCACGAATCATGTATGTTGTCGAAGGCTATGACCTGCATCCTGCGTTTCGTGGCTTCATCATCGACGCTGGCAGCACTCTTACGGATACACCTCAGCAGCCGGCACGCCACATTGAGTTCATCGGCGACTCCATGACCTGCGGCTATGGCAATGAGGACGATAATCCAAAGAATTCGTTCAGCTACGACACCGAGAACCACTACCGGACCTATGCAGCCATCACTGCACGTCGCCTCAATGCACAACACGTGGTAGTGGCACGCAGTGGGATAGGCATCTACCGCAACTGGGGACAGCCACTCGAAGGCTCACCCGATGCCATGCCTGCCATCTACGACCGCACACTCTTCTACGACAGCACCTACGTGTGGGACTATTCGCGCTACACACCACAAGTCGTCTGCACCAATCTTGGCACCAACGACACGTCGCAGCAACGCTATGACACCACCCGCATGTCGGCAGCCTACAAGAACTTCGTCCGACACATACGTGCCAAATATCCCGAAGCCAAGATTGTACTTCTCAGTGGCAGCATGCTCTCAGGCAAGTCGCTTGCCGATGTACGTACAGCTATGGACAAGGCTGTAGCTGCACTCCGCTCAGAAGGCGATGGCGAGGTCTACCGTTTCGACATGTCTCCGCAGGATGGCTCATTGGGCTATGGCGCCAACTATCATCCCAGCCTGCGGCAACACGACCGTATGGCGACAGAACTGACAGCTTTTCTGCGCACCCTCATGCAGTGGCAATAAACATATTTTGGCGTATCTTTGCGTCGCAATTTTAACTGTGGGCGTATTTAGAGCCCACCTAATACACATTCATTAAAAACCAAATGAGAACAGAAAACATTCAGAAAGGTTGCTCCCGTTCTGTGCGCTTCCGCCAGTTCAAGAACAGCCCGTATGCTTCGTTTGCCAGCCTCAGGAAGGAGATCACCATCGGTGTGCTTGCGTTCACATCGCTGACATTTGCCAATACAGGCATCGTCTCCGCACAGACTGAGGTCACTGTCGCAGACAAGCTCTACGAGCTGGACGAGGTAGAGGTGACAGGCTCACGAGCACCGCTGACAGCCTCCCAGGTTGCGCGAATGGTTACTGTGCTGGACCGCGAGGCTATTGCTGCCGCGCCTGCACAAAGTGTCAACGATCTTCTAAAGTACGCCGCCGGCGTCGATGTTAGGCAACGTGGCCCGATGGGTGCACAGACCGACATCAGCATCCGTGGAGGCACCGACGAACAAATCACCGTACTTCTCAACGGCATCAACATCTGCGACCCGCAGACAGGTCACAACTCCGCCGACTTTCCTGTAGACATTTCCGAGATTGAGCGCATCGAGGTCCTCGAGGGACCGGCAGGGCGCGTCTATGGCACGTCATCTCTCGTGGGCGCAATCAACATCGTGACGCGCACCGAGCGTCAGACCAGTGCCGATGTCCACATTGAGGGCGGCTCCTATGGCTATGCCTCCGGTGGTGGACGCGCCAATGTGGTGTCCGGCAAGTTCAACAACCAGCTTTCGGCAGGCTACACCCGCAGCGACGGATACACGCGCAGTCAGGCCGGCAAGCTCAATAGCGACCTGCGCAACGTCAAGCTGTTCTACCAAGGTTCCTATAGCGACGAACAGGTAGACATACGTTGGCATGCCGGTGTGTCCGACAAGGACTTCGGCTCAAACACGTTCTACAGCGCGAAATACGACGACCAGTTCGAACACACCCGCAAGTTCTTCACTGCCCTGCAGGCAGAAACCAAGGGCAAGACCTTCCACTTCCGTCCGTCCATCTATTGGAATCGCAACCAGGACCGCTTCGAATTGTTCCGCGGCAGTGAGGAGAAGGTACCGTTCAACTATAACCGTACCGACGTGTTCGGTCTTAACCTTAACAGCTATGCCGAATGGGCACTGGGAAAGACTGCATTCGGTGCAGAGTTCCGCAACGAAGACCTCGTCAGCGGAAACCTTGGCGAACCGCTCGACAAGCCACGTCACATCCATGGCACTGACCGCGACTACACCCTCGGACTCAATCGCAGCAACCTCAGCTTCCATCTTGAGCACAACATTCTGTTGCCACGTTTCACCATGTCGGCGGGCTTCATTGCCGTCAAGAACACATGGAACGAGATGGGCTTCCGCTTCTATCCGGGGGCGGATGCGAGCTACCAGCTTGCCGAGAACCTGAAGGCATACGCCTCGTTCAACACCTCGCTGCGCATGCCCACGTTCACAGAACTCTATTATTCTGTAGGTGGCTACAAGGCAGACAAGTATCTGAAGCCTGAAGAGATGCAGGCTTACGAGTTTGGACTTAAGTGGCTCTCGCACGGAGTGCGTGCCACGGCGAGCGTCTACTATCATCATGGCAAGAACATGATTGACTGGATTAAGGACACACGCGACGGCGACAGTGCCGAGTGGCAGTCGGTCAACCACACCAAGGTCAACGCTCTCGGCGTCGAGGCTTCGCTCGCGCTCGACTTCCTGAGTCTGTTGCCGCGGCAGACGTTGTTGCGTTCCTTTAACCTGTCCTATAGCTACATCGACCAGGATAAGGACCTTGAGAACTACATGCAGTCACAGTATGCATTGGAATATCTCAAGCACAAGCTTGTGGCGCGTGCCGACTTCAACCCGTGGAGCCGCCTGCTCCTCAGTCTGTCCTATCGTTGGCAGGAACGTGTAGGTAACTATCAGCTCCTCTCGGGAGAGACGTGTCCCTACGGCTCCTATGGTGTTCTGGATGCACGCCTGTCGTGGGATGCGCCAAAGTACAAGCTCTATGTCGAGGCAAACAACCTGCTCGACAAGACCTATCATGACTTTGGCAACGTGCCGCAACCAGGCTTCTGGTTCATCGCCGGCGCAAGCTACAGGTTCTGAATCATTGCCCATCCCCGGTATCTAAGGATACCATCGGTAGGGTACATGTATGGGCATCGTTAGAGTCTTATATAAGCGAAGGCAAAGTCTTATATTTAAAATGGCAATTTTAAATATAAGACTTTGCCATTTTAAATATAAGCGTTTAACAAGGGTTCCGCAGGCACTCTTGTAGGTATTGGATGTTGGCTCTTGCAATATGAATGGTTTCGTCATTGTCTGTGGTTTTTTCGTTTTGAAGGTGGGGAGGTGCGTAGCATGGATGAAAAATCTTTACTTTGCAGTTGGTGAAAAGCGAATAGTGCATTCTATATGAAAAAGACGACAGACAATAAGATACATTGCTCCTTCCAGAAGAAGACATGGCTGACGACGCTCATCGTGGCTTTCTTCGTGGCATATCCCAACAACGCATGGTTCCTGTGCGACTTGGGCCTCTACGTCGACGATGGTGACCAGCCCAAATATTTCGCATTCTTCATACTGCGATTCTTGATGTTCTGGTTGCTGTCGTGGCTTGTGCTGAAGCTCGACTTCCGCAAGCTGCGCGGTGCATTAATGGGTACCTACCTCGGCATGAACCTGGTTGTGGTGATTGCCGGTTTTGCCGTCTATGAGGCGGTGATGCACATACTGCCATTCAAGAACTACGACCATTTCCTCAGCATGCTGATCTTTCAGTTCATATTCCTGTGGCTTATCAGCACCTCAATTGCATATATCGACGAACTGTTTGACATGCAGCGACGTAAGGACCGCGAGATTGAGCGTCTGAAGATAGATAGTCTCGAGAGCCGCTGCAATGCACTGACCAACCAGATAAACCCGCACTTCTTCTTCAATTCGCTTAATGGCATCACGTCGCTTGTACGCAAGGGCGACAACAAGCAGACCATAGGGTACATCGATGAGCTGTCGGACACGTTCCGCTACATCCTCCAGAGCGAGAAGAAGTCTCTTGTGCCGCTCGATGAGGAGCTCCAGTTCGTAGGTGCATACAAGCAGATAATGCAGGTGAGATATGCCAACAAGCTGAACTTCGACATCGACGTCCACGACGGCGACGGTCTCTGCCTGCCGGTATTGTCTCTGCTGCCGTTGCTCGAGAACGTCATCACGCACAATACTATCGACAGCGAACACATCATGAATGTCAGCATCCGTCTTGACAGCAACAATGAGCTGTCGGTGGAGAACCCCATATATCCCAAGCTGAATGAGCCTGCCACGCATGGCACGGGCATCAAGAATCTTGGCAATAGGTTCGAACTGTTGCTGGGCACGAAGATACGCGTCGAGAACGACGGCAAGACATTCAGAGTAGTGATGCCGCTGAAGGCGGAGATGTGAGACCATAAAAAGAACAGCAGAACGTGATGAAAGTACTTATCGTAGAAGACGAGACATCTGCCAGCGAGAACCTGACCGACATCCTCAAGGACATTGACCCGAGTATAGAAATCATGGGGTACACGGAGAGCGTGCAGCAGACCGTGCGCTGGCTTTCTGCCGGCAACAAGCCCGACCTGATATTCATGGATATACATCTGTCCGACGGCTCGTCGTTTGCTGTCTTCGACAAGATAAACGTGGAGATACCCATAGTCTTTACCACAGCCTACGATGAATATGCCATCGATGCCTTCAAGGTGAACAGCATAGACTATCTGCTGAAGCCTGTGAAGCAGTCGGACCTGGAGCGCGCCCTCGACAAGTTCAGTCGTCTGAGTCGCAACGATACCGACCGCTACATCGAGATGATGAAAGAGCTGGCATCCACGCGCGGTTCCTACAAGTCACGCTTGCTGGTCCCCTTCAAGGACAAGCTGTTGCCCATTCAGGTCAGCGACGTGTCGTGCTTCTACACTACCAACGAGGAAACGACGATATACCTGAAGAACGGACAGAGCTATCCGTGCAGCTGGACACTTAATCAGATAATGAGCAATCTGGACCCCAACGAGTTCGTGCGTGCCAACAAGCAGTTCATCCTCTCGCGGTCGAGCATCAAAAACATCACTATCTGGTTTGACAGCCGACTGAAGATAGACATCGACATTGAGGTGCCTGAACGCATCTATGTCAGCAAGAACAAGGCTGCCGAGTTCAAGGCATGGATAGTGAAATAGGACGTACAGAGGACGGATTCCGTAATTCCCGATATAACACACTAAAAGATATAAGAATGAAGAAATTTGGCATTGTGCTGGCAACATTACTTGTGCTGGCAGTTAGTGGGGCATATGCCCAATCGAAGGTGTATTTCACCAAGGACATCACGCCGGAGGCGTTGGTGAAGATCTATGAAGCTCTTGGCGTGAAGGCTCATGGCAACGTGGCAGTGAAGATTAGCACTGGCGAACTTGGCGGTCATAACTACCTGAAGCCGGAGCTGATAGGACAGCTCGTGAAGGCTGTCAACGGTACCATCGTGGAGTGCAACACTGCATACCAGGGCAAACGATTCAACACCGAGGACCATAAGGCGACAATCAAGGCACATGGATTCTATGACATCGCCAACGTCGACATCATGGACGAAGAGGGTGACATGCAGATTCCCGTGAAGGACAAAACGCACATCGGGTATGACATCGTGGGCAGTCATTTGAAGAACTACGACTTCATGATTAATCTGGCACACTTCAAGGGACATGCCATGGGCGGCTTCGGCGGTGTGCTGAAGAATGCCAGCATCGGTGTGGCATCGAAGAACGGCAAGACCTATATTCACACTGCTGGCAAGGCGCAAAGCCCTGATGAGCTGTGGCAGAACCTGCCTGCACAGGATTACTTCCTTGAGTCTATGGCTGCTGCAGCACAGGCTGTGCACGAGTACTTCGGTGAAGGCGACATCGTCTACATCAATGTCATGAACAACATGAGTGTCGATTGCGACTGCGATGCTCATCCTGCCGACCCACTGGTTAAGGACA
>CAVHJI010000001.1:0-46560 GCA_963636255.1 Bacteroidaceae bacterium | reverse complement strand
CCGACAGGGTGATGAAGGACCTGCTGGAAGGCGTGGACCCGAGGAAGTATGGGAACGGCGTAGGCTCGATGGGCGAGAGGAACCCTGCCGAGGGCGGCAGGGCACGGAACCAAGCTGGCAAGACCTTACTTGACGTGGACGGCAAGCCGGCCGTGGTGCGGCACGATGACGGCAGCGTGGAGATGAACTACCGGACATGGAAGGACACCGACAAGGAGCGGATGCGCGAGATACTGGTGAACGATGCCGGGCTTGACCCGGACGATGTGGACGCGATGATCGCGCAGGCCGACGCTGTGGCCGACGGCATGCAGGCATTCATGGAGAAATATCCGCGGTTTGGCCTGTTCCAGAACAGCGAGGCAAGCAAACGTCCGTTTGTCCGTGACACGGGAGAGTATATCAGCATCGACTATTCGTTCAACTGTATCAAGAAGGAGGCGATGAACAGCGTGATGGACGCACTGGTGGAAGCCGGCAAGGGCGGTCACCTGGGCGTTACGCAGGTGGAGGCTCTGAAGAAGATCCTGCAGAAGCACGGGTTCCTCACACCGTGTGTGATGTGCTATGTGGAGGCGAAGCGAAAGGTGCTGAAGCAGAGCAAGCGCGACGAGCAGATATGGAACAGCGTGCGCGAGGCGGCCGGCCTCGATGACAGGCTGATGGGCGAGCCTACGGCACTGACCACAGAACAGGAAACTGTGCTCAAAGAGCTTGCTGCCGGCAAGGGGCTGGACCGTGTGGCCAACTACGCCACGAAGACGGGCGAGGGCATCAAGGCCGACAGCATCAAGAAGATTGCCACACTGATGCTGGGTAGCGACATGCTGCGCGGCAACATGAGCTACGAGTGGTTCATGTCGCCGAGCGCGTTCACAGCCTTCTACGACAAGTTTGGCAACACGGGCGTGGTGGAATACCTTAGCCAAGGTCAGTTCCGCGGCAAGCAGCTGCTCGACACCACCCCGTTCAGCATCGACCGCATCCCGCGTGACATCTACCTGAAGCTCTACTCGCAGGTGGAGATGCGCGAGCGCGGCGGCGTGCGCCAGTTCAGCTATGAGGATGCGCGTGCAAACATGTTCTTCGACTACTACACGCAGTTCCTCTTGCTGCAGGGCGCACGTGCGCCGATGCAGCTCTACACGAAACGTCCGTTCATGCCGGAGATGTTCGGCCGGACGGGAGCGAAGATGAACCAGAGCCTCATCGTGGACGTGTGGCGCGGCAGCGACTGGCACCGCGAGGCCCTCGGACTGGGCAAGGCAGAGTATGACCAATGGCTCCGCGACCATGCCGGCTTCATCGCCAAGGGCGCCCTGCCGGAGAGCGACGGGCGCTTCGAAAAAGGCTCGGCCGAGCTGGTACCGGCCTGGAGCGTGGAGAGCTTCCCCGTGGAGACAGCTATGGAAAATGCGCACAACCGCGCCTTCCGCGGACATGTTGGCAACGTGGTGGTGGCACCGTCGGTAGAGTTTATCAAGTGGGCGCTGGACAATCCGGACGTGCACATGATCCTGGCGTACCATGCCACGGGAGCCAGCCCCATCATGAAGCAGCTGACGGGCTACGACCTGGCCACCGCGATGGACAACGGCTACCACACGCTGGGTACGGACGGCAAGGCCATCAGCGAGTTGCACGTGAACGACATCGGCCTGCACATCGTGGACAAGGTGCTGCAGTTCAACTCGCTTGTGCGCAAGAACGGCGGCGATGCACGCCAGGCAGCCCAGGTGTATCTGGACTATTGTCGCAAGAACGGCCTCACGCCGATGTTCGACTATGAAGGCGTGACGGAGCATCCCGACTACTATAAGATGCTCACCGACTTCCGTATGTATGACGAGGACGGCAAGGCCGTGGTGCAGCCGCCGGTGAAGGCCAAGTTGCCCGACAACTGGCATGAGATTCTCGACAGGTATCTGCAAGAAGAACAGGGCATCAGCAACCGCGTCTCTGACATCGCGCTCGACGGTGAGATCATGAAGGAGATCAATGCGGCCACGAAATACACGTCGATAGAAGCCGAGGAGCGCGACACGATCGTCAGGATGCTGGGTGACATCTACGGCAAGGACAATGTGCAGGTGCTGCCGGCCGACGCCTTCGACAGACAGCTCGATGCCGACACCGAGCAGGGCCGCGCACAGATGCTGCGCGATGCCGGCGGCATGGTGTACGGCTATGCCGTCGGTGACCGCATGGTGCTGAAGGACGACGTATTCAACGCCAATACGCCGATGCACGAGCACACACACATCTGGATGAAGGTAGTGGAGACGAACAATCCGCGTCTCTACGCACGCGGCATGGAGCTGTGGAAGGACACGCCGATGTGGGAGGACGTGCGACGGGACCTGGAGGCCCTTGGCGAAGACGCCACTGACCGCCAAATCTTTAGCGAGTGCATCAGCCGCTTCACGGGTTCGGAGAACGAGGAGATCATCTCGAAGGTGACGGGCGTGACCGACAAGAAATGGCTGGAGAAGGCCATGAACTGGTTGCGCGAGATGTGGAACGGCGTGAAGTCGGCCTTCACGAGATGGACGGGCAAAGACCTGGACAACCTTACCGCCGAGCAGTTCGGTCGCATGCCTGTGCGTTCGCTTTACGATGAGGCCGAGCGGAAGAAATACACAGAGATGGTGGAGGCCCTTCGCGATGCCGGCGGCTTCGAGATGAGCGCAGAGATGATGCACGACAGGAAGGAAGACGATGGCATAAAGTTCCGCTTGCTGGAGGACGACGACCCGAAGGCGAGGGAGCTGGAGGCTCTGAAGGATAACGAGCTGGTGGAGGTGTACCGGAACGTGCAGGCGTTCGAAGACGACGACCTTGGCTCGCCGATGGCCTTCACGGATGCGGTGACAGGCGAGCGCCGGACGCTGAAGGGCCGACGCTGGAACTATTCGGCACCGAAGGAGATCAAGCTCACAGACGAGCAGCAACGACGGCTGGACGAACTGAACCGGAACGGCTACATCATGGTGGACGGCAAGAAGGTGACGGAGCTGAAGCTGAACGACGCTCTGAAATTCGTGAAGCCGAAGGAAGGCGAGGCCAAACTGCAGTATTTCCTGAAGAAAAATTCGGAGGACGGCGGCCTGTGGGCAGACTACAACCCCTATGACCATGCCGTAGAGACCCCGCTGAACACGCAGTTTGCGAGCGCCTACAAGCGCCCGAACCTGGTGGTGGTGCGTTGTCTTATCCCGAAGAGCGAACTGGACGAGCCCTACCATGCCGACTACGCCGCCAAGCCCACCGGCGCCCATCTGTGGAACAACGGACGCACGCTGTACCTCTCACGCTGGAGCAAGATAGACAAGGTGCTGACACGCGAGGAAGAGGCAGAGCTCATCGACAAATACTGGAAGGCCAACCCGCAGGAGCGGGAGAAGACGACGCATCGCGACTACAGCCGCTTTGTGCCACAGGTGCGCAGGCTGCTGGAGGAGAAGGGCTATCGCTTCGAGTTGAATGACAAAATGCGCAAGGAGCTTGAAAAGAAAGGCTACCACTTCGAGCCTGCCGGCAAGGAGCTGACACCCGAAGAGAGCCGCAGGCTCGACGAGCTGGTCTGGGAAGAACGTGACGTGATCCCCGGCAAGGAAGGCCAGGTGCCGTTTGTCACCAACGAGGACATCGCACGCATCAACGCGAAGATGTCCGGCAAGTGGGTAGGCGTGCCGAAGGCCGAAATGGAAGAGGCCATGACAGCAAGGGTGACCGAGTTGTCGGAGCGCCTCAACACACCTGTGCATATCGTCCGCACAGACGAAGAGGTGGCTGCACTGCCCAGCGTGCGCCAGCGCCGGATGAAGGGCAGCTTCAACCCCATGACAGGCGAGGTGACCATCGTGGTGCCGAACAACGCGAACATGGCAGACGTGGAGAACACGTTTGTGCATGAGGTGGTGGGCCATAGCGGTCTGCGTGTGCTGTTCCCCGAGGAGGAGAAACTGAACAATGCGCTTGATGAGATGTACCGCATGTCGAAAGACGAGATACGGCAGGCCATCGACAGCATGGCCCAGAAGATGTACGACGCCGAGGTGGACCGCATCCGCGAGCACAAGCGCAGGGAGCATGAGGCCAAGGGCGAGAACAGCAACGCCAGCTACTATGCAGACATGGCAGAAGCCCATGTGGAGGCCGCCGGCAAGCGCGAGCAGATGAAGCGCGATGCCACGGAGGAGTATGCTGCAGACCTTGCCGGGCGCATCGGCGAGGAAGGCTTTGAGAAGATGAGCGCCGGGGAGCAGACATTCTGGGGCAAGGTGAAGGCCGTGCTTCAGAAGGCACTTGACGCCCTGCTGAAAGGCCTGAAGATACCGGGCAAGCGGCAGTGGAACGACAAGGACTGGGCGTTTGTGCTGCACGAGGCGTACAAGCGCAAGAAGAACGGTGGCCGTCCTTCGATCTTCGATGCAGCCGACACCGAGGTGATGCGCCGGAAGACCGGATATGGCGAAGCTACGCCCGGCAAGGAAGCCGGACGTGATGCGAAGCCGGAGACCAGCAGGCACGATGACGACGACATAATGTTCCGTGACGGCGACGACCGAGAGTATGAGAAAGCGATGGCCCGCGGCACCTACGAGCGCCGTGTGAGCCGTGGCATGTACCAGACGCAGGAAGCCCTTCAGGATTCGATGCTGGGTTTGAAGGAGGCGATGGACGCTGTGCTGCAGGCCGAAGGCAAGGGCAAGAAAGTCCGCATAGAAGACGTGCCGGGATATGAGAACCCGTATCTTGGCGAGAACCGCCTGTCGAGCGTGAACCAGGCCGAAGCATCGGAATTTAACCGGAAGCTGTTCAAACCCCTGCTCCAGGAGGTATCGAAACTGGCGAAGACCGCCGGCGAGCGTGCAGAGCTGACGGACTACATGATGGCGAAGCATGGCCTGGAGCGCAATGAGGTGATGGCACGCCGAGCTGCCGAGAAGCAGACCATGAAGGAACTGGGCGCCGAGCTGCGCAATGCGGAACGTGCCTTGAACGACGACCCGCTGGACCCGCTGCTGCAGTTTGCCGTTGACGAGGTGAAGCAACGCATGGACGACCGAGAGGAAGAGCTGTACTTTGAAAATCGCGCCTATGACTACTCCGGCCTGACGGCGTTGACGAAGACCGACAACGTGGCGGACGCAGAAGACGAGGCCCGGAATATGGTGCAGGCCTACGAAGGCGAACATGACACCGCCGAGCTGTGGGCAAAGACACAGGCCGTGACAGAGGGCACGCTGACAAAGGCATACCAGAGTGGCATGATAGACCGCGAGACGTACAACGACATCAAAGGCATGTATGACAACTACATCCCGTTGCGAGGCTTCGACGAGACGACGAGCGACGAGGTGTATGCCTACCTTAACGACCGGAAGAGCGGTTTCAGCAGCCCAATAAAGACGGCAAAGGGCCGCAAGAGTAAAGCCGACGACCCGTTCGCGAACATGGAGGCGATGGCCGAGAGCGCCATCATGCAGGGCAACCGCAATGTGCTGGTGAAGCAGAAGATGCTGAACTTCGCATTGGCGCATCCAAGCGACCTTGTGAGCGTGAGCGACCTGTGGCTGCGTTATGACGACGTGAAGGACGAATGGATGCCGATGAACACCGGCGACGTGGCAGGCACGGAGGCGCTGGAGCCTGACGACACGCCCGCCGAGGTGGAGGCGAAGATGGAGACCTTTGAGGAAGCCATGCGGCAGCTGTCGGCAGCAGAACCGGATAAGTTTGTACGGCAGAAGGAACACCCGAATATCCCATACCGGGTGGTGGAGACGAGCATGGAACGCGAGCACCAGGTGATCGTGAAGCGCAACGGCAAGGACTACGTGCTGACCATTAACGGCAACCCGAGAGCAGCACAGGCGCTGAACGGACAAACGAACCCTGACAACGACCAGAGCGGTGCGCTGGGAAAGGTGATGCACTGGGGTGAGGTGCTGAACCGCCAGCTTAGCGCCTTCTACACGACGCGCAACCCGGACTTTGTGGTGTCGAACTTCATGAGAGATGCAATCTATTCGAACACGATGGCATGGGTGAAAGAAAGTCCCGGCTACGCCTGGCGCTTCCATAAGAACTTCACGAAGGTGAACCCCGCGAAGATGAAGATGCTGTTCGCACGTCTGCGCAATGGCGAGCTCGACATGAGCGACAGGACGGATAAACTGTTCTACCAGTTTATGATGAACGGCGGCGAGACTGGCTACTCGAACCTCCGCGACACAGAGCAGCGCAAGAACGACATCAAGCGTGAACTGAAGAAGAACAACGGGAAGTTGCCACTGCAAAAGGCCTGGGCGTTGCTTGGCGAGCGCTTCGACGAGTATAACAGGGCCGTGGAGAACTGTGCAAGATTTGCAGCCTTCGTAACGTCGATGGAGATGAAGCGCAGCGTGGAACGTGCGGTGTGGGACGCCAAGGAGATCAGCGTGAACTTCAACAAGAAGGGCAGCGGAGCCAAGTTTATAGATGCTACCGGCGAGAAAAATTCGGCCCGTGTCGCTTCATTCCTGTCAGGCGCCGGGCGCAGCTTGTATGTGTTCTGGAACGCAGCCATTCAAGGAACATGGAACTTCGGAAAGAACGCATCGCGCAACCCGAAGAAAGCCCTTGGCGGTGCAGCAGCGATGTTCCTGCTTGGAGCGGTGATGGCGGCACTCGGCAACGATGACGATGATGATACACGCAACAGCTACTACAACCTGCCGGAGTATGTACGCCGAAGCAACATCGTGTTCCGGCTGCCTGGCATGGACGAGCAGTGGATAAGCATCCCGTTGCCGGTGGAATATCGCGTCCTCTATGGCTTGGGCGAGCTTGCCGCCAGTGCGCTTGGTGACAAGGAGCACAAGACGGGCGGCGAGCTTGCTGCAGGTATTGCCGGGCAGTTGAGCCAAGCATTGCCGATAGACTTCCTGGAAGGCGGTGGAGGTTGGAACCCATTTGTACCGAGCAGTGTGAAGCCGTTTGCGGAAGTGCTGACGAACAAAGGTTGGACCGGCATGCCTATCTACAGCGACAACGAATGGAACAAAGACATGCCGGAGTGGACGAAGGCCTATCAGAGCGCCAATGAGCAGCTGGTGGACGCAAGCAAACTGCTTAACGAGGCGACAGGCGGCGACCGCTACACGCCAGGCGCGATAGACATCAACCCTGCGATGGTGGAATACCTGCTGACCGGCTACTTCGGCGGTGTGGCGAACACCATCAACCGCATGGTGAAGATGGGCGAGACTGTTGTGGGCGACCGCGAGTATGACCCGAAGAGCTTCCTTATCGTGAACCGCCTGGTGAAGAACGGCGACGAACGAACAGAGAGCCGTGCGCTGACGAACGAGTACTACCGGCTTCGTGACGAGTATCAGAAAACACGCAGCCGTCTTGTCAACTACGAGAATGACACCGACGACGGAGTGTTTGACTATGCCGACAAGATTGCGAAGCTGAACAACTCGCCGGAGTATCGCCGGATGGAGATCTTTGAAGAGTATGGCAGTGACATCGACGCCATCAGCAAAGAGCTGAAAGACGAGACGCTGCCCGCGGAGGACCGCAAGGCACTGACGGAAGAGCGGACGGCGCTGATGCGAGAGCTGGTGGAGCGTGTGAATGCGAGCCGCAAGCAACAATAGTTAAGAGCAAGGTGACGGTGTGAAGTATTATCTTCGCGCCGTCGCTACTAAAAAGACAAATATGGCAACAAAGAGACTACATAAGATGAGCCGCGTGATGCCCCGCCATGACGAGCTGGACACGGTGAAGTCGTCGCGACGGACGCTGGGCGAGAACAGAGCCTTCGAGGTGCTGTGGCAGGCGCAACAGTACTGGCTGTCGATGGAGACGTTCCGGCAGGACCGCGAGCGCAACAAAAACTACACCTACGGCCGGCAGTGGGAAGACTGGGTATGCGTGGACGGCAAGAAGATCAAGGAAGCCGACCTGATACGTCAGCAGGGTAATGTGCCGTTGAAGAACAACCTCATCCGCCGGATGGTGCAGGCCGTGCTGGGCGTGTACCGCAGTCAAGCCAAGGAGCCGACATGCACGGCGCGTGACCGCGACGAGCAGCAGTATGGCGAGACGATGAGCACGGTGCTGCAATGCAACATGCAGCTGAACCGCATGCAGGAGATCAATGCCCGGTGCATGGAAGAATTCCTGATAAGCGGTTTCGTGGTGCAACGGAAGTGGTATGGCTGGCGCGAGAACAAGCTGGACTGCTGGACGGACTACGTGCAGCCGAACAACTTCTTCATCGACAACAACATGAGGGACTTCCGGGGCTGGGACTGCTCGTGCGTGGGCGAGGTGCATGACGTGTCGTTCGAGGAGCTGTGCGGCCGTTTTGCCAAGAACGCCAGCGACTATCGCCGGCTGGAGGAGATATACAAGTTTGCGAAAGACAAGACCTACCTTAGCAGTACGTTTGACGACTTCGGCTATCCGCTGCAAGGCTACTATGACTTCCTGGTGCCCTATGACCCCACCCGCTGCAGGGTGATAGAGGTGTGGCGCAAGGAGAGTAAGCCCCGTGTGCGCTGTCATGACGTGAACAACGGTGACGTGTTCAAGGTGAACGTGGAGGACTTCCAGGCGCTTGTGGCCGACGAGAACGCGAAGCGCCTGCAGCAGGCCCTTGAGTTGGGCATGAGCGAGGACGAGGCCCCGCTTATCCGCTATGAGTGGTTCATGGACAGTTACTGGTATTACTACATGCTGTCGCCAGCCGGAGACATCCTGGAAGAAGGAGAGACGCCCTATGAGCACAAGAGCCATCCGTATGTGTGGAAGGCCTATCCGTTCATCGACGGCGAGATCCATTCGTTCGTGAGCAATGTGATAGACCAGCAGCGCTACACGAACCGCCTGATAACCATGTACGACTGGATCATGCGTGCGAGCGCCAAAGGTGTGCTGCTGTTTCCGGAGGAATGTCTGCCCAAGGGCATGTCGATGGAAGACGTGGCCGACGAGTGGGCAAGGTTCAACGGCGTTATCATGATCAAGCAGCCGAAGACCGGCACAGCGCTCCCGCACCAGATAGCGAACAACTGCACGCAGATAGGCATCTCGGAGCTCCTGAACATGCAGTTGAAGTTCTTCGAGGACATATCGGGCGTGAACGGAGCACTGCAGGGCAAGCCCGGCTACAGCGGAATGTCGGCAAGCCTATACAGCCAGCAGACGCAGAACGCCACGACATCGTTGCTGGACCTTCTGGACACGTTCTCGGCATTTGTGCGCGAAGGCGCGTACAAGGACGTGAAGAACATCCAGCAGTTCTACGACACCCGCCGCGTGTTCAACATCGCCGGCAAGAACTCCGCCATCGTGGAGTATGATCCGCGTAAGATCCGTGACGTGGAGTTTGACCTAAGCATCGTGGAGAGCACCGCTACCCCAGCCTACCGTGCACTGAGCAACGACATACTGATGCAGCTGTGGCAGTCGCAGGCCATCAGCGTGGAGCAGCTCCTGGAGCACGGCGACTTCCCGTTTGCCGACGAGCTGCTGCAGAGCATCAAGTCGCAGAAAGAACAGGTGGAGCAAGGGCAAACACCGGACGGTCTGTCGCCGGAGCTGGCGCGGCAAACCCAGCAGAATGCCAACATGGGCGCCGTACAGCAGGCGCAGCAGATGCTGCAGCAGTAAGCGAAGTGATTAGATAGAGGCCTCGGAGACGGGGCCTCTATTCTTTTTATGTGTGCGCGAGACGACAGGCACGAGCTGTGGCATGTCCATCTCCCGGAAGCAGATGTGCAGTCCGATGGCACGTGTCATGAGCAGGTCGTCGTGCTTGCCGACGATGGCACCATAGGCACCATTAGCCTTCCGTTCATAGGTGATATATTCGTCGAGGCACCGTTTGTCGCGTTCGATGTAGAGCCTGTCGCGTATGACCTTGACGAGCGTAGAGATGATCATCGGCTTGGTGGCGACGTTGGTGTGGAAGCCATACTTGCGCGGCAAGCCCTCGCGTATCTCATCTTCTGACTGCCGGCGTGCATAGAGGTTCGGGTAGATGTCGGAGATCTGGTTGAGGATGTACTGCGACTGGTCGCCACCCTCCACCTGTCGTTCCTTGTCGTGCGTCTCCAAGGTGTTGCTCTCGATAACCAACAGCGAGTTGTTGTAGTAGGCAGCGATCTGCGCAGCCCTCCATGCGAGGCGGTCGATGTCGCAATGGCCATACCACTGTGCGACGACCGACGGCGGCTCGGAGCCGTCGACCATGCTCATGCGGTCGAAGACGACGATGACAGACCAGTCGGCCTTGTTGGAGCGTCCGCCGACATCGACGACGGTGAGATAGCGGTCGGTAACCTCGTAGTCGTCGTAGGTCTCCGGCTTGGCCCAGATGGAGAGCAGCCCCTGCCGGTCCTCTTGGAAGTGCAGCCCCTCGAGCGCGTCCTCGCCCTCATCGCCTTTGGCATAGACCTCGCCGATGAAGCGCGGCGGGCGGCAAGAAGTCTCGAAGCGTTTGACCAGATACTTGTCGAAGACCATTGTGCCGGAGTGTACGAAGGCCTCGACATCGTCGGACGGGTATTCAGACGCCATGATAGCGAAGTCGTCCTTTCCGGCGCGTTCCTCGATGTACCAGTTGATGGCCTCGAGCGACGCTCCCTTCTCCCACAGCGACCACAGATAACGTCCGCTCTCCTCGCGGTTGGACGGTACATAGGCGTTGTGCCGGTTGTCGTAGAGCGCCTTCGCGAAGGCCCGTATCTCATCAGGCGACTTGAAGGGGCGTGCATACTGTTCTATCTGGAACCATGCGATGAAGAGCGCCTCATACTGCGACTTGATGGTCGGGTCCGCAGCAGCCGTGTATTCGGTGTGGAAGAAGTTGCCGGTGCCGTTGGGCGTGGACTCCATGACAATCATGGTGTATGGCTCGAGCAGGATGCCGGAGCACGCAGAGCGCACGATGTCCTGTGGCGACTTGCCTTCGGTCTTCTGCCAGAGGCCGACCTCGGAGAGATGCACCAGCGAGTAGGCGCCGCCACGGCAGCCGTTCGGACGCTCGGCTGTGCCCACCTTTATCTTGCAGTTGCGCTGCGGCACGCGATGCGTGGAGCCGGACTTGCCGACACCGACGAGCTTGTCTTCGTTGACGGAATATGCCTCTCCCATGCCGTGGAGAAATTCCACAGGGTAGCGTGAAATCATGAGGTCGAACATGTCCTTGATTTCATCGGAAGCAGCCCCCTGGTGTGCGATGATGAGCGAGTTGAGGCCCTTCTTGTGCACGAACTGCAGCCATGCCATGTAGAGCTGTGTGGTGGTGGAGCCTCCCCACTGGCGTGCCTTCAGGAGAATGAGACGTATGGGCAGCCCCGCCTTCCGCTTTGCCTCGAAGCGTGAGACGAGGATGCGCTGTGGGTAGTAGAGCCGGAAGAGAACGTCATTGCCGGCTTTCTTGTTGTGTATGTAGACAAGCGTGGCCGCCCAGAACGGGAAGTCATGCTTGAAGCGCAGGCGTATGAGCGTGCGCGAGACCTTGGTGTAGTCGCCGGCGCTTGGCGTGACCTGCAGTTTGTCGGCAAGGAACGCCTTGATGGAGCCGGCCTCGACGAGCATCTTGACAAACGGAATGCTCATCATCTCGGCAGGCAGGTACTGCACCGGCACTGCGAAGTCGGAGATGCAGACGCGCACCCTGTCGCCGATGGAGCCCTCGCCGGTGACAGGGTCGAACTTGGCGAACATCACGTCGTTGCGCCTATCATTCTCTGCTATGATATGTGCGATTTCGCTATTTTCCATGTTTGTCATACCAGCCACTTTTTATGCGGTAAATAAATTCCCCGATGGTACGTGCAGTGAAATAGAACTTTGGCGCCGGCTGGTTGACGACGATGGACACCAGGTGATAGGTGGGGCGCTTGGGGTATTTCTTGCGCAGAATGGCGTATCTCCGGTAGATTTCCTGAAACATCGCCTGTTTGTTGGGCCGCATGCGCGGCACCGGCCGTCCGGCCTCCATAGCGGCGATAACATTGGTGGCCCGTTCCTCGCTCACCCAGAAGCGTGCGGACGGTGACTGCGCCACCGTCTCGAAGACGACAGGCAAGGCGATGACTGCCGAAGACGCAAGGACGCTCCGGTAGACCCTCATGATGTCGGCATTGCGTTGCCGCGTGAAATCCATAACAGAACCATGATGTTTCATAATAACAGCAGAGACAATTTATGCTTACAAAGATAATAAAAATATGTCACAATACTTAAAGGACGACGGACTAAAAAAGACATTATATTTGCGGCCATAAGAATAAACATAATGACTTTTTGCAATGGCTGAAAACGATGCAGTAAAAAGCAGGCGCGACCAGCATCTGGAGCGTTTGCGGAAGAAATACCCCGACAAGCAATTCGAGGACGACGAAGAGATATACGGACAGATTTCGGACGACTACGACAACTACGAGAAAGACCTCGCCAATTACCGCGAGCAGGAGAAGACGTTGTCGGACATGTTCTCTGCGTCACCGCAGAGCGCCCAATTTCTGGCTGACATGCACAACGGCGTAGACCCTGTCGTCGGTTTGGTGCAGCGTTTCGGCATGCAGATACGCGACGTTCTCGACAACCCCGAGATGCTCGACAAGCTGGCTGAAGCCAACAAGGAATACGTGGAGCGTGTGGCGAAGTCGAAGGCGCTCGACGAGGAATATGCGAAGAACATGGCCACGTCGCTCGAGACCCTGAAGCAGTTCCAACAGGAGCGCGGCATGACCGACGAGCAGGTCGACGAGGTGGCCGCCGCCATCATCGGCGTGGTGCGTGACGGCGTGAAAGGCAAGTTCGCACATGAGACGCTGGAGCTGTTTGTGAAAGCAATCAACCATGACAACGACGTGGCCGCAGCCGGCGAAGAGGGCCGTGTGGCAGGACGCAACGACAAGATTGTGGAGGGCCTTCGCAAGCGCGAACAGGGAGACGGTACGGCACCCCTGAGCGGCAAGAACGGCACGAGCGCCCGCCGCAAGCAGAACATCTTCGAGCTGGCGAACGAAGCCCTGTAGCCATGAGTGAAGTGGTGAAGTTTCCGCCCGAGCGCCCGCACGCCATGCCTGTGTGCGGCACAGCCGGTTTGAAGACACATGTGCCCGGCGGCATGACCACGGTGAGCTGTGTGGCTTCGGCCACCGGCGGCATCGGTGCCGGCGACCTCATCAAGACAGACAACGGATAGCAGAGAGAACAACAATAAACTAAACAAAGAGAAGAAAAAATGGACGAGACAGTGAAAGTAGGCGGTAGCATGGCTACCCCCGTTCCCGGCAGTGCCGGTGTAGAAAGTCAGGTTCCTGGAGCCCCCACCACCGTGAGCGGTGTTGCCGGCGCTACCGGCGGCATCGGTGCCGGTAACCTCATCCAGGCCGACCTTGACAACGAGTTGTACAAATTCAAAAGCGACGACACCCCGCTGATGCAGCTGATGCTGAAGGCGAAGAAGGTGAAGGTCAATTCTCCCGAGGTGGAGCACTATATGATCGACGAGCCCCGTTCGTCGGTGACCACCACCACGGCCGTGACCACCGGCACCGCAAAGCAGTTTATCCTGCCCCTTGCCGCCAACGACGCCGAGGTGCCCCGTCCCTACGGCACGCTGCTGGTGAAGGGTGTGGACGGCTATGCCGAGGACGGCAAGACACCCACCCCCGGCAAGGACCTGATGCTGTTTGTGACCGGTCATGACACCGCGAGCGGCAACCCCATCGTACGTGCAGTGAACGGTCCCAAGAGCGCCAGCACCGACGAGTATTGCACAACGCCCGCCATCCCTGCCGGCACGACACTCATCATCCTGTCGAACGCCCTGTACGAGACACAGAAGAAGGTAGACCCCGACTTGATCGTCCCCCAGGGTACCACGGTGTACCTGCAGAAGCGCGGCATGAACCAGATCGTGAGTGACTACTACGAGGCCCAGAAGAAGAAGATCCCCTTCGGCAAGGCTGTTATCGCCGAGGCCGCCATCACCAACTTCAAGGTACGCGGCAACCGCACCCTGTATGCCGGTCGCAAAGGCAAGATGACCGTGCAGACCGACGAGGTCGGCGCACAGACCATCTACTTCACCGAGGGCGTGCGCTACCAGGTGAAGAAGGAGCTGCAGCACAGCGGCAAGTGGACCATTGAGGAGATCGTGGCTTTGGCCAAGATGGTGTTCACCGGTGAGGACGTACCCAAGAACGTGATTGCCCTTGCCGGCAAGAACTTCCTGGAGAACATCCAGTGCATCGACTACTCGAAGCACCCGGAGATCCAGATTACCACAGTGACGAACCCCGTGGGCTGGGTGGTGACGAACTTCCACACCGTGTTCGGTGACATCGAGTTCAAGCACGACCCCACCTTGGACCGCCTGAAGTGGAGCAACAGCGCCTTCGTGGTGGCTCCCGACCGTCTGGTGCACTACCAGTATTCAGCCGAGCACTCATCGCAGGACCGCGTGGACGGCGAGGAGGCAACACGCGAGTCGATGCTGGTGTGGGATGCCCTTGCACTGAAGGGCTCTTGCCACATCTGGATCAACGGCGAGGGCGACAGCGAGAACGCCAGCGCTACGCAGATCCATCTGTGGGACAGCGAGGAGGCCCCCGCAACACCCGCCGACGGTGACGTGTACTACCTTATCGCCGACTGTCCCGGTATCAATGCCGAGGCCATGAGCGGCCAGATGTGGCAGTACAAGGGCACGTCTTGGGTGGAGTTCGCCGGTGACGTGATGGCAACAGCCTAACAACCAACAGGCAGCGGTTTTTACATATATACAAACAACGTAGAGGCGGGAGGTGCAGAAGATGGCCGCCCGCCTCTTTCAGTTTCGGAACAATCCAAAAACACATAAACCATGAAAAAGAAAAGAATTACCTACGGAGTGTATGGGATGATGGAGTATCAGGCCCTCATCAAGGTAGGCAGCAAAGCCACCCTGAAAGTGCTGTTCACTGACGGCAGTATGACTGCGCTGGGGCAGAACCCCGCACGTTTCACGACAAGTGACTTCATCGTGCAGCACGCCATCGAGAACAGCGCCGACTTCAAGCGCGGCCGCATCAAGGTGGTGAGCTCGACAGAGCTTGATGAAGAGGTACGCGTGGAGCGCAATGCCCCCACCACCGAAGTGAAGGCCGAGGCCCCTGCCGAAGGAACAGGCGATGCGAACACGCCCGCCACGGAGGAGACGCAGGAGCCCGAAGCCGAGGAAGCAGCGGAGGCCCCTGTGACCGAGACAGCCGAAGCACAGACGGTGACCGAGGTGGAGTTTAGCTGCAACGCCGACGCGAAGGAGTATCTTGAGACCACCTTCGGCGCCAAGGGCACGATGCGCACCCGTGCTGACATCGTGGCTGTCGGCAAGACGTACGGCGTGGCGATAAGTTTTACGGAGTAAGGGAGAAAGGCAACAGGCATGGTGTACACAGTGGACGAAGTGACGCAAGACGTGCGCATCGCCATGGACGAGAACGTGCAGACCGACCAGCTTCTTGCTGACGAGGACATCGACACGCTGTCGCTGGAGACACTGATCCGTTCGAAGATCGAGGAAGGAGTGCGCCGGGTGGAGCAGTCGGCCCCCGTCTATTATTTGGAGGCTGGCCATAACTTTGGCGACAGCGTGTATTGGGAGACAGGCGGCAGCGGGTTTGTGCTGCTGCCCGACGACTTCATGCGCCTGACCGCCTTCAGGATGAGCGACTGGGAACGCACATGCTACGGCGCAATAGGCGTCGAGGACCCGGTGTATGAGCTGCAGAGCAGCCGTTACCCCGGCATCCGCGGCAACGTGCAGAAGCCCGTGTGTGCGCTGGTACACCGGGCAGAAGGCAAGGCCCTGGAGTTCTACTCGTGCATGAGCGAGGACGCATACGTGAAACGCGCCACCTACATACCCTATCCGAAAATAGACGAAGACGGCGGCATCGACATCAGCGAGCGCTGCTACACGGCAGTGGTCTATACCATTGCAGGCTTAGTATTCACCGCCTTGGGCGCATCCGACAGAGCCTCGGAGCTTGGCGCCCTGGCAAAATCAATATTTGAATAATGAGTTCGATACCAACAAAGCAGATAGACGGAGACGTAGCGATAGGCCGCAACGTGAGCATGGGCGGCACCGGCACGGTGCGCGGTTCGCTGACGGTGGCCCACAACCTGACGGTGGAAGGCTGGCTTGAAGCCAAGAACATCAAAGGCCCAAACAAAGGCCTGTTCAAGACTGCGGCGCAGCTCCGCGAGGCATACCCCAATCCACACGAAGGATGGTGGGCGCTGGTGGCCGTTGAAGGCAGTGCGACAAGCGACCACCTCGGCCAGCTGTATGTAGCCGACGGCGGCGCATGGGTGGCACAGGTGGACAGCGCCGGCAACCCGCTGTACAAAGGCAACCCGACGGTGGACAGCACCGAATATATGGAAGCCGTGGAGGAGCTGACCGGCGACATCGAAGCCGTGAAGGTGGACGTGGCGCAGAACACGGACGACATCAAGAGCCTGCGCACCGGACAGACGACACAAGGGAACCAGATCAATAACATCCAGGCAGCAGCGGAGAAGGCGCAGAGCACCGCCGACGGCGCCCAGACAGCCGCAACGAAGGCGCAGAGCGACGTGAACGCGGAGACTGCGGCACGCACGGCAGCAGACGCGACGCTGCAGACAGCCATCGACAAGATGGTGGGAGTGCTCAAGTTGAGCGAGATTGACACGATACCCGCCAGCATTGATGAAGCCAAGGCGATGATTGCCGACGGCCATCACACCCGCTGGACGCTTGTCGACGATGCGGGCATCATCCTCGGTGTCATTGACATGTTCTCCGACAGCATGAGCCATCAGCTCACGGAGGTGTTGACGAGTAACTATACGGCCAGCTCGTCGGGTGCGCTCGACTTTTCTACGCACAGCGACCGTGCCGTCACGACCTTCAGCCGGTCGTACAACATCAGCCGGACGGACACCGACCAGGGCGCGTGGAGCGCATGGACGGAGAACATCCCGGCAACGGTGAAGAACATGCTTGCCGGGCTCGGCCAGGACACCGCATTGCTTGACACCCGCCTGACAGCTGCGGAGAGCAAGAGCGAGACAAACGCCACAGCCATCGCCGCACACGACGTGGAGATACAGAACGGCAACACCATCAACGCAAACTCGCTGCTGGGCCTCGGCTGGCGTGCTGTGACCTTCTCTGTGGTGCTGGAGAAAGTCTTTGACCTCGCCGACAAAGCCCGCTACATGAAGCCCGGCATCGTGCTGTCGTTCCTCTCCGACAACGGAGTGCAGAACAAGCAGTGGACGAGCTACGGCACGCAGACGGAGAGCGACTGGAAGACGGAGACCAACTGGACCGACTTCGGCAGCAACGGCAGCGCCATCGGCAACACGGTGAACGTGAACGACATCTGCGACGACACGGAATACACGCTGTCGACGGCTATCAAGGCTGTGCTTGACAAGCAGACGGAGAGCGGCCTGCAGTACATGAAGAGCGGCGTGGTGCTGACCTACCGCACGGCAGAGACGACGAACAACGGCAGTCCGGTGTGGAAGGCGTACCAGTTTACCCGTGCCATCGAAGACCTGAACCCCGCCGACGAGAAGCCCTGGGTGGAGTTTGGCGGTGGCGGCAACACCGCTGTGACGACTACGGACACGCCGGAAGCCGGCAGCAAGGAGCCCTTCAGCGCAGGCGGAGCCTACAGCAACATGCCCGCAACGCTTGCTGTGGACACGGAGACGGAGGGCGTGGTGAAGATGTCGATGAAGAACGCAGACGGCGACACCGTCGGCGACGAGGTGCAGTTTGCCGTAGGTACCGGCAGCGGCAGCTCGAGCGGCACGATCGTGAGCATCCAGTTTGAGGAGAGCCCCCTGTATGCCAAGGCAGGCGGCAGCGTGGTGCTGAAAGCCTCTATCAGGAGCATCACCAGCATGGGCAGTGTGGAGCAGGACAACGCCATTGCGGAGTGTGTGCTGAAGGACCGCGACACCGGCCAGACGCTGGAGACCTACAAGCTGAACCAGAAGAGCAGCGCCAGCGCGGAGACCTACGACTTCACGTTTGATGTAAGCAGTTACTTCGTGACCGCCACGAGCAAGCGCCTGCAGCTGGTGGTGACCGACGATGCCGGCAACACCGGCAGCCGCAACATCAACGTGAGCGGCGTGGACGTGACGATAACGAGCGTGCAGACGCTGAACTACACGGCGAACACCGTGCTGGCCGTCGGCGGCACCTCGAAGAACCTGCCGATGTACAAGTTTGCGAACAACGCGAGCGACAAGGGTATCAAGGTGGTGACGGAGATGGAACTGGACGGCGAGTGGCAGACGCTCGGCACGAGCGTGGTGACAGACACCTACTCGCATTCGATCAGCATCGACCCCCGCAACTGTCTGGGCAAGGTGCTCACACACGGAGCCTACTCGCTCCGCATCCATGGCGAGGACGTGGGCAGCGGCGTGCAGGGTAACTATCTGCACACGTCGGTGATGGTGATAGAGGACGGCGACGCGACCCCCATCGTGGTGACCCGCTGGTACACGGAAGGTGCCACCGGCGTGAAGAAGCTCTACGAGAGCATCGAGATAGACTACGCTGTGTATGTGTCGACAACCGACGAGCCCCAGGTGACCATCAACTACGACGGCGCCAAGGACAGCAGCACCGTGGCATACCGCGGCACGACCGGACGGTACACGAAGCAAGTGCTGGAGAGCGTGCATGACGGCACGAAGAGCGTGACGGTGCAGCTGGAGTGTGACGGCATCATGTCGCAGGCCAGCACGTTTGTGGTGAGCGGCTCGCTGGTGGACGTGGAAGAGGTGACCGACCAGCGCGAGTTTAACATCATGATGGACTCTCGCAACAACACCGAGACCGACCACAGCATCAAGGACAGCGGTGTGAGCATCGTGACGACAGGCTGCAACTGGAGCACGACCGGCTTTGTGAAGGACAGCTACGGCACGTCGACATACGGCACCGAGCAGGACACCGGCCGCATGGCACTGCGCATTGCCGAGGATATGACCGCGGAGTGCTCGTACCAGCCGTTTGCGTCGAGCAGCATCGAGCAGAACGGCATGGCGCTGTCGTTCACGGTGCGCGTGAAGAACGTGGAAGACCGCACAGCGAAGCTGATAGACTGCCTCCTCGACAACAAGATGGGCTTCTACCTGACCGGCGAGAAGCTGGTGTTCACCTGCGACGGCGGCACCGCTGCCGATCCCGACGACCTTGGCGCCCAGCAGACAGCCGTGGCACTGTACCGGACGGACCGTGTGACCCGTTTCGACATCGTGATGGAGCCGTCGAGCATCGCACCTTATTCGGGCATCGGCTCGATCAAGATATACGTGAACGGCGATGAGGCAGCAGCCACCCATTACACCGCCGGACGTCTGGACCCGAGCAAGGCCACCATCAAGTTTGACGGCACGAAGGCCGACCTGTATCTGTATCGCATCACCGGCTGGGCCACCTACTACAACTTCCGGCAGGCGCTGAACAACTACCTGGTAGGCCTGAAGGACACCAGCGAGATGTTGAGCGAGTATGAGAAGAACGACGTGATGGCCTCGCAGACCGCCGAAGGCACGACGAAGGACCGCCCGACGCTGTCGGCCTGTATGGAGGCAGGGCTGTGCACCGTGACGCTGCTGAAGAACGCGGAGACGGAAGACATCGAGCAGAGCTACCCCGGCTATCTTGACACCCTGGACGGCGACAAGAAGACGAAGGCCTACTTTGACGTGGTGGCGCGCTTCCCCGACCGGCCATGGCAAGACTTCAAGGCCTACAAGGTGACCATCACGAACCAGGGCACGACGTCGAGCATGCGGCCTATCAAGAACAAGAAGCTGAAGCTGAAGGGCTGCAAGATAGAGCTGCTGCACACCGAGGGCGACTTCAAGGACAACGAAGAGCAGCTGGCTAAGTTCAGGCAGTGTGTGAAGATGGCCAAGAAGTACAAGATACAGGTTATCGACGGCGGCCTGTGGGTGAAGACCATTACCGTGAAGGTGGACTACTCCGACTCTACCGGTGCGAACAACGGTGCGATGATGGAGCTGATGAACAAGACGCAACGCGCCATGGGCAGCGACTACATGACACCTGCACAGGTGTTCTACAACGGTGAGGGCACGATGAACACCAGCATCGATTCGGTGAGTGCTGCGCTGTTCAGGACCGACAAGCAGAGCGTAGACGCGACGAACGAGACCTACGCCTACTTCCATGCGAAGGCAAACTTCAACGTGGACAAGGGCAACCCCGACTTCTTCGGTTTCGAGAAGGTGAGCGGCTACACCGACGTGTGTGTGAACTACGGCGACTTCAAGGAGCTTGTGGCCGCCAAGGGGCAGAGCCTCGCCGACTACAAGGCAGCCGTGCTGAAGGACACGAGCGAGCTCATCGCCAGCGAGATGTACATGCTGTCGGAGTATTGCGGTCCGGACCATGTGTTCCTGGAGAACGACGGCAGCGGCGCTATGACGGAGACGACGGCCGTGGCCGACGCCACCCCTGTGGACAAGACGCTTGCCGAGGTGCTCGCCGACAACGTGGACGACTACGACTGGGGCACGGTGTATGCGACGAGCGACGGCAAATATGCGAAGTATGCAGGCGGCGTGTGGAAGGACACCACCGGCACGTTCACGTATGACGCGTCAACGAAGAAGTGGACCGCCACGGGCAGGGTGCTGAACCCGACGGAGTGCTACGAATACCTGAAGTATGACAGCTTCTGCTGGCTGCAGGGCGTGAACAGCCTCGACGACATGATGGCCCTCGACAGCGACGGCACGCCCATCTGGTTGCAATACTACGAGAGCCGTTACCCCGACGACGACGACCTCAACGCGCTGTATGAAGCCGGCAAGAAAGCCCCCTACAACCTCTACCGCTGGCTGGCATGGGCACAGCAGTGCAGCCACATGCTGGACGAGAACGACGGCACCATCACCCTGCACGGCACGACAGTGGCAGGCACGAAGGAGAACCGCCTGAAGAAGTGGAGCGAGGAGCTGTGGGAGTATGCCAATGTGAAGAGCACCGGCTGCTACGTGATAGCCTCCGACTATGTGCTGGCCGTGGACCAGCGGTCGAAGAACATGATGATCGGCTTCTACCTCGACACGACGGGCAAGACACGCGCCTACTTCAACCACTGGTATGACGGCGACTGCACATGGCTTGCAGACAACGACTGCGGCCTGACGGTACCCTGGGACCTTGATGCGAAGGAAGATCCGAAGCACTACTACCAAGGCTGGAACTCGGTGATGTTCAAGCAGACGTATTCGGCCAGCACGCTGTGGACGAGTGCGAACGGTGCGAGCACCGTGACGCTGCACGACATCGCCGGCGACATGCGCCTTGCAGAGGCCGACGGCATCAAGATCTTCAGTGCTGCCGGCTGCGAGAAGCTGTGGATAACAGACCGCATCGCGAAGTATGCGAAGGTCGTCAGCTCATTTGACGGCGAGCGCAAGTACATCGAGAACTCGAAGGAAGGCGCCAACTACTACTACGCCGTGCACGGCCTGCGCCAGGAAGACCTGCCGGAGACCTTCGAGAAACGCTTCTCGTACAGAGACGGCTACTACCAGGTGGGCGACCTGTACAACAACCCGTTCAAGATGCGTGCGGTGGGCACCGACATCAAGATCACCATCACTGCCGCACAGGACGCCTTCTTCGGCCTCGGCGTGGACCGTGCCGACACCTGCACCGATTCGTGCTACCTGAAGGCCGGCGAGAGCTACACGCTGAAGAGCGGCGTGACTGCCGACGGCAGCGGCACGATGCTGTATGTGTTCGGTGCGTCGAAGCTGGCGAGCCTCGACCTTAGCGGCTGCACGCCGAAGGCGGAGGGCTGGGACATCTCGACCTGCACCCTGCTGCAGGAGCTCATCATGGGCGGCGAGGACTACAGCCCGGTGGAAGGCAGCGGCGCCATCACCCAGCTGAACCTCGGAAACAAGAGCTTCCTGCGCCGGATAGACATCCGGAACACGAAGGTCACGAACGTGAGCGCCACGTACTGCCCCCGCCTGAAGGAAGTGCTGGCCGCCGGCAGTCAGCTGTCGAACATCGACATCGCGGAGACAGCCCCTGTGGAGACGCTGCAGCTGCCCGCCACGATGACGACGCTGTGGCTGAAGAACCTGCCGAAGCTGTCGTACCCCGGCGGCTTGACTGTGGCCGGCATGGAGAAGGTGACGAAGTTCTTCCTCGACAGCTGCCCGGGCGTGGACACCATGCAGCTGCTGCAGGCCGTTACCGCAGCCTCGGCACTGAAGAGCATCCGCATCCCGGACGTGAAGACGACGGCGAGCGTGGAGATGCTGCGTGCGATGAAGACGAGCGGTGCCGTGGGCATCGACGCCAGCGGCACGACCTACGAGGAGAGCGGCCAGTGTAGCGGCATCATAGGCCGGTGGATCCTGAAGGAGCTCATCGAGGCGAGCGAGCTGAAGGCGCTGCAGACGTACTTCCCCCGCCTGGAGGTGATCAACTCGCAGTATAGCACGGTGGTGTTTGACGACACGGTGAACGACCCGAAGAACGTGACGAACCTCGACAACGGCACGACGGGCGAGACGTATGTGGCGAGCGGCCATGTGACCCGCATCCGCCAGCGTCTGGTACCCGTGAAGGGCAAGCTGAACACGGAGACCGGCGTGTGGGAAGGCGAGCGCATCAGCAACGCGAACTACCACAACCTGGTGGACGGCACGGAGTTTGACTATAAGGACACGACCGGCGCCGGCTTTGACGTGATGATGCGCATCCCCCACTGCTGGTACAAGGGCGTAAACGATTTCAAGAACCAGAAGAAGTACATCTGCTGGTCGTCGTCGGAGAGCGAGCCCCTTAGCACGGCGAACGCCATCAACCGGCATGTGCTGAAGGACATCGTGTATGCGGAGAATGTGGCAGTGACGGTGACTGCCGTGACCGTCGGCGAGAGTACGCTGAACAGTGACGGCGTGCTGGTGACGACGAGTGGCTACAACGCCTACCGCATCGACGTGACCGGCATGAAGCAGGTGCGCTGGCCGGGCGTGAACCACCAGCAGATCGGCGGCGTGTTTGTGAACGCCGATGGCGTGATCATCGGCAAGTACAACATGGCTGTGAGCAACGCGATGTTCGACTACGTGGAGGGCGACTACATCTTCACGGACGTGCCTGACGGCGCTGTGGCCTTCGTGTTCGGTTCGAACATCAAGAACAACACGCTGGAAGCCATCGCTGTGGACTCTGCGGAGATAGAAGCCATCGAACCCGACTGGGTGGAGCAGCAGGAATGCCTCGGCGGTGTGTATCATGCGAGCGTGGACACGCTGACGCAGCTACGCAGCATCAGCAACGCCACCGTCAGGTGCGGCGACGGCACGTCAACGACCTCGTCGGAGTGGACCTATGATGGCGAGGGCAACCCGACGAACACACCCGTGGGCACGCTTCACTACACCTGTAAGGACCTGATGAACCTCGCGGCCCGGCGCGGGCAGGGCTACCAGCTCTTCGACTACGAGATGTCGAAGGTGATGGCGAACCTGTACTACTCGTTGACCGGCAACAGAGACGCGCAGCTGCTGTGCGGCTACGGCCGCGGTGCCGGCGGCACGACGGGCTATGCCGACACGCTGGGCAACAGCGATTCGGAGCGCGGGCAGATCGCTGGCAACAAGTGTATGGGCTTCGAGAGCTTCTTCGGCTGCACCTGGGAGGTGATGGACAACGTCGGCGTGAATATCAGCACGTATGCCGAGTGGAAGAAGACGAAGATGCTCGATTCGAACAACAGCGACCCGATAGACGGGAAGTGGCACATCTTCGACCCGCTGACGAAGACCGAGCGCGTGGTGCAGGGTGTGACCGACAGCGGACGCTGCATCGGCAGAGTGAAGCACGGCCGGCACTGTGACATCATCGCCAGCAAGTTGACGAGCGACAACTCTGTGTGGGCCCAGAACTACTGCGACCAGCATTCATATTCTGCTTCTCGCGGCCGCGTGGTTGGTCGCTCGGATGGCAACGGCGTTGCGTTCGGCGGTCTCGCTTGTGCGAGCGCGGGCAGCGCATCGTCGTGTGCGAGCGGGAACTACGGGGCGCGGCTTGCCTTCAGAGGCGCGATAAGCGTAGAGAACGACATAGCGTAAGAGCGAAGAAGCGAAAGAACGAAAAACGACAAAGCGTGTCGCCCCGGCCACGGGGCGACCGACCGCAGAAAACGGAAATGTAAAGAAATATGACAAAGAGAAATATACGCTCCCCCTCTCGATGAGGGGAGCAACGGCAGAGGGCTTCATCGGCCGCGTGGTTGGTCGCTCGAATAACAACGGCAATGCGAACGGCGGTCTCGCTTATGCGAACGCGAACAACGCATCGTCGAATGCGAACAGGGACAACGGGGCGCGGCTTGCACACAGAACATACACCTTTAGGAAATCGTCCCTACGGCATACCGCTACGCGATGGCGGAGAGCAGACGGACGAGAAGCCCGAACCGCAGCAGAAGCGCAGGAGCCCCCTGCGGAAAGCTGAAAAACGACAAGAAGCCGGTAGAGACTGGTAGGGAGACATCCCGACGGCCTTAGACCGGCGGAACTGAAGGAGAACCAATAAACAAAAAAGTTAAACAAGCATTATACAAAAAGCGCAACAATAATGCAACGTGACGGGCACATCATAGAAGAGATCGTGGCGCAGGCGAACCTTGAGCAAGCCTTCGACACGGTGGTGCGCGGCACGTACCGCAAGAACTTGAAGGAAGGCCGCTGGCTGCTGGAGCACCGAGAGACCTTCCTCGCTAAGCTGAAGCAACAGATAGAAGACGGCACGCTGACGGTGCGGCACTTCCATGCCCGGCTCGTGCGCGAAGGCGGCAAGGAGCGGAACATACAGGTGTTCCCGATGAGCGAGCGCATAGCGGTGAACGCCGTGATGACGCCCGTGGACCGCCATCTGCACCGCCGGTATGTGCGGACCACCTCGGCCAGCATCAAGGGCAGAGGGCTGCATGAGCTGAAGGCATACATCATGCGCGACATGAGGGACGACCCGGAGGGCACCAGGTACTGCTACAAGTTTGACGTGCGGAAGTTCTACGAGACCGTGGACCAGGACATCATCATGCAGTGTCTGCGCCGGACCTTCAAGGACGCACGCCTGCTGACCATCGTGGAACGCTTCGTGCGGCTGCTGCCGAAGGGCATGAGCATAGGCCTACGCGCCTCGCAAGGGCTGTGCAACATGCTGCTGTCGCAAGCGCTGGACCATCAGCTCAAGGACCGCTACGGCGTGAAGCACTACTACCGCTACTGTGACGACGGTGTGGTGCTTGCCGGGAGCAAGGCAGAGCTGTGGGAGGTGCGGGCGCTGGTGCATGAATGTGTGGACGGCATCTGTCAGGAGATAAAGCCGAACGAGCGTGTGTTTCCGGTGGCGGAAGGCTTGGACTTTCTGGGCTATGTGATGTACCCCGACGGCCATGTGCGGCTGCGCAAACGGGTGAAGCAACGGTTTGCACGCAAGCTGCGACAGGTGACGAGCCGGAAACGCCGGAAGGCCCTTGTGGGCTCGCTGTGGGGCATGGCGAAGCATGCCCAGAGCACCCACTTGCTGGAGACGATGCTGCACCATGCAGAAAGCAACAAGATCAAGCGGAAGGCGCGAAAAGAGCACATGAAAAGCTTTGCGGAGCTTGGGGTGACCTACACCCCGAAAGACGGCAAGAAGCGCTTTGCCAACGGGACGACGCAGCTGCGCCAGCTGGTGAACGTGCGCATAGAGATACTGGACTATGAGCGTGACGTGAAGACACGTTACGGCGAACGCTGGCTGGTGCAGTTCCGGGACACGAGGACCGGCGAGTTGAGTAAGTTCTTCACCGACAGCGATGAGATGAAGAGCAACCTGGAGACGCTAAGCGCGATGGGCGAGATACCCTTCTCGACGGTGATAGCTGCAGAATATTTTGGCGGAAGCAAAGTAAAATACAAATTCACATAAACAGACGATTATGGCAAAGACAAACTTTTACAAGTGCTACGGTGCTACGGAGCGCCAGGACAGGCTGGTGGAGATCGGCAAGGACAACTACCTGCTGCTCTACGGACATGGAGAAGAGGACGGACAGGGCTACGAGTGGAGGAAGTATTACGACCACCGTCCGGCGCTGTCGGAGGTGCGTGAGGACATCCATCGGCTGATAGACCGGCAGACGGACGAGAAGATTGAGAGCGGCTGCCGGTGGCAGGGCATGCAGGTGTGGCTAAGCGAAGAGAACCAGCGCAACTACAAGGCCGCCTACGACCTTGCCGTGCAGCTGCAGGGACAGACGCTGCCGCTGAAATTCAAGCTGGGCGAGGACGCGGACGGCGAGGCGCAGTACTACACATTTGAGGACATGACGACGTTCACGGACTTCTACACGACGTGCATCGGGCATATCCAGCAATGCCTGCAGGCCGGCTGGGAAGAGAAGGACAGCATGGACTGGGCGGCTTATGAGTAACGGATGCGGCTGTGAGACGGGGTGGCTGAAATGGTTTCGGCCCCCATACGCCCAGGCCTTCTATGCGGCCTGCTGCGTGCATGACGACGACTACGACCGCGGCGGCACAGAGGAAGACCGCATGGAAGCCGACCTTCGGCTGCTGGGTAACATGATGCTGACGGTGAAGCGCGGAGGCCACTGCTGGGTGAAACGGAAGTGGATGGCGCTGTGGGCATTGGCGTACTACGTGGCTGTGAGGAACTGCGGTGCGCCATACTTCAAATACGACGACGGACGAACCAACATCATAGAAATATGAGAAAACTGAATAAGATGATAGAGCGTGTGGGCATGGACAGAGTGGCCCACTTCATCGGCATCCTGACGGTGACCTTCTTGACGGCGCTGGTGTTTGCGAAGGTGGACCCCGGCTATGCTGCAGAGGTGTATGCCGCCGAGGGCGCGATAGGCGGCGTGCTGGTGGCGATAGCGAAGGAGGCCGGCGACTACTTTGACAGCACCGACGACGATGCCTTCGACTTGATAGACCTTGCTGCCGGCGTGCTGGGTGCGTGCCTGGGCTTCGTGCTGATGTGGTGGCTGCTGTGCTGACGCACAACAGATAAAGGACGTGAAGCGGGAAGGCGTTGTATATTTGCCGTCATATACAGAGCGAGATGAGTATTACATTGAAGATATGGAAGATGATCGCGATGGGCATCGGCGGAGCACTGGGCTGGATAGTGGCCGAGTTTAACCCGGCCTTCCCGCTGGCCGTGGTAGCCGTGGTGTTCATCCTAAGCGACGCATACACAGCCTACCGGCTGGACCGCCGGGTGCACAAGACGTTCCCCGACAAGACGCAGCGTGAGGCAGCGAAGTTCACGTCGTTTGCCTTCGGCAAGACGGTGAAGGACACCATCCCGAAACGCCTGTGGGCCATCGTGCTGGCATACATGGCAGAGCACTGGGTGTTTGTGCATGTGAACATCCCGCTGTCGTACGTGGTGACAGGCGCCATCTGCTTCGAACAGGCCTGGAGCATGCTGGAGAACGAGAGCAGCTGCCGGACGGAGAGCGAGAGCCGGCTGTGGCGCATGCTGCAGCGCATCATGATAGACAAGACGTCGAGACACTTTGACGTGGACTTGACTGGGTTGAAAGCGAAGAACGACCATGGTGGTACTGATTGACAACGGACACGGCCGTGAGACACCGGGCAAGCAAAGCCCCGACGGACGGCTGAAGGAATACGAGAAGGCCAGGGAGATAGCCTATCTGGTGGTGCGGTCCCTGCGCGAGAGTGGTGTGGACGCCCATCTGCTGGTGCCGGAATATACCGACACCAAGCTGCGCGAGCGTGTGCGCCGGGCCAATGGCTACTGCGCGAAGCATGGCGCCAAGGACGTGCTGCTGGTGTCGATACACCACAATGCCGCAGGCGCCGACGGCCGGTGGCATTCGGCCCGCGGCTTCTCGGCCCATGTGTCGCTGAACGCCTCTGCCCGGAGCAAGGCGCTGGCGAAGCTGCTGTGGGATGAGGCTGCCGAGCGCTCGCTGCTGGGCAACCGGAGCGTGCCGAAGGAAGGATGGATAGCGCAGGACCTGTGCATCTGCCGCGACACACAGTGTGCGGCTGTGCTAACGGAGAACCTCTTCCAGGACAACGAGGACGACGTGGCCTACCTGCTTAGCGGCGAAGGCGTGCAGCAGGTGGCAGACATGCATGTGGCGGCGATCAAGCGATACATAGCGGCGTATGGATAGAGGACGGACGGAGCTGAAGCTGCTGGCAGCGGTGCTGGCGCTGGGCATCGTGCTACTGCTGCTTGCCGGCAGACGCGAGGCGGCAGAGCATGCCACCACACAGGCGGACACGGTGCGCGTGACGGTGACGGACACCGTGCGCTGCTACCAGCCTGTGGCACACGACAGCACCGTGGTGCGCTATGTGACGGTGCGCGTGCCCGCCAAGCCCGAAGCGACAAGCGACACGACCGGCACACCCGCCGAGCGTGACACAGACAGCTGCACGGTGCGCCTGCCCATCACGCAACGGACATACAGGGGCGCAAGCTATACGGCATGGGTGAGCGGCTACGAAGCCCGTCTGGACAGCATAGAGACATACGCGACGCATGAGACAGTGACGGTGACACAGCGCCGGAGAGCACGCTGGCATCTCGGACTGACAGGCGGCTACGGACTGACACCGCACGGAGGCCTGCAGCCATACGTGGGAATAGGACTGACATATTCACTGATAGCATTTTGAGACATGGAGAAGATAGAGATCACCATATACCAGGACGACGTGTACGGCGAGGTGGCCAAGGCTACCGAATACACCGGCGCCAAGCTGATCGACGGCGACGCGACAGCCCATGACCGCATCCTGGCGACGGACGCGGACCTGTCGACACTAAGCCGGTTCTGGGAAGAGAGCGTTCTTGCCTGCAACGAGCGTCTGAAAGAGATGCTGCTGTCGGGAGCGACGCGGGCCGTGACGGACACGGACGAGAAGGCACGCACGGCCTATGTCGCCGAGCTGGAGGTGAGCAAGAACTTCGACAAGGAGCTGACGGCGAGCGTGCAGAGCACGGTGCGCAACTACTTCGTGGCGAGCATCGTGGCGCAGTGGTTCAAGTTTGCGAACAAGACAGAGCAGGAGGACTACTACACGCAGGCAGCCGACCTGATGATGAGCGCCGAGCGTCTGCTCTACAGCCGCCGGCGCCCGACACGTCCGCAGGATTAAGGATAAATAACGCATAAAAGGAAAGACAATGGCAGACAACAAGAAGGAAGTGAAGGTGACCATCAAGATAGACTGGTTGCTGTACGACATCATGAACGAGACGTACCTTCGCGGCCGCACGATACAGAATGCGGACAACCACAAGGAGGTGGCGAGCATGTTCGCCTCGGAGGACGAGGAGAACCGCGAGAAGATACTGCGCTCAATTAAGAAAGGCTTTGCCGAGGTGAAGACCGTGCTGTCGGAATATCTGGACGAGGACGGCACCAGCACGGACAACAGCCACTACGACGGAAAGACGGACCTGTCGCTGTCGCTGCAGATGCCGAGCAACTTCAACGAGGCAGCGACGGCCGGCGTGGGCGAGGCGGTGCACGACTACCTGAAGAACACGACGATCGCCGAGTGGTACATGGTGACGAACAAGGCCGATGCCGAGCAGTATGTGGCGCTGGCCACGAGAAGCCTGGGGAACATAGCACAGGCGGTGAGTAAGAGAAGTCGGCCGTCGCGTCCGACGGCGTAAGCGACAGGAAGGAGGCATGCGATGAGCTGTACCTACGAGATAGCCGGTGACGGAAAGATAGCCGTGACGCTGACCTTCAAGCGTGACGAGCTGCTGTATGACATCCGCGACATGGCCTACGTGGAAGGGCACGTGATGTCGACGGACAACGAGGAAGCCCGCCACACGCTGACCGACATCGGCGAGGCCGGCAACGTGGACCGCGTGACACGCATGCTGGACCTGTGTGTGGCCGGCTGCACGGAGATGCTCTACCCGTTCACGAAGAGGAGCGTGGTGGAGACGGTGCTCGACGACACGCTGAAGGAGACGCCCGTGTACAAGATAGAGATGAGCGTGCCGGGCGCCTTCTCGCAGACGACCGCGGAGTGGCTGGAGCGGCTGATACACGAATACCTGGTGTGCCGTGCGCTGGCAGACTGGATGAGCGTGGCGAACACCGAGAAGGCCGGGGCGTGGCTGGAGAAGGCCGACGCCGCAGAGAGCGAGATACGGTCGGCGCTGGCTGCCCGCATGACGCGGACACGCATACGACAGCACTGGCTGGCATAGACAAGATGTGAGATACGAGATAGAAGATTGTTTTTGTTATTTTGTGTAGTTGAAAAAGAGGCCGGGGTGCATCACGCATCCCGGCCTCTTCCTGTTAAATCAACATTCAACATTCTCAACATTAAAAACCTAAATACCTAATAACTATGAAACTAAGCAAACACTTATATATTATATGAAACCGTTATCTTGGATGATTGGTGTGGCGCGTGGTGAACTGCACCGACGCACCATGTATGTTTTCGTCGTCGGCAATGGTGCCTACACCGGCGACGCGGTAATACTTGTAGGGTGCACCAGAGAAGCCACATAGCCGGTGGTCGCGTGAGGACCAGACGAGGTGCCAGTGGAAGAGATCGCGCGAGCCGTAGAGTGCCGACGCGATGTGTCCCTGCCGGAAGAAGCCCCGCTGTATGACGTTGTCGACGGCCTTGAGCACGTCGGGTGCTCCCAGCTTGAGCGGTCGCGTGACATACAGACAGCTGACGCTGTCGGCATCAGTCACTGAATAGTCGACGAGCTCGCGCTGGCTGGTCATGGCCATCGCGTTGGGGTAAGAGTTGAGATGCGAGGCGATGTCGGAATAGGCCATGCCCCACTGCTGCGTGCGCAGCGAGTAGACGTAGGCGTAGGACACTCCGGGCGCATAGACAATGACCCGCTGGTGGGTGTAGTCGTAGATCATGCGCGAGCTCGCAAGGAACTCTGTGAAGGGCATGGTGGGCAGACACGCGTCGCCGGCACCGTGGCCCATCATGTCGTGCATCTTGGTGAAGCCGGGCAGCGCCGTTGCGTCGAACGGGAACTCGGAGTTGATGGCATCGGAGATGCAGATGGCGTTGGAGCCGGAGACCAGCATCAAGCCCCGCTTGGTCGGGAAGAGCACTGCCGAATCGAGCTGCGTGATGCCCTGGCTGCTGATGCAGACGTCGCGTGTGATGGGCTGCTTGGCAGAATACGTACCCGTCGAGGACACCTCGAGTGCCCAGACGCCGTCGTCGCTGAAGGCGTAGAGCGGGAACTGTCCGAACTGTCCCTGCGAGAGCGCCTTGGCCGCAGCGCAGATGCCCATGATGGAGCCTGTGCCGACGGTGTTGATGCCGGTGACGGGGAAGTAGAACGGGTTGTTGACCTCTGAAGTGTAGAGTTTGTTGGGCGCCGATATGGGATAAGTCTTGTCGTACTCGCCGATGGCGACAGCCGGCAGCGAGACACCGGACGACCCGTCGCGTACCTGCTCATAGTCGAGAAGGCAGTAGGCACCGTTCAGGAAGTCGTGTGCCTTGAGGTCGACAGAAAAATACCGGTTCGCACAGTGAATGACCATGCGGTAGGCATTGGTGTTGGGGTAGAAGAACCATGTGCCCCAGGAGCGTTTCTCGCGTGCTCCGGTGGACGACGTGGCGCTGAACCAGTCGGCCAGATAGAACTGGCTGGGGAACTCGCTGGCGACGACATACGTCTCGCCATTCTCCTTGATGAACGTGTAGGCCATCCAGTCGGACGGCGGCGTGCCGGTCTCGGTGATGGCGAGCGTGTAGGACGCAGCGTCGGAGATGGCGAAGTTGAACCTGGTGTTGCAGAACGCGAACAGCGATTGCGGGTAGAAGCCGGCGAACGGCTTCCGGCTAACGCCGGCGAGGTTCAGGCGGGCGTTGTAGGCAAAAGAGTAGTCGGCATGCAGCTGGTCGTGCGAGAGATAGTCGTCGGTCATGACCTCTCGCGTGGTGAGCGACTGCAGGTAGTCGTCGTCGATAACGATGTCGTGGCGCGTAGCGCCGGCATTGACGATGTCGTCGAAGTCGATGGAGCAGAGCTTGTAGAAGGCCGCATTGTCGGTGATGGACTCGCTGACCTTGTTGTCGGTGAACTCCGGCAGTTGGAATGTAGCGGACGGGTAGGTGCGCTTGTCGGAGAAGTAGATGGCGTAGATCTGCGAGTAGTCATACTCGGCGTACCAGTTGAGGAACTCCTTGCTGGCGAACTTGCCGAGCACCTTGTCTTCTGCCGGCTTGGTGACGTCGGAGGTGGTGTTGTCGGCATAGAGACGCCCGATAAACTTCGACGCATAGTTGTCGCGGTCGTTGAACGACTTGATCTTTCCGCTCTGGTCGTAAGTGTAGATGGGCTTGGAGATGAACACGTCGACGCTGGAGATGATGTCGGTCCAGTCGGCGAGTGCGTCCTTGCCCAAGACGAGGCGCCAGTTGAGGTCGGCGGCCACAAGCATGATGTCGCAGCCGGTGAACTCGACGCCATGGTCGGACCGGAACGTAGCCTTCTGGAAGGAGACGACCGGTGCTGCCGACGTAGACGGGTTCATGAGGACGGGTGCCGAATGGCAGACGACGGAGCCATCGTAGAGCCGCATGGCGAACCGGACGAAGAACGGGAAGCAGAAGCGCCCGCTGTTGACCGTCTCGGCGGCGATGAACTTGTTGACCTTCGCCATGATGATGGACGTGACGGTGGACTGGTCGTCCTCGTCGAAGGTGCCGTAGGTGCCTGACGCGGTGATGGAGTAGCTGCCGATGGAGCCGACGTTGAACTGGTCCATGTAGTAGTCGTCGGAAGCCGTGAACTTGACGGAGAACGTGTCTTCGCTGTCGTCGCTGATGCTGAAGAGACGCGGATGGCCGACGAGCCCGAACGACATCTGCACGTTGGGCAGGTGGTCGCCAAGGTAGGCATACTGGCCGTCCTTCCAGAGGAAGTAGTAGATGCCGAGCCGCGTGAAGCACAGAAGCGTGTTGCCGACGGCGTTGAAGTGGTCGACGCCCAGAACAGCACCGATGCGGTGTGTAGCATGGGTGCCGTCTGTGCTGTCGATATAGAACACCTCGTCTTCGGCCTTGCTGTCGTCGGTCGCGATGCCGATGTAATGCGTATAGGAAGCCGTCTTGTGTATGAACGCAACGGTCTGCCCCTCGCCAAGTGTGAAGAGGGATGCAGGCGGCAGGACAGGCTGCAGCGCCCCGTCTTCGGAGACGAGGTTGAACGACGCAGCCAGCTGGCCGTCGGCGCAGGCATAGTCGGAAGGGACGGCTGAAAATCCGGTGTACTGAATGTCCTGGTTCATAGTGTGTCGGCTTGGGAAGTAGGGCACGCTGTAGGCTTTCGTCTGCTGCGTGCCTTACTATCCGTTAGACTAAAACGCTACAAAGGTAAGCAGCGTGATGAGGGAGAGAGCTAAAAGTGTTGCGAGACTGCAGTCTCGTAGAAATGTCTGGAGAGCCACGCTATGCGGACTGCCGCCCGCATTCGCTTTCCCGGATGCTGGCAGCGCCATGCGTTGCCTAAGCGGTCCAGGCGGTTCTGCAGGCGTATCGCCTCTGCGATGCGATGGTCGCGGCGGCCTTCGCCACGTGCGCAGTATAATGTGACATAGTTGGTCACCCGGTAGTACCAGTATCGGCTGACGTGGTTGCGCCGGCCACCGGCGAAATTCTTGAGGATCTTTTTAGCTTGACGTGTCTTCATTTTTGCTTTGTCTGTTAGATGAAGTCGATAAGTCGTGTGTCTTCGCCGATAGTGAACTTGACGGGATAGAGCATGATGGTGGCGACAGCCTCGCCGTTGGGTTTGTCGTGGAACGCAATGGTGACGGCGCCGAAGTCGGAGACGGTGACGGTGAGGTCATTGCCGTGGTGGTAGCGCACGTTGAGGTCGGCGACCTTGTCCTTGATCTGGCTGGCGAACTCCTGCAGGCCGAAGGACGACGTGAAGGAGACGAGCGTGAAGTTGAGCGTGCGGAGATAGTCGGCGAGCGCCTCGGTCTTCTTGTTGTGCGCTTTGCAGCCGCACCGATGAATGTAATACTGTTTTGTCATGGTGTTTGGTATTGGTTGTTAAATGTTGATAAGTTTGGCGCGACGCATTTCGTCTTCTGCCGTGACATACACGTCGGTGCGCTGTAGCATTGTCTTCTTGGTCCTGAACATCTCTACGTACTCCTTGGCGACCTTGACGCGAGAGCCGAAGAGGGAGCTTTCGCCCATCCACTTCACGGTGAGCTGGGTGAAGCCCATCTCGATGTTGCGCTGCTCGATGTCGGAGAGCGGGACCATATCATCATGCCCGGAGAGGAGGCGATGTGCGTCCGCCCACAGACGTGCGACGTGCGAGAGGTCGAAAGCATGGAATACGTCGTCCCACACCTTGTCGGGGATGTGGAGATGCGCCCATTCTTCGTTCTCGCGGCAGCGGCGCATCGCCGCCTGGTAGACCACGTTGGCGGCGATGTCGAGGCACAGCCCTGCAGCAATGCTCCATGCGAGGATGTCGGGATGCTGATAGCCATGTGCTACGTATGCCAGCCGGCATTTGTTTACGAGGGAGGTGTAGAACGGTTTGGTGTCGCTATATGCCTCGATACCGAAGGCCACCCAGAAGTCATAATATTCGCGGTCGGTGAGCTTTTCGGCGAAAAGCTTTCGAGCCTCCGGCTCCAGATCGTCGACGTGGAAGAAGCGGTTGGTGTCGGTGTAGATGAGCTCTCTTTCGTAGGCGTGAAGCGCGTCGAAGCACTTGCGGTAGGCGTGCTTGACTTGGTGGCGGTACGCCGGGTGGCGGCGGACGTTGTCGAAGGCATCGAGGCACGCCATCCATGCGGCGTTGTTGGCAGTGCCGACCACGACCTTGACAAGGCCGGCGGCAGAAGCGACAGCCTGCGTCACTGCGCGTAGCTGCTCTTCGGAGAATTGTTCGGCGATTTTCATTGTTGTTGCTGTTGTTGTTTGAGTTTGCTTTCTCTGATGATGCGAGCCATGTTGTCGTTGGCCCATTTGTTGGCGAGGCGCCCCAGCGGGTGGTGGTGATTGAACACTGCGTAGGCCTTGTGCCACATGCAGACGTAGCGCCGCCAGCTCGGCGGGTATGTCGTGCCGTAGTAGCCGTTGTGCACGTGCATCTCGCGGAGGCGTGCGAGGATCTTTTTTGCTTGTCGTAATTTCATGTTATCTTCTGCTTTTTCCGGTGAGCGTAATAATGTTGTAGGTTTTGAACCTGTCGACGAGCCGGCCGTAGCCGTCGCCCTTCGAGAAGCGTTGGCGCAGCTGGTTGTTGTCGAGGTTCGTTGTGAGGTGTGCGAACATGCCGTATTGCGTCCAGATTTCGTTGCGTGCATGCAGGAATTCGTCGGTGAGCAGTCCGGTGTCCATGCCGAAGAATGTCTTGTCCTGAATGCCGATGTCGTTGAGGCAGACGTTGACAGGCTGACACTGGAAGCCCCGGCTTTCCTCTTCGTGGTATGTGAACCGGTCGAGGTTGTTGTGGATGGTATAGTAATTAACCATCTGTGTGACCGACAGATTGTAGAAGAACCGAGGATTTCGCGTCTGCCGGAGATACTCGCTGAAGATCTGCATGATGAGCGTCTTGCCGACGCCTACCCCACCCTGGAGCATGACCGGCTTGTGGAGCTTGTAGCCCTTGCCGGGGAACACCTCTTCTGCCAGCGGGCAGTTGTTGAAGTAGAGCAGAAGGAAGCGGAGCACGTCGCGGTTGTCGTCGTCGACGACGAACTGCCGGCGCTGCGGCGCAAGCACGACGGTGTTGGCGACGTGCATGAGGAAGGCCGCATGTGCCCGGTAGACGTTGTCGTCGGTGAGGTTGGCCGCCTCGCGTTGCGCCTTCAGTGCGGCTTCGCGCAGACGCAGGGCCGCCTGATGGAGCGGCACCCACGGCGTGATGTCTGCCTGTTGCCGGTGGCGGAGCGTGTCGAGGATGGCGGTGTCCCAGTCGACGTCGCCAGTCGGTTTGGCTCGGTAGGCCGCCAGCTGCTCGGCCAGCGTTTCGGGATATGGTTGCTTAGACATGTCGCGTATTATTTAGATGTCGGACGAACCGAAGCCGGCAGCATCGTAGGACGCCGGTTTCTCTGCAGGATAGGCCTTTCGCATCCATGCACAGAAATGCCTCTTGGCATCATTGACGTCGGTGTGCGTCTGGCCAGCGCAGTCGGACTTGCAGTGGAGCATGAAGGCCTCGATGCGTCGGTGCAGCTCGTCCATGTCGATAGAGTAGTTCATGCACGTCGCTTCGTTCCAACTGCGGTCTGCAGACAGCGCTAATGCGCCACGCATGTCGTCAATGTCCAGCGGCTGTACGGCCTGCACGGGTAGCGCAGGCGTGTCTTTCCTGGTCCGTGCGCCGATAGGTCTGCCACCTTTGCGCCCGGCGGTGCGTCCCTTGCGCCGGCGCGAGGCGTCGGTGTCGATGGCTTGGCAGATGAGCATGAGCAGCGACCGCGAGACGCTTGACAGGTCGTCGGGCAGATGATCGTTGAGCGCATACTCGATGAGGGCCGGGTAGACCTCGGCCTGTACCTCGGGAGGCAGGAGACGGATGGCCTCGTAGTAGCTGCGCTGGAAAGTGAAACAGTCTCTTTGCATGGTGTGTGTGTTCAGATTTCGCGGATGCGTATGCCGTGGACATGCAGCATGAGCTTCCTCTTGATGATATATTCCTTCGTCCGCACGCCCTTCGTGTCTTCGACGACGGTCTGTCCGGTGGCCGTGTCGGTGTAGACGAAGTCGGCGATGTAGCTGCAGGCCCGCTCGATGAGGCGGCCGTCGGCGTCGCGCTGGGCAGGGATGAGGACGTAAGGCACCTGTTCCTGCAGGTCGGCGATGAGGCCGGCGCGTTGCATGATGCGGAGCTCTGCAGCCCGGCGGTGCTCCTTCCGCGACGCATGCTCGCCGGCCCGTATGTTGCCGTACTTGCTGCGACCGCGGAAGGGAATGCCGAAGGGGTTACTGGTCGTGCGCTTTTTCATGATTGAGCAGTGAGACGAGGTCTTTGCTTGAGACGAACTTCGCTGCATAGTGCTCCGGGATGACGATGGCCTCGCCGGTGTTGATGTTGCGTCCGGGGCGCTCCTTACAGGTGGTGCGTCGGAAGGTGCCGAAGCCACGGATGGTGACGTCCTGACCGGCAGCGAGCTGCTGCTTGATCACACGTGTGATGCCGTCGATGGCTGCGACAGCGGTGTAGAGGGTGAGGTTCTCGGAAATGGCGACCTCTCTTGCCAATTCGATTTTTGTCATGGTGGTTGATGTTTTAATGGTTATTGTTATTTGCTGTGTGGCATGTTGCCACGGGAATGTTCAGGTTGAGGATGTCCTGGTCGGAGGCGAGGCGCCAGAAGGTGTCCTTGCCGGTGGCACCGTCTTCGTCGATGTAGGTCTGTTCGACCTCGACCTTCAGGGCATGGACGTGCGGGAAGATCTTGACGATCGCGTAGCGCCCTGTGAGATGTTGAGATGTTACTTTGCGCATAGTTTACGTTTGAGTTTTAGTGTGAGTTTTCTGATGCACCATGCCCGGCTGGAGTAGCGGAGCCCCTGGTGCTGGTCATAGAGCTGCGCAGCGTCGTCGAGATACTTGACAATGCGCAGCATGTCGGTCTTGCAGAAGTCAACCATTGTCGTCGGGATTGAGGAAGAGCGTGGTTAACTGATCGAAGTACATTTCATCCTGCGGGATGTCGTCGTCGGTGCCCATTATCTGGTTGGCGACAGACTTCTTTCGGTGAATGATGGCGTAGAGCGTGCGGTCGATCGTGGCGCGGCCCAGCAGATAGTAGCACGTGACGTTGTCTTTCTGCCCGATGCGGTGCGCCCGGTCCTCACACTGGCAGCAGTCGGCGTAGGTCCAGGGAAATTCGATGAACGCGACGCTCGACGAGGCGGTGAGGGTGAGGCCGACACCGGCAGCCTTGATGGAGCAGACGATGAGCTGTGCACGACCAGACTGGAAGGCATCGACGGCGGCCTGTTTCTGCTGCATGTTGTCGCGACCGGTGACAGAGACAGCCGCAGGGAAGGCGTCCATTATCTGGTCGACAATCTCATGCAGGGAGCAGAAGAGGATGAGCGGGCGCCCGTTGGCGAGGAACGTGCGTGCGAAGTCGATGGCCTGTGCCACCTTACCCTTTGCGGCGAGGGAGCGCAGCGTCATGAACTTGACCAGCGCTTCCATGCGCATCTTGCGCCTGATGTCGCGGTCGGTGCACTCGGTGTACTGACGGAGATATTCGGCAAGGTCGGCGGCAGCCAGCATGTATTCGTCGCGGTTGGAGATGTCGACTATGAGGTCAGTGCGTGTCTTGTCGGGCAGTTGTGTGAGCACCTTCGCCTTCTCGCGACGGATCATGCAACGGGAGTAGAGCTCTGCCGACAGCTGCTCGAGGTTGCGCGGCTGGTCCTCGCCCTTCGGCCTTCGTTCCCGGGAGAGCTCCCCGCCGCCGTAGGTCTGAAGGAACACCGTGCGTCCGCCGAACTCCTGCAGCCGGCCCATGATGGAGAGCTGTGCGATGAGGTCGGCAGGACGGTTGACGACAGGCGTGCCAGACAGCAGTATGCGGTAGTCCTTGCCTTCGGCAATGCCACGGGCGAAGATCGTCTGCTGTGCTGACGGGTCCTTCACGCGGTGACTTTCGTCGATGATGATACTCCGGAAGAGCTTCACAGCATCATGGAACACTACGTCTTTCAGGCGGAATGGGCGCCCGCCCAGAATGTCCCACACGAAATACTTTCGCAGGCTTTCATAGTTGACGATGGCCACGTGGAACATGCCCATCTGGAGCATGTAGGGCCACGAAGACCGTGAGGCATCGCTAAGGATGAGCGCCTTCTTGTCGGTGAACTTCTCGAACTCCCGTTGCCAGTTGATCTTCAGCGACGACGGACAGATGACAAGGGCAGGATAGGCCCCCGCGGTGTCGACGATGCCGATGGACTGCAGCGTCTTGCCCAGGCCGGGCTCGTCGCCGATGAGCAGGCGGCGCTTGTCAAGGCCGTAGAGGATGCCTTCACGCTGGTAGGCGTAGGGCTCTATCTTCAGGTTGTGGTGGAGCGTGTCCATGTTCGCTTAGAGGTTGAGGCACCAGTATTGGAATGCCAGGGTTTCGTATTTCTCGCGGCCGTGGCGATAGATGTCGTCGTCCCGACAGATGAACTTTTTGAAGACGCGGTTGTTTCGCTTGCTGATGGCGTAGATGAAGTCGCGGTCGGAATGGGCGATGTCCATGTACCATGCGCGGGAGCGGTCCCAGTCGAAGAAGTCCACAGCGTCGTCGAATTCCTTCTGTGTCGAGGCGAAGGTGGTCTTCAGGTCGCCGCCGAAGCCGAAGGGCGAGAGGAACCAGTCCCACTTGCACCGGGTGTCGAGGGTGAACGGCAGCCCGCCGTATTCGAACTGCTGTGCCTTGTTGACCATGCAGCGCTGTGTGTCGGCGGTGTCTAACACCTTGGCAAGGAACGGATCCTTGGCGGCCTCTGCACGCAGGGAACGGTACATCTCTTTCGCGTGCCGGAACTCGTCGTCAGTGTACTGCACATCGTCAACGGTGAGGCTGTAGTAGTTGACGCGGTCGGGCTCGGTGATGATGGCGTCGACGAGCGAGCCGAAGCGAAAGGCCGCTTCTCGGTCACCATACTGCTCATGCGGGTGCAGGAGGTTCTTTAGCTCGGTGAGGTCAGAGTTGCTGACCTCACCTCGCCGGTAGTATTCGTCCGGGTTCATAACATTTCCACGTTTTCATCCACGACTTCCCAATTCTCGCAGTCGTCGGCGATATGCTGCCAGGTGCTGTTGCGCTTGCGCGGCGTGCGGCCTTCGGCGAACTCTGTCGCTATCTCGCGGAGCAGGGCGATGAGCTGCTGCGGTGTGCGGTAGGCCGCCTCGAACTCGTTGAGCCAATCGGTGTTTGAAAAGTCGTCAGGATCGTGTTCGGGGTACCCGTCTTCGCCGATGCCGACATACCCGGGTATGTAGTCGGTGGTGGCGACTGTTACGGAGCGCCGGAGCGTGCACGAGTAGTCTATGTCTACTTCGACCTCATCGGGGTCTGTCTGGTTCCAGGGTGCACGAGGATCGAACTCTGCGCCCGGAGGATAATATCCGCTTTCTTTCATGACTTATTTTACTTTACTTTGACGTCGTCAACGTACTCGACGTTTTCGGACTGGATGAATACTGCGTTTGACTTGTCGTTGGCCAGCTTGTTGCAGAAAGTGAGCTGCCGGCTGAATATCTTCTCGAGCTCGGGGACGGTGAGCGTGCAGCCACACTGTGCCCACCACATGCCCACCACCTGCATGAAGCCTTCCGGGTTGAGGACGTTGATGCGCTTCCGCACGGTGGTCTTTGCCTGATACTGGGAGGCCTGCACCTGTGCCTCGGCGAAGAGCGTGTTCATCTGCTGTTTCTGCGCGGCCAGCTCGGCAGCAGCCTTCTCCTTGGCCTCGCGCTCGGCACGTTCCTTCTCGCGTTCGGCGGCTTCCTGCTGTTCACGCTCGACCATCTGCTTGCGGATGCGCTCCGCTTCCTCTGCGCTGGCCTGCTGGATGCGCACCAGCTCTGTGCGCTTGGACGGGAGGCGGTCGAGGATGTCGGTGCGGGTGGTGCTGACTTCGTAGGCGTATTGTTCTGCGAACCGCTTAGCGACGTTCTTCTTCACGTCGTCGGCGATGCCACTCACCTCATCGGGTGAGAGGACCGCCGGAAGCAACACGGACGGGCGAAGGCCGGAGAGCCAGTCGGCGGGGAGCTGCTCGGAGAACTTGCTGACGGTGGCGAGGACGGTGTCGTAGTTGCCGATGGTGACAGACTTGTCGAGCTCGATGAGGCTGTTACAGGCAGCAGCGACGGTGGCGTTGAACTGGCGCTGCAGGTCGTCCTCTACATCTGCTGCATACTTGATCTTCGCATTCTGCTTGGCCTGTTCCATCTGACGGCGGTGCATCTCGGCTTCATACTCGGCACGCTTCTTGGCGGCGTACTTGTTGCGCAGCTCCTGGAGCTGCGCCGGAACGGTACCTTTCTTAGAGGGGTCGACTTCGTTCTCGAGGGCGGTGAAGGCAGAGCGCACGCCGTCGAAGAGCTGCGTGACACCCGAACGCTTGCCGTTCATTTTTTTCAGTGTCTTACGTGCACGTTCAACGTAGACGGCTATCTTCTGGTCGAGCTCGTCGTTCATGCCGTCGGTCTCGGCCCGCTGAAGGAGCGACTGGCCGTAGGCGAGGCAGCGCTCGTTGGACACTTTGTTCTCGAGGTACGCCTGTGGTGCGGCCTGGACGACCGTGCCGAAATTCTGCGGCTCGAAGATTGTAATATCTGTTGTCATGATTGTGTAGTTGATTATTATATTAACTTTAGAATGCGTCGTCGTCGCCGGTGTCAACGGTGACACCTGTCGAGATGTCGTTGGCGGGAGGGCCGAAGGGAGTGACTTCCGGCTGGGGTGCCGGTTGCCCGGCGGGAGCCTCAATGCCGTAGAGCTCGTTGTTGATCTCAATCTCCTTGTCTTCAGTCTGCTTGCTCTGCAACTCGGTGCCACGTCCTATGCGGACTTTCGGGTAAGTCCGAAATGCGTGTTTGACGCACTTGGCCATCAAGAAGCCCGGGTCAATGTTGACGACACCATTCTGGTCGACGCCATACAGGGCGTTGGCACGGTTGGTGCGGCGGTCCTGACGTGCGCTATACTGTGCCAGTCGCACCCAGTCTTCTTCGGTCATGACCGAGTAGTCGATGGAGCCGTCGGCACGTGTTATGCGGAGATAGCAGGCGATGATGCGCTTGCCGGTGTGAGGGAGGCGGCACGTGTAGGACACGCGCTTCTGCCCGTCGACGTCCGAGAAGGAGAATTCGTCGCCGTCATAGACGATGACGGGGTTGTCAGCATGCCGGATCTGGCCGGCCCGTTCGCGCAGCACAAGCTCGCCGTAGGCAGAGATGGTGAGCACGGCGTGTCCTTCCCATGCCGGGTGCTCGCGTGTACCGACGTTGACGTTGCGGCCAATTAGATAGCAGAGTGCACGCGTGCCCTGCTCGAGAGAAAGGCCGCACACGGCCAGGTCGATAAAGGCAGTAAAGAGCGAAAAGCGGGTAGCCTTCTGCAGGGCAGGTGTGTCGCGGAGCAACTTGTTGAAGAAGATACTCTCGCGCTCGTAGGCCTGTTCGCCGGTGCCGGCGCCCCAGAGTGTGTCGTAGATGGTGATGAACTTGTCGCGTACAGCGGGCGACTGTGTGATGTCGAGTGCGTCCATCTTGTTGAGCTGCTCGACGGTGAATGTGATTTGGCTCATGTGTATGTTTAGTCTAAAAATATTTTGTCGTCTGGATATAGGGCTCGGTACCGGCCAGCCAGCAGGCTATATGTAGCTGCAGGCTTTCTTCTGTTGGGTCGCAGCGGTAGCCATCCCAGGACTTCGCCTCTTCGCGCATCGCATTGTATTCCTCGACTGGCATGCGGTACACATAGTCCCTATGGCCAGAGTAGTTGTTGTGGCGCACGGTATAAGCGTAGCCGCCTATCACCTTGATGGTGTTCGTTTCGATGCCGTAATACTTTTTTGGCAAGCATTTGTATGTCCTCATATCGTTCAGTTGTCTATTGTTTCGCCGGGAACACTTTCGCGGTCGCCCATCTCTCGATGTCGTCGCGACGGAAGTAGATCATCCGGCCATTCAGTGATTTGTAGTAGGTTATTCTCCTGTCGTGGGCGAGTTGGTACAGGTAGCTTCGCTTGACGCCAAGGTACATGCAGGCTTCCGCGGTCGTGTAGATACTCTTCGACGCGAGGAGTGTTGCCGCCTGTATCTGTTCAAGGCGCTCGGCAAGTTCGCTATCCATGCGTCAGACTTCCTCGTCGAGATCGGAGAGCTCCGGCAGGCGTCCCTGGTTGTACCAGTGGCAGCCGAGGCTGAATGTGATCGCGGCGGCGACGACGGCGACGGCCTTGGTCGCGAAAAGGACTGCGAAGTATTGTGCGAGGCTTAGCTCGTCAGCGGGAAAGGCGGCGATGCCGGACACGGCGATGATGCCGAGGAGGGTGAGGACCCAGTAGCGATAGTTTGTGATGGCTTTCATGTTGTCTGTTGTTTACGGGTTGAACACGGAGGAATGGTGCAATGCTCGACGTAGCGTTTGAACGGCCGGCAATAGCAGCCGTTGACGCTCATGTGCGAGTGCTGACAGGAGTTGCAGAAGGTGTTCTTAGTCATTGTTGGCAAGAGCTGTTTCCTCTGCAGCCGAACCGCGCCAGCAGTCGAGGTAGGTGTCGACCGCCTGTGCATTGTCGCGGTCGTTGACATTGTAGCCGTAGGCCTTGCAGAAGGCGCTCCAGGAAGCCTGGTCAGCAGATGTGTTGCTTGTGGTGGTGCAGCCGGTGAGGGCGGCAGCGATGATGGCGATGATGATTGTCTTGTTCATGGTGTGTGCGTGTTAAGAGATGCGTGTAGCGGTGATCGTGCGGGCTTCGCGATTGGTGGAGGTTGTGAATTTCTTACCCCATTCAAGACCGAAGGTGGTGCAGATGCTGCGCAGGTAGGAGCAGCGGGACACCGGTACGGTGAACTGCTCGCCTACTTCGAGGCTGTTGAGCTGGCCGAGAAGAGACTCGGGACGCTGATTTTCTGTGTTTTCTTTCATCGTTTGGATATTTGTTTGTAACTTTACGCTGCAAAGGTAATAACAATGATTGAAACATGCAATAGTTGTGATTGATTATTTCAATATTTTAACCTTTGTTAAACATTAAATGATTGAACTATGAATATTAAGAGGGTGAACATCGGACTGCTTATCGAGCAGAAAATGAACGAGCTATGCGTCACAAAGTCCGAGCTCGCAAGAAGATGCGGCATAGCCAATCAGAATATCAACCGAGTATTCTGTCGCGACAGCATTGACACAGAGAAGCTGGTCTCGATTAGCGAGGCGCTCGACTACAACTTCTTCCTGGCTTACACGGACGACACGGTTATGCCCACCGTCTGCCACCACAACCAGTACAACGAACACGGGAGCCACGACAACGTCAACGGCGAGGGCTGCGCCGTGCTGCAGGAGCGCGTGAAGGCGCTGGAGGCTTTGCTGGCCGAGAAGGAGAGGCTGATTAAAGTCTACGAAAAGATGATGAAGGAATGACGAAGGAGAGATACCGGAACATTCTGGCCGGGGCTACATTTTTGTCGACGTTCGTCCCTATCATGTTCTTTCGGCGCAACGGGCACGACTGCCACGATGGACGCTGCATGCAGATATGGCATGACGGGGAGTTAGGCAATTGCTTACTTGCGTCCATGGACAACGTGGCGCTGTTCCTCGCGATAGCATGGTGCTTTGCCATGACAGGCGGTGCTATTGTCGCAAGCAAGGACAGGCATGCTGTCTCGCCATTTCTCGCAATAGGCGTGCTACTCGCATGCTGCATCTATGTGGCGCTGCTCGATCCGTCGAAGAGGCCGATGGCCTACGCATCGCTGGTGCCAGCGGCATTATTCTTTGCATGTAGCTATCATGACCATGAAAAACGAGATTGAAGAACTACGCGCATTGCTTGACGCGATGGGCGGCGAGGATGAGCTTCGGGAGGACTTGAAAGACATCTGCTGGAATGTGCTGCACGGCATGCCGGGGCTTGACGCGAACACATGGGCCGGCACCATCATCTCCAGATACCCAACCGAAGTGGCAGACGTATTCGGCACAGACGATGCACACCGGTGCCTTCTCGAGTGGTGGGACGCGGAGGTCTACGAAGATCCGGCGACCGGCATACGCGACACCTATCAAGGGTGGGCGCACCGGCTCGCTCACCGCGGCGAGAAATCGCCATAAAGGGCCAAACGATTACTTCTGCGGCCCTCAAATCCACCCGGCGGTAAACTACAAGCGTCGGACATTTTGAGGCCCACAGGCGAAAAGAAATGGCCCCGCCCCGCATAAACAGCTATCAACACGCAGCGACTTTTTTATGTACGATAACTTCGGATAAGCATCCGTCAAATGGTGCAAACCGCTATCCGACACCAACAAAGCCGCTGTGTATATGCAGCGGCTTTGTTGCGTTCTGGAGGCAGGGGCATTACGGTTTAGTTTAGTTTGTTTTAGTTTATTTTATTTTTAACGTCGTCCCCTATCCGTCCCCCGGGCTGTCCCCCGGCGTGACAGGAGGGAGACAAAAAAAAGAAATCATGAAAAACGGGAGCAGCGTCCATATTCGGACGAAGAAAATTGCACATGGCGAATCGATCTATCTGGACATCATTCACGAAGGCACGAGGCGAAAGGAGTTTCTCGGGCTGTATCTGGTGCCGGAAGACACACGTGCAGCAAAAGTGGAGAACAAGGCAACCATGAAGGTCGCGGAAGGCATCCGGGCGAAGCGCATGGTGGAGCTAATAGAAGGCAGGCTGACATTCGCCGGTGAGAAGGCTGGCAAGACCGACCTGCTGAAGTGGTTGGAAGAGCAGCAGATATATTACTTCAACAACGAGAATATGAACTACTCGAAGACGATACACAACCTGATACGGCACATCGGGCTGTTCACGTCGAAGAGGCTGACGCTGAAAGACGTGACGCCGGGTTTTCTGCGACAATTCCTGGAGTACCTACGAGGCGAAGGAGCGAACAAGTATGGCGGCAGGTTGAGCAACGAGACGGTGTACACGTACTTCACCGTGTTGTCGATCCTACTCAACAAGGCCGTGCGCCTGGAGCTCATCGTGTCGAACCCAGCGCACCGGCTGTCGTCGGCGGACAAGCCACAGCGCCGTTCGACAAAAAAAGAATATCTGACACTCGACGAGGTCCGGCGCCTGGCCGCAGCAGAGTGCGACGATTGGCGTGTGAAGAGGGCATTCCTATTCTGCTGCTTTACCGGCCTTCGGTACATCGACGTGTCGCGGCTTCGGTGGAAGCATATCGTTGACGTGGGCGATGGCGTGCAGCAGATAGAGATCGTGCAGCAGAAGACGGGCGAGCCGGTTTACGTCCCGCTCTCCGAGAATGCGAAGAAGTGGTTGCCGGACCGCGGCTACGATGGCCGCGAGAACCTGGTATTCCAATTTCGTGACCGGTCGATCATCTATGACTACCTGAACCGATGGGGCCAGGCGGCAGGCATCGAGAAGCACATGACGTTTCACATGAGCCGGCACACATGTGCTACGCTGCTGCTCTACTACGGTACCGACCTGTACACCGTGTCAAAAATTCTTGGACACAAGAGCATCAAGACAACGCAGGTCTATGCGAAGGTCGTCGACGAGATGAGGCGAAAAGCAGTGGACAGCATTCCCGACATTTAGTTTCTGGTTTTTCTCGCGGGCGCATACGCGTACATACGTGCGCGTTATCAACAACAACT